>NZ_CAJRAF010000002.1:3620000-3956981 GCF_907164905.1 Dyadobacter sp. CECT 9275 | reverse complement strand
ATAAAAAAATCCCAAAGCGGCTGAATGGCTTTGGGATATGATGAATGGTTTTGGCTACTGCAATTGAAAATTAACAGGAAGGTTATATTTCACTCGTACTTTCTCTCCCCGCAACACGCCGGGGTTCCATTTTCCATCCATTTTCTGTACCACCCGGAGTGCCTCCTGATCTATGTCAGATTTTACTCCTTTTTCCAGTTTATAATCACACAGGCTGCCATCTTCACAAACCACGAACGAAATCATAACCCTTCCGGACACCCCTTTCCTGGCCGCATCAGCAGGATACACGATATTTTGCCCTAAGAACTGGTAAAAGGCGGGCATCCCTCCCTGAAAAACGGGCTGTATCATTTTCTCCTGATAAGTCCTTTCCTTACCGTCCTTATAACTCACACCTTCCAGCAGCTTTCCTTTGTCATAAAGCTCTTTATAGAATACGGTACTGTCTGCCAGCTTGCCTATCCATTTTCCGTGTCGTTTGCCCATCTGTACTTCACCCTGCTCCACATATTTTCCATGGTTACCCACAATCCTCCACCACCCGTTTCCTTCTTTTACCTGTACCTCTCCGTTGGGCTTAAATGCCTGGATAATCTGTAGCTCTTCTGAAAACTCTCCACTCCCTGCCGATTTCTGCACCAGACTCGCCAGTTGGCCATTTGGAAACCATTTGGTATTCATGCACGTAGAGTCCGAGAAGATATCCCTTTCCCTGAGCAAGCCACTTAAATAGTACGATTTAATAAGATCCGGTTTCCTGTTCTCCGTAAACCGGCGGTATTCCAGCAGCTTCCCGTTCTTTTGAAACACCTTAACAGGTACATAATTCAACTGCGAATTATCTTCGACTGAGAGCCTAAAGGCAGCAATGGAATCCTTAGCCGGGGTCTCTGTGTGACTATACCAGAACTCTTCTTTCTTGAAAGGTATACGCGAAACTTCCTTCCATTTGCCTCTGCCCATCTGCTGGTGATACACAATGTCTGCCTTTACGTTTCCGTCCTCATCCAGTGGAAGAACACTCCGGTATTCGGCACCCGCAGGCTGGTCCAGCTTCCTGAACTTACTGTCGTAATACATGATTATTGCCCAGGCCGTACTATCAAAATCAGCAACTGTAGCGGCTTTGAAAGGTATGCTGTAATTCACATACTGCCGGACCGGCTCATTTTTCACCCTGCCCGGCTTCCAGGCTTTATATAGTCCCATCACACGGATTGCCTCCAGGTTGCACAGGGAATCCTGTCCCTTAATAATTTCGATGGCCGACATGGAACCATCCGTTTCAACTACACCCCTTATAAAAACCCGCGCATTCATCCCTTGATAGGAGGACCGGAAAGGTACCTGTACGTTCGACGAAATAAATTCGTTCAACAGTGCTCCGCTACCGGCCGGTTCGGCCATGCTTTCAACCTCGCCCGGCTGATATATCTTTTGGCCCTGGCAAATACTGCTGATGAGTGTGAGTAGTAAAACTAGCTTCTTCATTTCCCCTCTTTGGTTTTTACAAATATAAAAATGCATCCTTCTTATATCAAAATATTCTGCGGAACGGCCAGCGCCTTTACCTTTCTTACTTACCCAAACTTAACTTACTGATAACGTGCAGATAATAACCAGTTAATATGAAATGAGAAAATTTGTAACATGGGAGATAAAACTCATTTCAAAACGATAATCATTTCGGATCTGCACCTGGGAGCAGGTGGTTCCAAGGCAGATGAAGTAACTGCTTTTCTTAAAAGCTATACCTGCAAAAAACTGATACTTAACGGGGATATCATTGATGCCTGGCAACTGAAAAAATATGGTGTCTGGAAACGGAAACATACCCTGTTTTTCAAAAGGGTACTGAAAATGATTGAAGAAAACAACACGAAGGTGATCTACATCCGTGGAAACCATGACGATTTTCTTGATCAGATCATCCCGCTACGACTTGGCAAACATTTTCAGATCAGAAAGGATTATATCCTTAATTCGGGTAACCAGCGGTTTTATGTAACACATGGAGATGTTTTTGACTCCATTACTACCCATCTGAAATGGCTTGCCTACCTGGGAGATATCGGATATACCTTTTTGCTATGGGTAAACAAATTCTATAACAAATACCGCGAATGGCGGGGCCTGCCCTACTATTCGCTGTCGCAGCGGATTAAACAATCCGTAAAACTGGCGGTGAACTACATGTCCGATTTTGAAGAAAAACTGACCGAACTCGCCCGTTCACGCGGCTGTGACGGGGTGATCTGCGGACACATACACCAGCCGGCTTTGAGAGAAATTGACGGGATTATGTATATGAATTCAGGAGACTGGGTGGAGACGTTAAGTGCGCTGGTGGAAGACTTTGACGGAAACTGGAATCTGCTATACTACAACCAGAGCATGTCCAAAACGGAAAAAATGGATGTAGATGCTCCGCCTTTCCGGGAAACCAGTTTCAGAGTCGTGGAAAAGCAGGTTGCTTTCACCGGTATTTCAACCGATCACAAAAAAAGGCTGGGATAATGATGCGTATTGTATTTCTGGTACAGGGTGAAGGGCGAGGACATTTGACGCAGGCCATTGCGCTGGGACAAATGCTACGGTCAGCAGGTCATGTGGTGGCAGGTGTGATGGTCGGGAAATCACCGGGCCGGGTCATTCCATCTTTTTTTTACGATCAGATCCTGGCACCAGTCTACGACTTTGACGCTCCCAATATTATTTATAATGCCAATGGAAACGGCATCAATCTAAAAAAAACCGTTCTCACTCACCTGGGATACCTCCCCAAATATCTTCGGAGTTTACGGTGTATACATCGTAAGGTGAAAGATTTACAGCCCGATCTGATCATCAGTTTCTACGAAATTTATAGCGGCCTCTACAATCTTGTTTATGGCACCCGGGTACCTATGGTCTGTATTGCGCATCAGTACCTGTTGCTGCATCCCGCATTTACCTTCCCTGTGGATAGCCGGTTCGACAAAAATGTTATCAATTTTAATTCCAAAGCTACTTCCTGGCTTGCTGCCAAGCGTCTTGCCCTATCTTTCAGGCCTCTGCCTTCACGGGAAGATCTTAAAATAACGGTCGTTCCACCGCTGCTGCGAAAAGAAATTCAATACCTGCAGCCTGTCGAAGGCGATTTTTTTCTAGTGTACATGACCCACCACAGCCTGAGTAACCAGATCATCTCCTGGCACAAGGCACACCCGAAAGTGCAGCTTCAGTGCTTTTGGGATAATGCGGATGAACCAGAAGAGCTGCGCCTGGACGACACCCTTATTTTTCATCAGATCAACAGTGAAAAATACCTGAACCTTCTGACGACCTGTAAAGCATTAGTCACGACGGCTGGTTTTGAATCCGTTTGTGAGGCTATGTACCTGGGGAAGCCGGTGATGATGGTACCTGTTCCTCACCATTTTGAGCAGCAATGCAACGCCATTGACGGGGTAATTTCCGGAGCCGGAGTCTCTTCGCAAACTTTTGACCTCTCCGTGATCATGGAATACCTGCCCAGGCATACTGACCAGTCGGCCCGCTTCCGGAGCTGGTACCATCAGGGAGAAGCCATGTTCATCAGCGAAATTGAAGCCTGCAGGAATGACCTGCACGCTCCTCAAAAATCATCTTCCGAAACCCTGCTGGCTCAGGAGTTCTGATTGAGATAAAATCCTGATCCTATCCCTGGACGGAGATATTTATATCCGTCCGGTAGAAGATATACCCTGCAAGAGGGCTATTTGACCAGCTGAAAAACCATTTGAGTACTTCCGCTGAAAGTACCAATGCGCAACCTGGTACCTGTAATCTGGTAAAAGTATTTTTCAGAAGCCGACAGCCACGCCTTGTTACTCCACCCGGGCTCTCCCACTTTTGTCCCGCCAAACGCGGTAATTTCTAGTGTACATCCGTCCGACAGCTTGTAACTACCGGAAATCGTATTTACAGCGGTATGGCCTTCAATTTTGCCTTCCTTGTTGTTATCCGTAAAGGTATAAACCACACCCTGCCTGTCTGACTCGGGATTATATTCCTTTTCTCCGTTGGACCTGTTTTCGTAATATTCCAGCTGCCAGGTACCTGTTAAAGTATTCTTTTCGCTGCATATCGGCGGAACGCAGCAGTTTTTCTCTCTTTCGCACTGAAAAGCGGTGAGGCCAAAAACTAAAAACATACTCAATACTGAAACCAGATTTTTCATAGCTAACATGTTGGATTTTATAAAATTAACTTTTCCTAGAAACTGATCCCCATTCTCACCGCCAGCCGATTGTAGACCCTGTCCTCGTATCTGACGGTTTGTTCCCAAAGCAACGGTTTATTAACATGTACCTCTTGTCTTTTATAGGATAATACTATTGTGAAAGCTGTACCCCCAGCCCTGCCATACCTGATCCCCGCTCCCGGATTGATTATAAGCCCTCCCCGTGTTTTATAACCATCCGAATCCTGGTGAAACCATGCAAAACCATAGCCTGCGTCGCCCGTTGCAAATAATCGTACCTGACGCTTCCCGGCAAAATCGTACCTGACGCCTGCTGATAACGGATTGATGAGCGCTGTTTTATACCAGTCAAGGCCTGCTGTTACCCCGATGGCGAGTCGCCGCTTTATCTGTAAACCATTGAAAGTCTGCATGGTAACGTTTGTTTTGCTTTCCACCTTGTTCTGTATGGAGCCGTTGGAATATCTGACACGGCCCAGCAGCAACCCTGCTTCGGTATGGTTGACGTAACTTGGGCGGAAAGGTTCCGTTTGTGCCATGGTTTCGAGTCCTGCAACCGATAAAACAAACAAAATAAGCCATTTCATAGTGCTACCGGGATTTTACTGAGCAACCGTAAGTTTTTCCTGTCGCTGGCGTCATACTGGTAAAAACCGTCCTTTCCAATCATCAGCAATGTTTTTCCCAACGAAATAACATCATAGGCGTCCATATTCTGGAAATGCGAAATGAGATTTTTGTCAATTGCCATTTTATCCGTGGCATCAAAAACTTTTAACCCAAATTCACCCTCACAAAGGTACAAGGTCGGGAAGTCGATACTTAATCCATGCGGATTTTGCATCTGATAAGTTGTGATCAGTTTGGGAGAGGCCCCGTCACTTACATCCACAAGGTCCATCTGATTTTGCGTCCCTGCGCAAGACGTCCCGGTACGCAGGGTGACATAAGCAATGTTATCCTGAACCACCACAGGATCGCACGCATTTCCGTGCCGAAAAACCGACAGTTGTTTCGGCTGGGCGGGATTGCTGTTATCAAAAATGAACATTCCGGTAGAGGATCCGATGAAAAGCTTGTCCTCATGAGGAAATATCGTTTCTATGTTCCAGCCAATATTCGTTGATGAAAAATTGGACGGTGTTTCAGGTTTACTGATGTTGAAAACGTGAAGATTGCTCTGGCTGACTGTATATAAGTAGTCATTTTCCAAAGCAAAACGTGCCATGGAACCGGCCTTTCCCGAGGAGTTCCCTGCGGAAGCCGCCCCGGCGGAAGATCCTGCTTTATTAAAAGACGCAACGCCCGAAAATGAGTCAAAATACCGCTCCAAATAAGGATAGACCGTATTTTCCTCACAGTTGGTTGTGACGGTTTCTGTGACAAAATCAATGTTATAATCTTCAATCGCATTGTCCTGAATCACTCCGTTGACCGCACTGAATCCCCACCAGACTCCGTCAAACTGCCCGTTTTGAAATACATTTTCAAAACGTCCCACTTCTTTCGGGCTGACCGGGTCAGTGATGTCAATGGAAACCAGATCCGCGAAGCTGTCAGCAAACAAAATGTTGTTACGAATGGCTATATCTCCGTTTCCTGGAATGGCGATAAAGGATATAAACCTCGGGTTCGAGGTATCACTGTTGTCTATAATGTGAATCCCCTCCTTGACCTCGTTAATAAAAAGATAACTCCCTTTGACATACAACTTTCCCGGTCTTTTCATGGCGCGGGGCGTTTCTGCTTTAAGTGATTGCCGTATCTCAGCCATCGAGCGTGTCACACGCGTCAGGCGGCGGGTAATGCGTGTTTCCTTGCATTGATCGTTGCAGGACCAGAAGATTATGGTTAATACCATAATCAATAATTGTAAAATTCTTGCTTTCATACAGTTAGGGTTAAGCTTACTGAAAAATCTTACATTGTTCCTTATTTAAATCCATGACACCCGTCTGCTCAAAATAGTTGGAAGGGCCAGAAACAAAATCGTCCGAAGGCAAAGCCCCCGGACGATAACGCACCCCGAAAACGCCGGTATCCGACGTTTTTATCTTTAATAGCTGAGCCGTGGCATGGCAGCCATGCCACGGGTAGTGGTAGTTCCTCTACTTGCTCTCCGGGTTCATGATTCTTCCCATGAAAAGGATGGTATTGGATGTTTTCTCGCTTATTATCAGCCCAAAAGGGCGATCGCAGACATAGCGTGGCTTTTCCGGACCTGCTGACGTTAAGCCTATTCCTATTGAAGTAACCGCTGCCGCCTCCGTTCCCTTTTCATCAATGGCCAGATAAGTATCCTGCTTCACAAAGTCCACGAACAAATCCGCCGACCTATTGATTTTGCCAAGTTCAGCGGCATCGGTAAACACCTTTTTGATCCCCATCTGCTCCAGTACCGCATTCAGATTTGCGGAATATTCAAGTGAGAACTTTGGAAGGCCTACTTCAACATTTTGTTCAGAAAGACGGTTAGCCTGGAGATCCTGCCAGTCACCGGCTGTTAAACCTGAAATGATATCACCTATTTTCTTATCTCCTTTTGGTATGATCAGAGTCATATTAAACTGCCCGTTGCCGTAAGGAAGCTGAACGGCGTTATAATCTGTTCCCGCCGCTGCTTTCAGGTCCGCTTTTGTATACATCATTTTAACCTGTTTTGCTGTACCATTTTGCAGGGTAAAGGGAGTATCAAGTGTATTTTTTGTGTCAAACTGGTATTTCCAGTCGCCTTTGAAATACAAGGCATTTAATAAGAACATGACATGCTGGGGATTGATCTGTTCGATCACACTTTTGATCTTTCCGTTGGTATGGTCACTCGCCCACTTATTGATCTTATCCTTGGCCGCGTCATCGAAAGGCAAACCTGTGATGTCAGCATTGAAAGTTTGCTTAAGTATATTCTGGAAATCCGTTTCGACCGTAAATCCACTTTTATACCAGACCGAATTGGCAAGCCCCAGGGCAACACGTGAATCTGCAACGGGCAGATCATTCAGCAAAGTGTTATACGCTTTATTCAAATCCTGGATGGAAATTCCTTCCATTTTCAGTGTTTTAAGAATTTCAGCTGCCGTTTCATTTTCAGCACCATTGAGCAACATACCCAGTGCAATATGAAGGCTGAGGGGCGATACAAATAAGTTCTCCTCCGCCGGTTCGGCCTGCTGAAGATTTTTGAAAAGATCAACAGCGAAGTCAGTGGTACCATTGGAAACCACCGCCGGAATCTCCACGTTATTCACCTGGTTCGGCGGATTGACTCCCTCATCTGATGTACATCCGATCATCAGGCCGGACAGGAATATTGACACAATAATTCCTTTTCTTACAATGTTTATCATAGCTAATAGATTTAGGATTCTGAAAAGGCTTTCTAAGTACTCGGTAAAAGCGCTTTAATCATAAGATCGCTATCTGTGCCGAATGGTTGGAATCCGATCTCGTTTTTTTCAAAAAGAATACCTGACTCCCCAGGAAACCCCGTACAGATAAGGTTTTGAGTCCAGACTTTGATTGGAACGTATGCCCGAGTCAATCGCTTTTTGGTAAGAGCCGGTAAGATTTGCCCGCCATCTGGTACTAAGTTTGTAGTTCAGCCGGAGGCCTGTGGTAGCTGCCAGATTCACGGCTTTGTATACATCATCCGCAGCTGTGGTGGTGATGATAGCACCGCTTGCCGATTCCAGGTCATTTCTCAGAAAGAAATTGGCCATCAATCCGCCCAAAAGCGAGTAACTCCATTTTCCGTTTGGATTAAGCGTAAAGCCTGCCTGCACAGGCATCTGCAGGTATCGGTAATCGTTCCGTATATCCTTGGTTACATTGATATACAAGTTATTACTCTTATTGTCTCCAAAAGATGGACTGTTTTGGGTTTTACTGGAGTTGATTCCCGCATAGGCAGACTCCAGAACATTGGTAGGCTGCCCGTCGGACGACAGATTTAAAAGATACCCCCCCCCTTCGTAACTGGAATTTCCGGTCAGGTAACTCACTCCCAGTTCCATGGACCAATGTTTTGATAGTTTTACACCTCCCGAAGTCTGATAGGCATATGAAAACCCTTCTTTACTCGAGCCTGAGGTAGCCTTCTGGCTGGCGATTGCTACGCTCGAAAAGTTTTGAGGAGCGGATTTAACCTTTATATCCGGGCTGAAAGTGGCTGGCATAAAACTTACGCCCGCCCAATATTCCTTTTTAGCTTTTGGTAAGGCGGGTAGCTCCTCTTGCATAGCCGGGCGGAAAAAAACATACCGCTTCTGCACATGCACATCCAGTTCTTTCATCCCCACCGGTGACAGTATTCCCGGAGATACTGTTTCAGTACTTTGTTCGAGCAATGCAATCACCGCGCTTTCGGCCGGAGCTGCGTGTTTTTCCAACCCGGAGGTTTCATTTCTGTCAGGTAATCCGCTGCTCCTAATCGCGGCAAAACCGTTCCGATCTGCCATTTCGTCTGGAGATACCTTTTCATTAGCCTGGGCAAGCTGACTGCCTTCTTTTGCAGCAACATCATCCGATATCCTGCTACTGCTTTCGTTTGAACCTCTTTCAGCCCCGGCAGTTGCTACAGACGCACTGGTTGCAGCAGCCACCGGTTCCCCAGGCTTTTCAGCTGTTTCTTCAATTCCGGAGTTTGCCTGTTCTTTTGCGTGCGCAGTAATTTCTGCTTCCTTTTCCGTGGAGGCAGTAGTTTTACCAGATTCCCTTACAGCTACCGGGCTATGGTGCCGAATGATGGTCGAAGCGTTGTTATACCAGATACCCGCGCCAACCAGTAGCAGCGCAGCCAATGACGCAGCCACGTACCATACCTTGGAAGAATTCCACCACGGTAACGGAACAATTTTATCTTCATCACGGTCCAGATGCGCCTCTATTCCTTCCCAAACAGATTTAGGAGGTATTTCGGAGGCTTCTTCAAAGACCCTCTTCCACTGTTCTTCAAAACTGTGTTTTTCGGACGGATCCATCATCAAATCTTTTTTCTTTATTCAATTTCTGCTGAAGTAAGCCTCTTGCCCGTGCATATTGCGACTTGGAGGTTCCTTCTGATATTCCTAATTTCTGGGCAATTTCATTATGCTGATATCCCTCAATGGCATAGAGATTAAAAATGGTCTGGCACCCGGCCGGTAACTCTTTAATAAAGACCATCAGCTGCTGCATGTGAAAATCGCCCAGTGTGATTTCTGTATCTGCAATGCCGTTCTGGTGCACGTCTATGTCGTCAAATTCTTTCCAGTACTTCTGCTGTCTCAGGTGGTTCAGGGCGGTATTCACTGCTACTGATCTTAACCAGTATTCCAGCGGGGAATCGTTTCTGAAGGAATCTATATTCTCATATATTTTGATAAACGCTTCCTGCAGGACATCCTCTGCATCCGTACGGTTTTTGGTATATCTCAGGCATATAGCAAACAACTTTCCCCCATAAACATCATAAAGCTGTTTCTGGGCGACGCGGTTACGCTGTTTGCAGCCTATCACCAAATCCTGTTCGTTAAATATCATCCGAAGTTTAGGGGTGCTTCGTTCGGTTATGTTACAAAGTTCTTCCAAAGATATCCATATCTGTTTTTTAAGCCAATCCTGATATCCTGACAATCGCTGCTCTTCTCAACAGTTATTGACAAACTAAACAAAGGAATAGTTGGAAACGTTTGAAAATAAAATCATATTCGCATCATCTGTAAACCTTTAAACCATAACGGAACTAATACGCAGTACAGATGCTTTTATAATCAATAAGGATAAAGCCCGGGTTAATTATTATTCACCTAAACTTCTATCGTGTTATGAGCCAATATATGGTTGAAATTATGCTTCCGGCCGTGATGTCGGAAGAATTTACAGCGAGGATACCAGCTCAGAGAAAGAAAATCAATGAGATGATGGAACAGGGGCGGCTGATGTCTTACGCATTGTCCGACGATTATTCCAAACTCTGGTGTGTGGTTAGGGCTGAAAGTGAATTTGAGGTGATGACTCTCATTTCAGAGTTTCCGCTGATAGATTTCATGGATCCTAAAATCAGCAAACTGATGTTCAACAACGTGGTTGCACTCAGGCTGCCGATGTTCTCTTTAAATTAATACGTACCATTTCAGAAACCTCGCTTCCTTCCCGGCAGCGGGGTTTTTTATGTATCTTACCTTTACAAAATGAAAGAACGGATAGCTGCCGGTTTGTACAAAACCTTTATTTTACTGCTCCTGATATCACTCCCGGCTCTGAGCTTGCCCGGGAACAATTCTCTTCAAAATAACGGAACAGCGCAAAATCAGCAGACTCAGCGGAAAAATCAAAAGGTACCTCTAAAGGCCTATAAGGTTTTAAATTACATCAGGGCCCATGGAAAAGCCCCTGAAGGGCATATTGGCGGCAGAAAATTCGGAAACTATGAAAAGCTGCTTCCGATTAACGGCCCTGACGGGCGCCCGATGAAATACCGGGAATGGGATGTAAACCCCAAAAAACCTGAAAAAAACAGAGGCCCGGAACGCCTCGTCACCAGCGCGGACCAAAGAGCCTGGTATACAAGTGACCATTACAGTTCTTTTACAGAGATCAAATAAAATTATCTTTACAAGTTCATTCCAGGTTCTGATCACCATTAAAAAACCATCATGAAAAATACACATTTTTTTCTCACCACAAACCCCGAAACGGTTTCCAAAACATTTCCAGAAGCATTTATCGGTATACTGGATGGGAAAAAAACAACTTCACTAAAAGACTTTTATGAGGAAATAGCTGTAACCATGAATTTTCCGGAAGATGCCGGCAACAACCTGGATGCCCTGGATGAACTCCTGAACGACCTGGACTGGATAGAACAGGAAAAGGTCATTATCCTTATCACCAACTCCGCTGACTGGCTTCAGAAGGAACGCTCTACCGATAAAATCCTGACCATTATTGATATCCTGGATGCAACGGCTGAGGACTGGAAATGGATGGACGAGGATGAAGAGGTGCACAAAAAAGAACTCAAAATTATTTTCGACGATTCTGCCCGCATCCGGACCTTGCTGGAAGAACAGGAAATTCGGTTTAAAATAATATAAAACCGGTACCTTATTCCAGGATCGTTTGGCTCAAGTCCTTTTTCCAACCGACATATCCCATCCAGGCCAGGATGAGGAATACAAAATATAATACGGCTGTAAGGTGCAGGCCCTTATAAAAATACATACCAACGTAACAGGCATCAGCCGCGATCCATATCAGCCAGTTTTCCAGATACTTCCGCGCCATCATCCATTGACCGATCAGACTGGCGACGGTGAGCGCGGAATCCGCATAAGTGAGGCTGGCGTTGGTATAAGTACCCAGCAGATATCCCCAGAGCAAAGTAGTCCCGATGAAAATAGCCGCAAAAACCCCATAGAGCCTTGCTGGTGTCCGGGTGACCCGGATCCCGTCATGGCTGGTTCCGCCAAATAGCCATATCCACCATCCATAAATACTTGTCAAAAAATAGTATCCCTGTAGCCCCATATCCGCATACAGGTGTACCTGCCAGAAAACTACAGCGTATAGTACGGCATTAATAATACCGAAAAACCAGCCCAGTACATTTTGCCGGGTATTAAGGTACACACAGATCGCACCGGTTATAAAACCCAGTATCTCAAGTGGGGTAGTAGCGAGCCCTGCAAGGGAAATGGAATGATTTAACCAGTCAATCATTAATAAAAAAAGAATAATATAGTATGTCAGAAAAATCCGTTCTGATCAGCTTACTTTTGTAAATCATAAATAACGGTAAACAAAAGCAAAAAAACTGTTGTTACCCTATTTGCCGGACGGGAAATTTCCTGTCGCGGCTTTTTGCGTTTTGATTGCAGGGGGGAATCAGGGCATGAAAATTTGCCCGACATCTGCATCAGGCGCATCACCAATCATCAAAGCAGCAAATTCATTGGAAGTTAAAGACTTATTAACCTTATACGGCGGCGATAGTTATCTGGACAGTTTCGTGTCCCAGATCGAATCAAAAAATCCGGAAGCGGCACATCTTCAGATCAAAGGGCTCGTTGGCAGCCTGGATGCCGTGGTATGCGCGGCAGTTCAGCAAAAAAAAAGAAAACCTTCCCTGTATATATTGACCGACAGAGAAGAGGCCGCCTATTTTCAGAATGACCTTCAGAACCTTCTGGGCCAAACCGAAGTACTTTTTTACCCTACTTCCTACAAAAGACCCTACCATTACGAGGAAGTTGACAACGCCAACGTGCTGATGAGGGGTGAAATACTGAATAAGCTGAATGTAACCAAAGCAGGCCCTGTGCAAATTGTGACCTACCCTGAGGCACTTTTTGAGAAAGTGATCAACAAACGGTCGCTTCAGGCCAATACCTTTCAGGTGAAAGTAGGAGAAAAACTGGATCCGTCGTTTCTCACAGAATTCCTGAACAGTTATGGGTTTGAGATTACCGACTTCGTTTTTGAAGCCGGCCAGTTCTCTGTCCGCGGAGGTATCCTGGATGTATTTTCTTTTGCCAGCGAACATCCGTTCCGTATTGAGCTCTTCGGGGACGAAGTAGAAAGTATCCGCTCGTTCGACCCGGATACCCAGCTATCCATAGAAAGTGTTGGGCAGATTAATATTGTCCCGGATATACAGCAAAAGCTCATTCACGAAACGCGCGAGTCCTTTCTGAATTTCTTTGCGGATGACACCGTCCTGTGGTTCAAGGATACCGAACTTACCCTCGAGGTAATTGAAAAGTGTTTCGAAAAAGCAGAAAAAGCCCTGGAAGAAGTTACCGGCGGTGGCGTTCAGATCGTTTCCAGCCCACCAGAACTATTTGAGACCCGGCGTGGCTTTCTGAATCAGGTCAAACGCTTCAAAACCGTTGAGTTCGGAAAAAGGTTTTATTTTAAAACCGAAAGCAAACTCCCCTATACCGCTAAACCCCAGCCTTCCTTTAATAAAGATTTCAAAAGGCTGCTGGACGACCTTTCAGAGAATCAGTCGAAAGGATTTGTGAATATCATCGCTTCCGAACAACCCAAGCAGCTTGACCGCCTGGAAAGGATCTTTGAAGATCTGGATCCTTTTGTCAAATTCAGGCCGATGCATATCTCTTTGCGGGAAGGCTTTGTTGACGACAATCTTAAAGTTGCCTGTTATACCGATCACCAGATTTTCGCCCGTTTTCACAAGTATCGTTTAAAGGAAAAATTCAGCAAGTCAAAGGCAATCACCCTGAAGGAGCTTAAATCCCTGCACCCGGGTGACTTTGTAACCCACGTGGATTACGGCATCGGGCGGTTTGCCGGCCTGGAAAGAAAAGATGTAAACGGAAAAGAACAGGAAGCAATCCGGCTGATTTACCGCGACAATGACCTCCTCTATGTAAGTGTACATAACTTGCATAAAATTGCCAAATATACCGGCAAGGAAGGGGCACCGCCTGCCATGAGCAAGCTGGGATCAGGGGAATGGGAAGCCAAAAAATCCAAGGTTAAAAAGCAGCTTAAAGACATTGCGCACGAGCTGATTGCACTCTACGCCAAACGGCGGCAGGCACCCGGTTTTCCATTTTCACCGGACAACTATATGCAGGCAGAACTGGAATCTTCCTTTCTTTATGAAGATACCCCCGACCAGGCCACTGCAACTTCCAATGTGAAAGAGGATATGGAAAAAGCACATCCGATGGACAGGCTGGTTTGCGGGGACGTTGGTTTTGGAAAAACAGAGATTGCTATACGAGCTGCTTTCAAAGCCGTTTGCGACAGCAAGCAGGTAGCCGTGCTGGTACCGACAACGATCCTGGCCATGCAGCATTATAAAACTTTCAGCGAACGCCTGGCCGATTTCCCGGCCAAAGTGGGCTATATCAACCGGTTCAAATCTCCTAAGGAAATAAAAGATACCCTCAAGCAAGCCGAAGAAGGGAAAATAGACATTCTGATTGGTACGCACAGAATCCTCAATAAAGATGTGAAGTTCAAAGATCTTGGGCTTTTGATTGTGGACGAAGAACAGAAATTCGGTGTGAAAGCGAAGGACAGGTTGAAAGAAATGCGTGTAAACGTTGACGTACTTACCTTAACGGCAACTCCGATTCCGCGTACCCTTCACTTTTCTCTCATGGGTGCTCGTGACCTTTCTGTGATAGCCACACCACCACCCAACCGCCAGCCGGTTACCACGGAGGTGCATGCATTCAGTGAAGAATTTATCCGGGATGCCATTAGTTTTGAAGTAAGGCGCGGCGGGCAGGTATTTTTTGTACACAACCGTGTCAACGATATCGAATCCATAGCCAACATCATCATGAGGCTTGTGCCTGATGTAAGAATAGGTGTAGCACACGGACAGATGGATGGCGATAAACTTGAAAAAGTAATGGTATCTTTTATTGAGGGAGATTATGACATACTCGTTTCCACGAATATTATTGAATCGGGTATTGATATTCCCAATGCCAATACCATTATCATTAACTCGGCACACATGTTCGGGATGTCGGACCTGCACCAGATGCGGGGACGTGTGGGGCGATCCAACCGCAAAGCGTTCTGCTATTTGCTCACACCTTCAGTAGCTACCCTTGCCAGTGATTCCAGAAAAAGGCTTCAGACCCTTGAAGAATTCTCAGAACTCGGGGACGGTTTCAAAGTGGCCATGCGCGACCTTGATATCCGGGGTGCCGGAAATTTGCTGGGTGCTGAGCAAAGCGGTTTCGTAAACGACCTGGGTTATGAACTTTATCATAAAATGCTGGATGAGGCCGTTCAGGAATTAAAAAATAACGAGTTTAAAGATCTCTTCGAATCTGCACTGGGGCTACCCCAAAAACTGATTCCAGACTGCCAGATCGAAACGGATTTTGCTACCTTGATACCAGATAATTACGTTAAAAATATTTCCGAACGCCTTTCGTTATATACCCGGCTCGACAATATTGGAACAGAGGAAGAATTGACTAAATTTGAAAAAGAGGTTCAAGATCGTTTTGGCCCCATACCTCCCGAAGTAGAAGATCTTCTGAAAACCGTAAGACTCAGATGGGAAGCGGAAAGCCTTCATATGGAAAAACTTACTTTAAAAAGCAATACATTAAAAGGGTACTTCGTTACTTCGCAGAACGATGAGTTCTTCCAGTCGTCCAGGTTCGGAAAAGTAATCGATTACATTAAGAAATACCCGAAAGAGAGTGCGCTTAAAGATCAGAAAGGGAAGTTGATATTGATTTGTGAAAACGTGAAAAATATCGACCAGGCCCGGAGAATCCTCATGGAAATGACGCAGTAAATGATTTTTAGAAAAAAATACAATTGATTTCATACATTTGCGGTTTCGCATACTATAAATACCAAACACTTAAGTCACTTCAAAGCAATGATTTGCATGCAAAAGATGGGTACCCGGTCGATCGCGCTGATTCTGATTGTGTTATTAGTTGCTACTTCATGTAGCAAGAAGAAAAAACCTACCAGTTTAAAGCCTGGCAAAACCAGCTCTAAAACAGGGTTGGCATACAACGGCAAGGATGGATTTCAGGTAAAACAATACAAAGCTTTACCTGCAGGCCCCGACCTTGTATATATAGAAGGAGGCCGTTTTACCATGGGTTCTCTGGAGGAGGATGTGATGATCAGACGTGACAATCCAAAGCGTACGGTAAGTATCCAGTCTTTTTACATGGACCAGACGGAGGTCGCCAACGTTCACTATCTTGAATATCTGAACGCAGTACAGAAAGATTCATCAGAAGAGTTTTATAGCAAAGCGCTGCCCGATACCAACGTTTGGTTCAACGAATTGTCGTTTAATGATTCCTACGTAACCATGTATCTGCGTCACCCCGGTTTCCGCTTGTATCCCGTTGTAGGAGTTTCGTGGGTGCAGGCTAATGATTACTGTAACTGGCGTACTGCGGCAGTGCAGCTGGCTAATAATACGGCCGGAATGAAAGCAGGCAAGAAAAAGGGTTTGTCTTTTGGCAAGAAGAAAAAAGCGGCAGCTGCGGAAACCGCTTCTGCGGAGTCTTCTCCTCGTTTGACCGTGGAAAGCGGTTATGTCATGCCTCCATACCGTCTGCCGACAGAAGCTGAGTTTGAGTATGCAGCTATGGCAATGATCGGAACGCAATATTCAGATGAGAATCAGGCCAATTCAAGAATTTATCCCTGGGATGGTTCCACCATGCGTCAGCCACGCGGCCGCAAGCAGGGAACAATGCTTGCCAACTTCAAACGTGGCCCTGGTGACTATGCGGGTATTGCAGGAAAATCCAATGACGGTGCTATTATAACCCAGGAAATACGTTCGTACCCGGCAAACGACAACGGGCTTTACGATATGGCCGGAAACGTAAGCGAATGGGTGTATGACGTTTACCGCCCACTATCCAATACGGATGTGAACGACCTCAACTCTTTCCGCCGTGACGGGTATCAGGATGAAGCCAAAAATTACGATACCAAAAACAACAACTCAATGGTTGACGACAAACTGCGGGTTTATAAAGGCGGCTCCTGGGCAGATGTTGCCTACTGGTTGTCTCCCGGAACTCGCCGCTACATGGATCAGGATTCTGCTACGGCAATGGTTGGTTTCCGCTGTGCGATGATCGCAACGGGTTCAACAGGTCGCAAGAAATAATTAAAATATCAATTTGATAAAAAGAGGTTGTCGGATGGCAACCTCTTTTGTTTTATGCAGGTCTGCTAATGTTCTGCAACGGCAATGGTACGAACATGGAATCTGGCGTAGCCGGTCTCCTGCAGGGCCAGGATACATGCTTCAAGTGTAGCCCCGGTTGTCAGTACATCGTCAACAAGAATGACACTTTTCCCTTCCCCGTTTTCCTTAACTTTAAATACTCCTTTCACATTTTCCCTTCTCTCTGCCTTATCCTTTCCGGTTTGGGTTTCGGTATCCTTTATCCTCTCGAGTATCTTCCCCGACCACGGTATCCCTATGGAAGCGGATAATCCTTCTGCTATTAAATCACTTTGGTTATACCCCCGCTTATTAAACCGGTTGCGGTGTAACGGAACGCTTAGGATCAGGTTTGCATCTGGAATGGTTCCGTTAATTTTCATTTCTTCCCCCAACATTTTTCCCAGGAGTACTCCCACCTTTTGCTCTTTCCCGTATTTAAGCGCGTGCAAAAGACGTTGTACCTTACCTCTCTTGGTAAAAACCAGAAATGACGCCGTTGAAATCACTTCGGGTAAATGCACGAATTTCAGCCGCACGCTTTCAGCGTGAATACTATCCGAGCCAACTCGGTGCAGGGAAATGCGGCAGGAAGTACATATCGTTTCTTCATTTCCTATCAATGACCGGTTACAAGCCTCACAGCATCTGGGGAAGATAAGATCGACAAAATCAGTCCATACCGAAATCAAGTCCATAATTTTAAAGGCCGGATAGATGAAAATAAGAAACGCTCAATACCTTTGCACCGGAAAAAACAATCCGGTTCATCATGAAAACGCTTATTCTTAATGCCCAGGTAGTCAATGAAAATGTGATTCAGGAATGTGACGTACTTATCAGCAATGGTCACATCGAAAGAATTGGCCTTGATTTACAGCATATTCCGGCCGATCATACCGTGAACGCAAACGGAAAGCATCTGCTGCCGGGTCTTATTGATGATCAGGTTCATTTTCGAGAGCCCGGACTTACGCACAAGGCAACCATTCATACAGAAGCACGTTCAGCCGTTGCCGGGGGGGTTACCTCCTTTATGGAAATGCCAAATACCGTACCCAATACACTGACTCAAACACTGCTGGAAGACAAATACCAAATTGCCTCAGAAACCTCGCTGGCTAATTACTCATTTTTTATGGGGGCCTCCAATGACAATTACGAAGAGGTGATGCTGACGGACAAATCGAAGGTATGCGGTATAAAAATCTTCATGGGTTCGTCCACAGGAAATATGCTGGTGGATGCCCCCGAAGTACTGGAAAAAATATTTGCCAACGCACCTTGTATCATTGCAACGCACTGTGAAGACGAGCCTACCGTGCGCCAGCGAATGGACCATTTTAGGGCGTTGTATGGCGAAAATGTTCCCTACAATATCCATGCACTGATCCGTAACGAAGAGGCGTGCCTCACTTCCTCTTCATTTGCAATGGCACTGGCCCATAAACATAAAACACGCCTTCATATTCTGCACATTTCCACTGGCGATGAAATTGTGCTGTTCGAACCCGGAATCCGTAGCGACGGACAGATTTTATGCTTGGATGGTACTAAAAAACTAGTGACTGCCGAGGCCTGTGTACATCACCTCTGGTTTGACGCAGAAGATTACCATACGCTGGGAAATAAAATCAAATGTAATCCGGCCATCAAAGCGCCTCATCATAAAGAGGTTATCTTACAAGCCGTACTCGATAACCGTATCGATGTCATCGCAACCGATCACGCCCCGCACACTGCAGCTGAAAAAGCCCAGCATTACTGGCAGGCCCCGTCCGGTTTGCCACTCGTTCAGCATTCGTTAAATGTGATGCTGGAACTTAGCAAACAAGGTAAGATTTCCCTGGAAAAAGTGGTGGAAAAAACGAGTCATGCCGTGGCTGATTGTTTCCAGATCGCCGACAGAGGATATATCCGGGAAGGATATTGGGCCGATCTGGCACTCGTTGACCTGAACGGCAGCACCAAAGTAGCCCCTGAAAATATTTATTCAAAATGCGGCTGGTCTCCGTTTGAAGGTACTGATTTTCACTCAAAGGTAACCCACACATGGGTATCTGGGCATCTGGCTTATGAAGACGGGGTTTTTAACGAAACCGTCAAGGGCAAAAGATTATTATTTAACCGTTAATGGGATAAATATGAAAAAAGTCGGTCTCGGGATCGACTTGGTCTTTACCTTCTTCATTTTTGCGCTTCCCGGTAGGCATAATAATTCTGGATTACACCCAGATCCGCCTCCGTCCAGTCCAGATCTGAAAGTGTATCGGGTTCGAGCCAGAGAATCTGTTCATGCTCAGTGAGCGTAATTTTGTATGTTTTAAGATTACATACAAACGGAACCAATATGATTTCACGCCAGCCCTGATCTTTTGGTGTTACGGGGAGCTTATGTAATATCTCAATTTCTACGTCAAGCTCTTCCCTGATCTCCCGAAACAGCGTTTCTTCATCTGTTTCATTTTCTTCTTGTTTACCGCCCGGAAATTCCCATTTGAGTGGAAAAGATAAAGCTTTGCTACGTTGTGCAGCCAGTACTTTCCCATTATGTTCAATCACAGCACAGGGCACCCTCACAACTAACTTAACCGGAAATAACGTCTCTATCATACAGGCGGTTACTCAAAAATTTACCGCAAAAGTACGATTTCTATTTCAAATAAAATACTATCGCGCGAAAGTAAGGATTTCAGAATAATTCTCCCGACCGGTGGCGTGGGAGAATACCCAGGTGCCTGAACGCTTTTTCGGTTACTTCCCTTCCCCGGGAGGTTCTTTTCATGTACCCTTCCTGAATTAAAAAAGGTTCGTATACTTCTTCAATTGTCTCGGCCTCTTCACCGCAGGCCGTGGCAATGGTAGATAATCCCACCGGGCCCCCTTTGAATTTTTCAACGATAGTCGTGAGTATCCTGTTATCCATTTCATCCAGCCCGTTCTGGTCCACATCCAGGGCTTTCAGGGCTATTTCCGCAATGACAACCGTGATACGCCCGTTTCCTTTCACCTGAGCGAAATCTCTGGTACGCCTCAAAAGATTATTGGCTATCCGGGGAGTACCGCGGCTTCTGCGGGCTATCTCGTATGCCGCATCATCTTCAATCGGGGTTCCAAGAATGGCTGCGGAGCGTTTCAGAATTTTCGTCAAAAGCGTTGCGTCATAATATTCCAGCCTTGCATTAATCCCAAATCTGGCCCGTAACGGGGAAGTGAGCATACCTGCCCGGGTGGTGGCCCCAATAAGTGTAAACGGATTCAGCCCAATCTGAATGCTCCTTGCATTGGGCCCGCTGTCCAGCATAATATCAATCTTATAATCCTCCATGGCAGAATAAAGATATTCTTCCACGATGGGGTTCAAACGATGTATCTCGTCAATAAATAATACATCAAACTCCTGAAGATTGGTCAGCAAACCTGCCAGGTCACTGGGCTTGTCCAGCACAGGGCCAGAGGTAATTTTTATCCCTGAACCCAGCTCATTGGCCACGATATTGGAAAGCGTTGTTTTCCCTAAACCCGGAGGGCCGTGAAGTAATACATGGTCCAGGGCATCGCCGCGCTGGCGCGCTGCCTGAACAAAGATTTTAAGATTTTCAAGTATTTTATCCTGTCCTGTAAAATCATCGAAAGAAAGCGGGCGCAAGGCCCTTTCAACTTCCTTTTCGGTATTGGATAAATTCTCTTTATCTCCGGACAGATAATCCTGGCGCATAGGCGTATTGAGCAGTTAAAGGCAGACAGACTATACCAGCCTTACCTCAAAAATAACCGTTTTTTCTCTGATAACCGAAAGTCTATCGAATCACCATGACCGATCCTCGTTTCACGATGGGCGCGCGCTCCGGGAAATACAGACTCTCGTAGGACAGGACGTACGGGTAAGCGCCCGGCTGCACTTTTAATCCTTTATAGGTACCATCCCAGCGATCTTCCAGGTTTTCCGTGGCATAGATCACCTCCCCCCATCGGTTGTAGATCCGTATGGAGAAATTGGTATAATAAGCGCCAAAAATTTCAAGTAGTTCGTTGTGCCCCTCTCCGTCCGGAGTGAATGCATCAGGAATAAAAAATCTGGGTTCGCACTTATCCACTACGTTGGTTGACTGCTCGGTAATACATCCGAATTCGTTGGTTGCCACCACCGTATAAACACCTTCCACATTTACGGTAACCGTTCGGGTTGTATCCCCCGAATGCGGCCATTCATAGTGGGTGACTCCTACTCCGTTTGCATCCAGAATCACCGAATTTCCGTCAGGAATACAAATGATAAACTCAGGTGCCAGGTTCAGTATGGGAGAAGGAAGCTCTCCTACCCGGAGCGTGTCCGAATTATAACAGTCGTTACGGTCCTTCACCACCACAAAATAAGTACCCGGCTGCCCCACGGTAATGTCACGGGTACTCTCACCGGTACTCCACTGAAATTCTATCCATCTTTCACTGGCTACAGTTAGTACTATGGAGCTGTCGCGGCAAAGTGTAGTATCAGGTCCAATGGTAAAGGCTGGCGGGCGGCGTAGTGTTATTTCAATGGTATCCGATACGAAACAGTCTCCATCGGGTCCGTTGAAGGCAAAGCCGATATACCTTCCGGTTGCCAAAGCCCTGTATTCACGCTGGCGGCCCACAATTCTGCCGCGGTAAATCCAGGCATATTCCTGTGCTGCA
Organism: Dyadobacter sp. CECT 9275; assembly: GCF_907164905.1. Classification (NCBI taxonomy): domain Bacteria; kingdom Pseudomonadati; phylum Bacteroidota; class Cytophagia; order Cytophagales; family Spirosomataceae; genus Dyadobacter; species Dyadobacter helix. The sequence continues at coordinate 3,935,382 of NZ_CAJRAF010000002.1, read as the reverse complement.
ACTTTCATATCCAGGGGAACATACTGTCCGCAGGTATCCTTATCAGGGCCAAGGTCAATGGCAGCAGGCGTATCGTAAATCACAACCTCCTGAATAATCAAGGTATCCTTACACTTGTTGGATGCTCTTAATGCCACCTGATACGTCCCGGCCTCGGTATAGGTAAAAGTAGCCTTTTGTTCTTTAGAGGGTGCGGTGAACCCTCCGTCGGGATATTTGAAATTCCAGGAGTAAGTATCCTCAATAGGGTCACAAATAGGACTTGCTGTGAAAGTGGTAGGTTCATTGGTACAAAACCCATCAGCCTCAAACCCCGGACCCGAGCTTTCCTGCGTAAAATCCTGTACCATATTCGGCAGACCTAGCTGGCTGTTTTTTCCTCCCAGACTTACTCCGTCTCTTTCGTATTCAATTGCATTCAGAGAGTTCCCCTCGGGCTCGCCAATCACAGCCAGGTATTCGCTTCCTTCGATGGCCATGTAAATCTTCCCGTCCGGCGCAATCTGCACCGCCCCGAATTTCCGCGTAGCGGAGCTGTCAATGGTAATAGCCGTTTCCACAATGAGACTGTCCGGCAGCGTCAGATCATATTGCTTCAAATAACTGCTTGTGTCACTATCCCCCTGAAATGTGACATACATTTTCTCGCCACTGGGAGAGAACTCCACCCCGTATGCGGTTGGAGGGGAATCTCCCAGGTTCAATGTTTTTTTATAGGTTAAAACACCCGTCTCATCGTTAAAGCTGAATAACTCCACATAGTTTGTGGGAGGCCCTCCCACAACCACAGCCAGCGTCCGTTCCCTGGTAGCGGTATCAGCCGCTGAGAATTTCATATATCCCTGTGCCTCCGTGATGGTATCATGTGCCATCCCCAAAGGGAATGTTCCCGACTCAACCAATCCACCGGTTGTAGCATGATATACCCTGAAAACATTACTTCCGTAATCATGAGAAACCACCCAGTAAGTACTGTCGGCATCATTCCTGACCGACGTGATCCTTTCCGTAGTAGGACTCTGCAGGGTTGTATTCTGTTCAATGATAGCACCTTTGCCATTATTCCTTCTCATATCTACAACGCTGACGGTCAACAGTTTTTCTCCGTTGATTTCACTGGTGGTAAACACATTGAAAAGATATTCGCAACCCTTACAGGTGGGCTGAGGTACAATGAGCACCGACTGTGTGGAATTCGGGCTTCCTTTCAACGGCTCACACTTCGTGAGCCCGAAGCAAGTCATCTCGTCCCCGTCCTTGTTGTACACTTTGATACCATCGGAGTAAAAGAGCAATTGCCCTTTGGAGTTGGATATGGAGGAAACTCCTTCCGGGGTATTGACCTTGCCATCTGTAAGCGGTGACGGCGGGGTATTGGAAAAATCCAACCCCGCATTTCCACCAAAATACCATTTGGCCCCCTCCTGGTTGGCCGGCTCCATACAGATCTTTACATTGATCCTGTCCTGTATTTTACAGCCGTTGGGCATAATTACCTCCACTGAATAACAGCCGGAACTATCTACCTCCAGTGTCTGAGTGGTGTCTCCCTTAGGATACCAAACATATTTCGCCCCGTCAGGCGCTCCATTGGGATATGGATCAAGCGTGATTTTTTCTCCCGGACAAATGGTTGTATCCTGCCGCCATTGCTGGAAGACAGGTGGTAATTCTCCGATTTGTATCGTTTGGGACTCCGTCTCCTGCGTTCCTCCCCTCAGCGTCCGGGTGAGTGTAACGGTATACATACCGGGAGCCCTATAGGAATACTGCGGATTTCGTCTTGCGTCTGTTGCTCCGCCCTCACCAAAACTCCATCGCCACGCAACGGCGGTACTCAGCGTATCTTTAAATGAAGTGGAGTCTGCTTCGCAATCCGGATTCTGCATACACTGGCCTTCCACAATAAACTGCGCTTTCACATAACCCGTCGAGAGCAGTATGAGAAAGAATATGAAATAAAATTGTTGCCGGTATGTATTATAAAATCGACCCATGTTTCGTTACTAAATCAAACGCCCCTGACCAGTCATTTTCGGTATTCGGATTACACCAAGATTTAAACGAAAATTAAACATTTAAATTTTGTGTGGTATTAATCAAAAAAGCCGCCGTAATTTGAATAATAGTACGCAATTTGACGATATTTTGTGAAATTAAATTCCTAATTTTTGTGCCCGGTTCCTGTAACGCTTTTGTGAACGAGCGATAATGTATAATATTTATGATCAAGCGTGTACTTCCTCTTTTGTTATTGACACTCATCTCCCTGAAAGGTTGGAGCCAGGACCCTCAATTTTCTCAGTTTTATGCCAATCCGCTTTATCTGAATCCCGCTCTGGCCGGTGGCGCACTGGCTCCGCGGGCAACGATCAATTACCGGAATCAATGGCCATCGCTCTCGGCAAACTTTGTTACAACTACCTTTGGCGCTGACGTTTTCTTACCAAACTATAACAGCGGCCTGGGTGTACTGGTAACGATGGACAGCCAAGGCCTGGGGAATCTGAAGTCGACAGAAGCTGCTTTGCAATATTCCTATCAGGTTGGAATTAATGAGGTTACCTCACTGAGGCTGGGTATACAGGGTGGCTTTGCTTCCCGGACACTCGACTATTTCGGGCTCACTTTCGGAGACCAGTACGACAATGGCGGGCTTACAGGCCAGCCTTCTTCCGACCCTTTTGCCAAAGGAGGACCTAACGTCATGTATGCTGACTTCTCTGCCGGCGCCATGCTTTATTCCGACTGGTACTGGGCGGGTGTGTCCGCACATCACCTCAACCGCCCCAATCAGGCGTTTTCAAATACCGAAGCCCGCCTTCCGGTGAAAGCCAGTTTGCAGGCCGGTTTAAGGATTCCCTTCGCCGGATATACGTTCTTGGGAGACGAAATAAACAAAGAGAAAACCATATCGCCGGCTATTCTCTATAAAAAGCAAGGCAAATATGACCAGCTGGATGCCGGCTTGTACGTTACCATAGAGCCGCTTGTACTGGGGGCCTGGTACCGGGGGATTCCGTTCAAAAAATATGAACAAAATATAAATAACCACGAATCCCTGATCTTTCTGGCGGGATTTCGGCAGGATAAATTTTCGATCGGTTACAGCTACGACCTCACCATTTCCACACTTGGTGCAAGCAGCGGCGGAGCGCATGAGATATCTCTTTCCTATGTGTTTGAACCGCTTTCTCCAAAACCAAAACGAGCCAAAAGCAGCAAGAGGCAACTCTCCTGTCCGAAGTTTTAAGAGCAACCCCCTGTTGCCGGGAAATTTTGCTGTAATCGCAAAAGGGTAAAGTACATGACTTGTCGTCTTTCATCATTGCAACGTTCCCGATCCCAAATTAACTGCAACTGTTTAACCCATGGCATCTTCCCTTACAAAACCTTTTATCAGTATACTGCTGATCCTGATTACCCTGCATGTTTCTGCCGCTCCGAAGAGAGAATACTACGAAATTAAAATGTACCGTCTGAAGAACAGCGAACAGGAAGCCCGTATGGATAAATTCCTTAAAGACGCTTATCTTCCTGCCCTGCACCGTGCAGGCATTAAAATGGTGGGGGTTTTCAAACCGATACTGACAGACACCTCGGCCGGAAAACTCATTTATGTACTCATTCCTCTTAAATCCCTGGATATGCTGGTATCCCTGCCCAAGACTTTAGGGAAGGATCAGCAATATCAGACAGATGGAAAGGATTATCTGGATGCAGTTTACAGTAATCCTCCTTATTCACGAATTGAATCCACTGTACTGAGAGCATTCGAGGACCGTCCTTTTATCAAAAATACATCCCTAAGTTCTCCTAAAAGTGAGCGTATCTATGAGCTGAGAAGTTATGAAGGACACACGGAGAAGATACATGTCAACAAGGTCAGAATGTTTAATGACGGAAATGAAGTGGGAATCTTTGACCGGCTTGGTTTCAACCCCGTATTTTATGGTGAAGTAATTGCAGGTAAGTCAATGCCTAACCTGATGTACCTTACCACTTTTGCCAATAAAGCTTCACGCGATGCACACTGGAAATCCTTTACGGACGATGCGGAATGGAATAAAGTTAAAGTGATGCCTGAATACCAGAACAATGTGTCCAAAAACACAGCTTATTTTCTTTTTCCGACTGAATACTCAGATATATGAAAGCGGCAGTATTACAAGCCTTGCATCAGGCACTGGAAATTCGGGAGACGGAGCAACCTACACCAGGCACCGGTGAGGTGGTGGTTCGGCTGAAAGCTGCCGCACTCAACCACAGGGACGTATGGATTCAGCAGGGACTTTACCCGGGAATTATCACGCCGCTGATTGTGGGCTCCGACGGCTGCGGAACTGTTTCAGAACTGGGAGAAGGGGTTTCCCCGCAATGGGCTGGCCGGGAAGTAATCATCAACCCCTCGCATAACTGGGGGGATAACCCGGCTTTTTATGGCGGAAACTATAAAATTCTGGGAATGCCAGACCAGGGTACTTTTGCAGAATATGTTAAAGTGGATGCCCGATACCTTGCCGAAAAACCTGCGCACCTGGCCGCAGAGCAAGCTGCTGCCCTGCCTATGGGTGGAATAACGGCCTGGCGGGCGTTGTTTACCAGATGCGGGTTATCAAAAAGTGACAAAGTACTAATAACCGGCGTTGGAGGAGGCGTTGCACTTTTGGCCTTGCAGCTTACGGTTGCCGCAGGTGCACAGGTATGGGTTACTTCGGGGTCGGACGAGAAAATCAGCAAGGCCATCGGGCTGGGCGCACAGGGAGGAATTAACTACAACAATCCCACCTGGTTCCGGGATCTGCTGGTGAAGGCCAAGGGCCCCAAAACAGGCTTTTTTAATGTAATCATCGACAGCGCCGGCGGACCAGGTTTCCCCCGGCTGATTGACATTGCGGCCCCGGGTGCACGGCTTTGCTTTTATGGCGGCGGAGCCGGCAACATCAGCGGTATTGTTCCGGCCAAGGTATTTTTTAAGCAACTGAACATCCTCGGAACTACCATGGGAACCGAAGAAGAATTCAGAGCGATGACAGATTTTGTAAAAGAAAAACAGATCGTACCTGTAATCGATAAGATTTATCCGCTTGCCAGCGCCGAAGAAGCATTGAGGTACCTGGATTCCGGCCAGCAGTTTGGGAAAGTCGTTTTAAGTATTTGATGAACCGTACGGGGACATACCCCGGATATCAGACTGTCAGCCGAACCTATGATTTTTTTATCGCTTCAATCGCTCCGCGGACACTGCCATGTTCCTCCAGAAGTGACTCTGCTTCGTCAGGAGAAACTCCCAGTTCTTCAATAATCATCCTAATGGCACGACCAACCAGTTTTTCATTGGTCATTTGCATATCCACCATCTTGTTTCCCTTTACTTTCCCCAGCCGGATCATTACTGCTGTTGAGATCATATTGAGCACCAGTTTCTGGGCCGTTCCTGATTTCATTCTGGTACTTCCGGTCAGGAATTCCGGACCCACTACCACTTCGACGGGAAATTCTGCCGCTGCCGCCACCGCAGAACCATCATTGCAAACCACACAGCCAGTCAGCAGACCGGCCTTTTTTGCTTCATTCAGCCCCCCGATCACGTAGGGCGTCCTGCCGGAAGCAGCTATACCCACCAGGATATCATTGGCATTGGGTTCAAAAGGCATCAAGTCGATCCAAGCCTGGTTCCAGTCGTCCTCCGCATTTTCAACAGCCTTGCGAATGGCGGTATCACCTCCCGCTATAATACCCACCACCAGATCAAACGGTACGCCAAAAGTCGGCGGGCATTCGGAAGCATCCACAACGCCGAGGCGGCCGCTGGTACCCGCTCCTATATAAAAGAGCCGACCGCCTTTCTGCATACGCGGTACTATTTGTTCTACCAGGGCCTCAACCTGTGGCAGAGACTTGCGAACCGCCAATGGGACTGTCTGATCTTCCTGATTGATAGAAAACAGAATGTCGGCGACACTCATTTTCTCAAGATCATTATAATTGGATGCGGACTCTGTTGTAAGCATAGATATGGTCATTTTTCGATTCCAAAATTAATTCTTTTCCCTTAACCTTCATTCTATTCCTAAAGATTTGGTATTAATCGAAGATTATTTGCAAATAGTTGCTGTAATATTTGGAAAATAAAAAGATACCCTTCTAATTTGTAACATCAATTAATAATTAGCGAAATTTCGCTGCCAAATTAGTTTCCGCTTTTAATCATGAAAACGACAATTGTCATTCCTGTGCTGCTTGTAGTCACGCGTGAAGCGTGAGTGGGATGATATAGTCAATATACTTGCACCTCACTCACCGCACTGAGTGAGGTGTTTTATTTTACAATAATTCACCAATGGCGACAGAACTGAACAAATTTTCCAAAACCCTTACCCAGGAAATTACCAATCCTGCGGCACAGGCTATGTTGTATGGCATCGGTCTGAAAGAAGAAGACATGGCTAAGCCGCAAATCGGGATTGCAAGCACAGGATACGAGGGAAACCCCTGTAACATGCACCTGAACGGATTATCGGTTTATGTAAAACAGGGCGTGACCGCAAATGACATGGTAGGCCTGATTTTCAATACGATAGGCGTGTCGGACGGCATGACCAACGGTAACGATGGGATGCGTTATTCACTTCCAAGCCGGGATATTATCGCCGATTCGATTGAAACCGTGGTTTCGGCGCAATGGTATGACGGCGTGATTGCCGTTGTGGGTTGTGACAAAAATATGCCCGGAGCAGTAATGGCCATGGCGCGCCTGGATCGTCCGGCTATCATGGTTTATGGCGGAACCATCCGTTCCGGACATTATAAGGGACAAAAGCTGGATATTGTTTCCGCTTTTGAAGCACTGGGTAAAAAATTCGCGAATAATATTTCTGACGAAGATTATAAGGGTGTTATTCAGAACTCCATCCCTGGCCAGGGCGCCTGCGGCGGAATGTATACAGCCAATACCATGGCTGCATCCATAGAAGCAATGGGGCTGAGCCTGCCTTTCAGCAGTTCCTATCCTGCCACGCACGAAGGGAAACAAGAGGAGTGTAAAAAGATAGGTGCGGCAATGAAAAAATTGCTGGAACTGAACATCACACCAAAAGATATTATTACCAAAAAATCGCTGGAAAACGCCTTGACCCTGGTGATGGCCTTGGGAGGTTCCACCAACGCTGCGTTACACTTCCTGGCCATAGCCCGTTCGGCAAACGTTCCTTTGACACTGGATGATATTCAGGAAATTTCTAACAAAGTTCCTTTTATTGCGGACCTCAAACCAAGCGGCAAATACTTCATGGAAGACATCCTGGAAATTGGTGGCGTTCCGGCGGTAATGAAATATTTGTATTCAAAAGGATTGATCCACGGAGATTGCCCCACCGTAACCGGAAGAACGCTGGCAGAAGATCTGGCAGAAGCTGCGGACCTTAACTTTGAAACACAAAAAATTATCTTCCCTCTGGAAAACCCTATTAAATCATCCGGGCATATTCAGGTATTGTATGGGAATTTAGCTCCAACCGGTTCGGTTGCCAAAATCACAGGGAAAGAAGGCCTGACGTTCGACGGCGAAGCAAAAATCTGTGAGCACGAAACGGAAATTATCACGATGCTCGCTAAAGGCGAAATTAAAGCCGGCCATGTAGTTGTGATCCGTAATTCGGGACCAAAAGGCGGTCCGGGTATGTCAGAAATGTTAAAACCAACTTCTGCGGTCATGGGCGCAGGATTGGGCGACAAAATCGCTTTGATTACCGACGGTCGTTTCTCTGGCGGAACGCATGGCTTTGTAGTAGGCCACATCACCCCAGAAGCTTTCGACGGCGGGCCCATTGCCCTTGTTAAAGATGGGGACAGAATAACGATTGACGCCAATACCCGTCAGCTCATTTTACATATCTCCGACGAAGAAATGGCAGCACGCAAGGCAGCATGGGTACAACCAGCACCGCGTTTTACAAAAGGCATGCTCGGCAGATATATCCGCACCGTAAAGTCAGCCAGTGAAGGTTGTGTGACTGACGAGCCGTAATATAAGAAGAATATGGAGAAAGGGGAATTCAAATTGGACAGAACAGCTTTCCATGCAGGGACGCATGAAGAAACTGAAAAGTATTATTCAAAAAATCAGCCTAGATCATCCTACGAGAGGTTGAAAGCGGCTAATTATCTAAATAGTGTTGCATTCCAATTTGATTTAAACAATCCCCCAAAAATGGATAGAAGTGCTTTTTCAATGGGAAAACACAAGTTCTAATGGGATTAGACTAATAAATTATAACGACCTGATTGCAGCAAAAAAAGCCGCCGGAAGACCCAGAGATATTAATGATATTGAAAATCTTGAGAATTCATCCGACTAATAAATAAAAAAAGAGTCATGGAATTTAACGAAAAACAAACAGCAACCGCCGAATTGGAGCAACAAGCAGCCGTTGCAGCGGAACCTCAATTAATCAATGGCTCACATGCCGTGATCCAGTCATTGATTGAAGAAGGTGTGGAAACGATCTTTGGTTATCCGGGAGGAGCAATTATGCCCGTTTATGATGCCATATATGACTATCAAGACAAAGTCAATCATATACTGGTCCGTCACGAGCAGGGCGCAGCACACGCGGCAGAGGGTTTTGCGAGGATAACAGGGGATGTTGGTGTTTGTCTGGTTACTTCCGGCCCCGGTGCTACCAACCTTGTTACAGGTATCGCGGATGCTATAATTGACTCAACACCGATGGTTTGTATCATAGGGCAGGTAGCCTCTCATTTACTGGGTACCGATGCCTTCCAGGAAACGGATGTGATGGGAGTTACTATCCCCATTACCAAATGGAATTACCAGATCACCAATGCGGACGAGATTCCGGAGATCATTGCCAAAGCCTTTTACATCGCGAAGTCTGGCCGCCCCGGCCCTGTCTTGATCGATATCACAAAGGATGCGCAGCAAAAATTGATGACGAAATCCTTTTCGTATAAAAAATGTGAAAAACTGATCAGCTACCATCCACGCCTGTCTCCCAAGGAAGAGCAGGTTGCGGCAGCGGCCAAGCTGATCAATGAAGCCAAACGCCCATTTCTGTTTTTTGGGCACGGCGTGCAGATTGCGGGTGCCGAGCAGGAGCTATTGAAATTTATTGAAAAAACGGATATCCCTGCGGCATCTACCTTGCTGGGCCTTTCTTCCGTATCCGTTGACCACCCCAATTACGTAGGATGGCTGGGGATGCACGGCAATTATGGCACCAACGTACTGACGAACCAATGCGATGTGATCATTGCAGTGGGTATGCGGTTTGATGACCGCGTAACCGGCGACCTGAGCAGATATGCAAAACAGGCCAAGGTAGTACATATTGAGATTGACCCCGCCGAAATTGACAAGATCGTCAAGGCAGAAGCTCCGGTAGTAGGTGATGCAAAAAAGGTTCTGGAGATGTTGTTGCCTCTTGTAAATGAAAATAATCATGAAACATGGAGGAACGAATTTAAAAAATACGACGAAATAGAAGATCAGAAAATCACCCAGCCGGAACTGGCCCCCACTACGGAAAAAATAAAAATGGCGGAGGTGATCCGCACGCTTTCCGATAAAACAAAGGGAGAAGCGGTCGTGGTAGCAGATGTAGGCCAGCACCAGATGATGACGGCACGTTACTATCAGTTCAAAAAATCCAACTCCTTCATTACTTCGGGCGGCCTGGGTACCATGGGGTTTGCACTTCCCGCATCCTTTGGCGCCAAGGTTGGCGCGCCTGACCGGGAAGTAGTAGCAATTATTGGTGACGGCTGTTTTCAAATGACGATTCAGGAATTAGGTACCATTGCGCAAAGCGGTCTGCCTGTTAAAATCATTATCCTCAATAACAACTTCCTGGGTATGGTACGCCAGTGGCAACAGCTGTTTCATCAAAAACGCTATTCGTTTGTGGAACTCCAGAACCCTGATTTTATAACCATTGCCAAGGGTTTCGGCATTCAAGGCCATACCTGCGCGGCCCGGGAAAATCTGAACGACTCGCTGGACAAAATGCTCGCTTCTGACAAACCTTATCTGCTGGAAGTGCTGGTTGAAAAAGAAGAAAACGTATTCCCGATGGTGCCAACAGGCGCTTGTGTGGCAGATATCAGACTGGAATAATGTAAAATGAGTTTCTCCTGCTGATTGTACCATTTTACAGATTAAACTAAAAAATTATAACCATGACCACATACACCATTTGTGTCTTCACGGAAAATACGATTGGGATACTCAACAAAATAACTACGATCCTGACCCGCCGGCGCATCAATATTGAAAGTCTGACGGTTTCGGAAACGGAACGTAAGGGTATATCCCGCTTCACGATCGTCATTCGTCATGATTCCCGGGAGGCAGTTGAAAAGCTGGTGCGCCAGATTCGCAAGGTGATAGAAGTATTGGCAGTATTCGGATATCTGAATGATGACATTGCTTTCAATGAAATTGCCATGTTTAAGATTTCAACCCCAATTGGTGCGAAACCGCTTGACATTGAAACCATTAACAAGGTACATAAAGCCTGGGTAGTTTACTGGCATCTCACCTATGTGATCATCCAGAAGACGGGTACGGAAGAAGAAATCTTTGAATTCTTTGACTATATCAAGCCACATGGCATACTGGAATTTGTTCGTTCGGGACGGGTTGCGGTGAGCAAATCGCCTCAGACTCTGGTAGATTATCTGCCGGAAGCAGAATGGGAGTATTATCAGTAATTCAATTTTTAGTAGTATTGCTTTTTATTTATCAGTAATCAATCATCCAATCAATAATCAATGGCAAAATTAAATTTCGGCGGGCTCGAAGAAGAAGTAGTAACCCGTGAAGAGTTTCCACTTGAAAAAGCGCGTGAAGTACTTTCTACTGAGACTATTGCTGTAATCGGATACGGCGTACAAGGCCCTGGCCAAAGTTTGAATATGCGCGACAATGGATTTAATGTAATTGTTGGGCAACGTAAAGGTGGTAAATCCTGGGATAAGGCAATCGCAGACGGATGGGTACCTGGCGAAACGCTTTTCGAAATTGAAGAAGCACTTGCAAAAGGAACGATCATCTGTTACCTGCTTTCTGACGCCGCTCAAATTGAGCTGTGGCCTACGGTTAAAGCAAATCTTACGGCCGGAAAATCCCTGTATTTCTCCCATGGTTTCGGTGTAACATATAAAGATCAGACCGGAATCGTTCCTCCTGCTGATGTGGATGTATATCTGGTAGCTCCTAAAGGATCAGGTACTTCACTTCGCCGTATGTTCGTTGAAGGAAAAGGGTTAAATTCTTCTTTCGCTGTTTTCCAGGATGCAACCGGAAAAGCACGTGAGAAATGTATTGCAATGGGTATCGGTGTTGGATCAGGATATTTGTTTGAAACTGATTTCTACCGTGAAGTAACGTCTGACCTTACCGGTGAGCGCGGAACTTTAATGGGTGCTATTCAGGGAATATTCGCTGCTCAGTATGAAGTACTGCGTTCAAACGGACACTCTCCTTCAGAAGCATTCAATGAAACAGTAGAAGAGCTGACACAATCATTGATGCCGCTTGTTGCCGAAAACGGAATGGACTGGATGTATGCCAACTGTTCAACAACGGCACAACGCGGTGCACTTGACTGGTGGAAACCTTTCCGTGATGCCACCAAGCCTGTTTTCGAACAACTTTACAACTCTGTAAAAAGTGGCGAGCAAGCATCCATTTCCATCACCCGCAATTCACAGCCCGACTACCGTGTGAAACTGGAAGAAGAGCTTGCTGAACTTCGTGAGTCGGAAATGTGGCGCGCAGGCGCTACCGTACGTAGCTTACGTCCGGAACGTAATTAATTTGGATTATCAGAATTGAATCCTTTAATGAGCTTACCCCTGGAATGATATCCAGGGGTAATTTTTTAACTATGCAATTTGACAGTCAAGGGAATATATTCCCATACACCACTATCCCTATCTCTTTAAGTGAATTTGAAGAGGTCTTTTGCAATAACGACCACAGAAAATCTTTGCTGGTTCACTTTTATTCTGTCTTAAACGAATTAAGAGATATCGTCGGTAGCCCAGTTACTCTTTGGATAGATGGAAGTTTCGCCACAAAAAAAATTGATCCCAGAGATATTGACGTAGTAGCATTTATTCCTTTCGAAATTTTCAGGTTAAAAGAGAATCAGCTTTCTAAGCTAAAACGCAAGACGGAATTTGTAGATTTGTATTACATAAAAAAGTTTCCAGAAGAACATACCAGCCATCAGCTTACCTGGTTCGACCAGTTGTATTGGCTTCATTTCTTTTCAAGTAATAGAAAAAACAAAAAGAAAGGATTTCTGGAATTAAACTTCTGATATCATGGAAATACACGATGAGCTTGAAATTGAAATTTTCCATACACTTGAGAAAATTCGACGGACAGAAGAAATGATCCGGGCACATGTCAATGCCGGAACAGAAGAAATTATTATCAATCAGTATCAGGCTTTGAAAACAGAATTGTCTCAACAATTAGCCGAATTACTTTCAAACGCGATCAATGCAAAAATTCAGATTGCAGCATGATCATAAATAAGTTACCTCTTGGATTCGCAGCTCTCATTAGACAACATATTCCTGGCAGCTGAAAGGCTCCGCGGCGTGATTAACCATACCCCTCTGATGCACAACCTGCATTTGTCGGAACAGTATGAGGCCAATATTTATCTGAAAAGGGAAGATCTGCAAACCGTCCGGTCGTACAAAATCAGAGGAGCTTATAATAAAATGGCAAGCCTGAGTGCTGCCGAGCTAGCTGGCGGTGTGGTTTGCGCCAGTGCAGGCAATCATGCACAGGGTGTTGCCTATGCCTGCCGCAAAATGGAGGTGAAAGGTGCTATCTTTATGCCAACCACCACACCGGCCCAGAAGGTTAAACAGGTCCGCTTATTCGGTAAAGAATGGATTGAAATTCACTTGGTTGGAGATACCTACGACGATGCCTATCACGCCTCAATACAATACCGGGATATCACAAACGCCATTTTTGTTCACCCGTTTGACGATCTGCAGGTTATTGAAGGCCAGGGAACCGTGGGCCTAGAGATTTTCAAAGATGCCCATTTCAAGATCGATTATTTGTTAATGGCCATTGGCGGCGGCGGGTTGGCTTCGGGTATATCTACCGTTTTCCAGCAGCTTTCTCCCAAAACGAAACTCATAGGAGTTGAGCCTCAGGGTTCCCCGACCATGCATGAGGCCATCCGGCAGGGGCATGTAGTAACGCTTGATCACATCGACAAATTTGTGGATGGAGCGGCCGTCAGGCGGGCCGGGGATATTACCTACGAAATCTGCAGCAAAAGTCTGGACAAAATTTTACTCATTCCGGAAGGGAAGGTTTGTTCATCCATTCTTCAGCTCTACAATGAAGAAGCCATCGTGGCTGAGCCAGCGGGTGCCCTCACCGTTGCAGCACTGGACGAGATCAGAGAAGAGATAAAAGGCAAAAATGTGGTACTGCTCATCAGCGGAGGGAACAACGACATCACCCGCACCGAAGAAATCAAAGAGCGTTCGCTGCTTTATGAAGGCTTGAAACACTACTTCATCATTCGTTTTCCACAACGGTCTGGTGCTTTCAGAGAATTTTTGAACGTACTGGGTCCCAATGACGATATCGCAAGATTCGAATATGTAAAAAAAACCAGCCGTGAGCAAGGCCCCGCACTGGTAGGTATTGAGCTGAAAAACCGCGAAGATTTCGAACCCCTCATCCAGCGCATGGATGAAGGCCGGATCACGTATGAATACCTGAACGATCAGCCCGATCTGTTTCAGTTTTTAGTATAGGAGTAATGCTACGCGTTCCATCAGATATCAGCTCTCAGGAATTTGAATCTCTCAAGATTCAGGATATGACTTTTGTTGCTTATCGTAACGAGGTATACCCTTCCAAATACGACGTTTTTTTTGAAGAACACGCCGTCATCGTAGTGCTGGAAGGAGAGAAAAAATTTACAAGCCCCACACAGGAGGTCCATGTGGAAAAGGGCGATATTCTCTTCATTCAGCGAGGTTTTTATTTAATGTCCGAATCAATCAATGAATCCTATAAAAGCCTGGTTTTCTTTTTTGACGAAAAGCTTCTGAAAGAGTTCGTAAGTCTGCATCCCGAACTATTCAACAGCGAAGAAAATGGTATCCAGGCGCAGTATCCGATACTGCTGTTAAAATCAGACGAGAATTTTGAAAAGTTCATCCAGTCCGTTTTTCCCTATTTCCGTTCACGGGCAGAACTGAAAAATCACTTTTTAAGGCTCAAGTTTCAGGAACTGCTTTTGCACCTGCTGGAATTGGACGGATCCAAACAACTCAGGGCTATCTTATACAGCCTTTATAAAGGAGAAAAGGTAGACCTTCCCTTTCTCATGAACAGCTACTATCTTAAACCATTGACATTAAACGAATTGGCCCGGCTTTCGGGCAGGAGCCTATCTGTTTTCAAACGTGATTTCCAGGATGAATTCAAGACTTCACCTGCCTACTGGCTCAAAAACAAAAGGCTGGATTATGCCGATTTTTTGCTCCGGAACAGCACCAGGAATGTATCTGAAATCAGTACCGAAATTGGTTATGAAAGTGTTTCACATTTTATTAAAAGTTATAAGGAGAGATTTGGAGTAACACCGAAAAGGCAGGGATAAGAGCGGCAATAAATTTCACAAAGAATGCCAGCAAATGCCAATTCCCGCCCAAACCCACCCTCAAAACCAAAATCGCTATTTTTTGAACGTTTTACGTTATACAACTTCCCTTTATTATATGGTAATTTGTATCCTCATTTCCCGCCTCAGAGGTAGTACCGCGTTTGGGGCTTGTTCCTGATGACCGGAAATGAAAAATGGCGAAAATTTATCTTGTTAATTATGAGTAATCAAGCGAGTACCCTGTTCGACAAAGTGTGGGATGCACACGTTGTACGCAAAATTGAAGATGGCCCGGATGTCTTTTTCATCGACCGTCATTTCATACATGAAGTAACCAGCCCGGTTGCCTTTCTTGGTCTTGAAACCAGAAATATAGGTGTTATCTATCCTGAGCGTACCTTTGCCACCGCCGACCACAACACTCCCACTATTAACCAGCATCTTCCGGTACAGGATCCGCTTTCGGCTAACCAGCTCAAAGCACTGGAGGAAAACTCTGCTAAATATGGCATTTCTCACTGGGGTTTAGGCAATGCCCGGAACGGTATCGTGCACGTTGTAGGTCCCGAAAACGGAATTACATTACCCGGTATGACCATCGTTTGTGGTGACTCGCATACATCCACACATGGTGCATTTGGTGCTATTGCATTTGGTATCGGAACTTCCGAGGTTGAGATGGTTTTGTCCTCTCAATGTATCATGCAGCCAAAACCAAAGAAAATGCGTGTGAACGTAAATGGTACGTTAGGCAAAGCAGTTACACCAAAAGACGTAACGTTGTATATCATTTCAAAACTGACAACGGCAGGTGCTACGGGTTATTTCGTAGAATATGCAGGAGATGTTTTTGAAAATATGACCATGGAAGGTCGTATGACGGTCTGTAACATGAGTATCGAAATGGGAGCCCGCGGTGGAATGATCGCGCCGGACCAAACTACTTTTGATTACATCTATGGCCGCGAGCAAGCTCCAAAAGGAGAAAAATGGGATAAGGCTCTGGCTTATTGGAAAACCTTAAAAACGGACGAAGGTGCTGTTTTTGACAAAGAATATACCTTTGACGCCACCGATATTGAACCGATGATCACTTACGGTACCAATCCGGGAATGGGCCAGGGAATTTCTCTGAACATCCCCACTGCGGAAGAAGTGGAAGGCGGCAAGGCTACTTACGACAAGTCGCTGAACTATATGGGTTTTCATGAAAATGAATCAATGCTCGGAAAGAAAATCGACTACGTTTTCATAGGAAGCTGCACCAATGGCCGCATTGAAGATTTTCGAGCTTTTGCCTCCATCATCAAAGGCCGTAAAAAGGCGCCTAATGTTACAGCATGGGTGGTTCCTGGCTCACATATCGTTGAAGCGCAGATCAGAGAAGAAGGGATACTCGATATCCTGACAGAAGCCGGTTTCGAACTCCGCCAGCCGGGTTGTTCAGCTTGTCTGGCAATGAACGATGATAAGATACCCGCTGGCAAATATGCCGTAAGTACTTCCAACCGGAACTTTGAAGGAAGACAGGGCCCTGGTGCAAGAACGCTTCTGGCCAGCCCGCTTGTGGCGGCTGCGGCTGCGGTAACCGGCGTAGTGACGGATCCCAGAGATCTTTTGTAACGCACTCTTTTCTAATATTATTTTTACAATTAACCCTGAAAGCAATTACTATTACGCCAAGAGCTAATAGCTAAAAGCCGACAGCTACCTAGAAATGGCTTACGACAAATTCACCATATTAAAAAGCACTGCTGTTCCCCTTCCGATTGAGAATGTGGATACAGATCAGATTATCCCAGCGCGCTTTTTGAAAGCGACCAAACGCGAAGGATTCGGGGACAATCTTTTCAGAGACTGGCGTTACAACGGCGACGATACGCCCAAAGAAGATTTCGTCCTTAACAATCCCATTTATTCAGGAAAAATCCTGGTAGGGGGGCATAATTTTGGAAGCGGATCCAGCCGTGAGCATGCTGCATGGGCCATTTACGACTATGGCTTCCGCTGTGTGGTGTCCAGCTTTTTTGCGGATATCTTCAAAGGTAACTCCCTCAACATTGGTATCTTGCCCGTACAGGTCAGCCCTGAGTTCCTGGATAAGATTTTCCTGGCAATAGAAGCCGACCCAAAGACAGAACTGGAAGTTAATCTTCCGGAGCAAACGATCACCATTCTTGCAACAGGTGAAAAAGAATCGTTTGATATCAACGGTTATAAAAAACATAACCTTACAAATGGCTTTGATGATATCGACTATCTTCAGGCGATGAAGGAGGATATCAAAAAATTCGAAGCCGAAAGAATTTACTAACAGGCGCCTGGCCACTGCTTTTGGTTACCGGCCTCCTGCCGGGCCGATGGCCCACAGCCAAGGCCGACTGCCCTATCTATGAACAGCCGCTATATTGAAATAATGGACACGACACTGCGCGATGGTGAGCAAACCAGCGGAGTGTCGTTTTCCTCTTCCGAAAAATTAACAATCGCTCAGCTTCTGTTACAGGAAGTAAAGGTCGACCGTATCGAGGTTGCCTCCGCACGGGTATCCGAAGGTGAGTTTCAGGCGGTTAAGAAAATAACCGACTGGGCCAGGACCAACGGTTTTCTGGATAAAATTGAGGTACTCACCTTTGTTGACGGAGATCAGTCTATCAACTGGATGCTCCAGTCTGGTGCCAGAGTGATGAACCTGCTCACGAAGGGTTCTATGAATCACCTCACGCACCAGCTCAAAAAAACGCCTGAAGAGCATTTTGCCGATATCAAAAACGTAATTGAGCTCGCACAGTCTCATGACATTGACTGTAACGTTTACCTTGAAGACTGGAGCAACGGCATGCGTTCTTCTCCGGATTATGTGTTTGCCTCACTGGACTTCCTGACCACTCTGCCCGTCAGGCGTATCCTCCTGCCGGATACCCTGGGAATCCTGACCCCGGCGGAGTCTTATACTTTTACCAAGTTAATCGTAGACCGTTATCCCGGGCAGCATTTTGAGTTTCATGCCCACAACGACTACGACCTGAGCATTGCTAATGTAATGGAGGCCATCCGCGCCGGTGCGCATGGCCTGCACCTTACCGTAAATGGTATGGGAGAGAGAGCCGGGAACGCCCCGCTTGCCAGTACCATTGCGGTGATTAAAGACTTCATGCCGGAAATTGAAACTTCCGTTGTTGAAAAATCCCTGTATTCGATCAGCAAGCTGATTGAAACCTTCTCGGGTATCAGGATCCCCTCCAATAAGCCGATCACCGGGGAAAGTGTTTTTACCCAAACCGCAGGAATCCATGCCGATGGAGATAAAAAAAACAATCTCTATTTCAGCAAGTTAATGCCTCAGCGCTTCGGACGCCAGAGATTGTATGCGCTTGGGAAGACTTCCGGCAAGGCCAATATTGAAAACAACCTCAAAGATCTGGGCATTACGCTTTCGGATACCGATCTGAAGAAAGTTACCCAGCGGATCATTGAGCTCGGTGACCGCAAAGAGATGGTAACCCCGGAAGATTTGCCATATATTATTTCTGATGTACTGGATAGCAGCGCCATTGAAGAAAAAGTTGAGATGGTCAACTATGTACTGACGCATTCCAAAAACCTGAAACCGTCGGCGACTTTACAGATCCGGTTTGGGGAAGAGGTTTTTGAAGAAAGCGCTCAGGGAGATGGCCAGTACGACGCCTTCATGAATGCGCTCAAAAAGATATATGTAAAAAAAGGCATTATTCTTCCGATGCTGACTGATTACGCCGTACGTATTCCGCCGGGTGGAAATACCGATGCGCTTTGCGAAACAATTATTACCTGGAATATCAACAGCAAGGAAATTAAAACCCGCGGGCTTGATTCCGACCAGGCTGTGTCTGCCATCAAAGCAACTCAGAAGATGTTAAATTTGATAGGTTGAATAGAATAAATAGGAATCCGGATATCTGTTAAGTACTCCCGGATTGCTTGGATTCCTGTCTGAACGAACGCTTTAAATTAATAGATTCAATAATGAAAAAACACATTTTAGTAGTACCGGGTGACGGGATCGGACAGGAAGTAACGGCTGTCGGAAAAAAAGTCCTGGAAAAAATTGCAGAAAAATTCGGACACGAATTCACTTATGACGAGGCGCTCATAGGGCACGTGGCTATTGAAGCGACCGGAAATCCCCTTCCTGAGGAAACGCTGGAAAAAATGAAGGCATCGGATGCAGTCCTTTTTGGTGCTGTGGGTCATCCGAAATACGACAATGACCCTTCCGCACAGGTACGTCCTGAACAAGGATTGCTGAAAATGCGTAAAGAACTGGGCCTGTATGCCAACTTAAGACCTATTAAATTATTTGATGAGCTTCTGGGTGCTTCCTCTATCAAGCCTGAGATACTGAAGGGCTCGGATATCCTTTTCTTCCGCGAACTTACCGGAGATATTTACTTCGGAGAAAAAGGCCGGAAAAATGAGGGAGATACCGCCTACGATATTGCAGAATACAGCCGCTACGAAGTGGAACGCATTGCGCGTAAAGCCTTTGAAGCCGCGGGAACCCGCCGTAAAAAATTATGCTCTGTAGACAAAGCCAATGTTTTGGAAACAAGCCGTTTATGGAGAGAAGTGGTACAGGCTATTGCCCCTGAATATCCGGATATCGAAGTGGAACACCAGTTTGTTGATTCGGCTGCGATGATGCTGATCAAAGATCCCAAACGTTTTGATGTAGTGGTAACTGCTAACCTTTTTGGAGATATCCTTACCGACGAAGCCAGCCAGATAGCAGGATCCATGGGTATGCTCGCATCTGCCTCGGTGGGAGACAGCACAGGAGTTTATGAACCGATCCACGGCTCTGCTCACGACATTACCGGAAAGGGTGTTGCTAATCCGCTTGCATCGGTACTTTCAGTGGCCCTGCTGCTCGATATATCTTTTGGATTAAAAGAAGAAGCCGATACCGTCATTGCCGCAGTGGACAAACTGCTTAAAGATGGTTTCAGAACGCGGGACATTGCAGATGCTTCCACACCTTCAGAAAAAATCCTGAATACGGAAGCCGCGGGTGAGGAATTGCTGAAAAGAATCTGATTTTTAGCAAGTTTTACCAAATAATATTTGTTTCAAGCAAAACTTATATTTTCTTTGCAGAAGAAAATCGCAATCAGCGAAATTTCGCAAATAAGTTTTGACATGAAATACCACAATCATACCTTTATTCTCCTGCTCACGAAGTTGTCCTGAAACGGGAAAGGTAAAGTTTTGAAACGATCAAAAAAACCCTTTCTCCTGACAAAGAAAGGGTTTTATATTTCTTGAATATTTGTAAATTAGTGACCCAATTACAATTTCACCATACCCACCGATGAGTCAAAGAGTTCAGATCTTCGATACCACTTTACGAGATGGCGAGCAAGTTCCAGGCAGCCAATTAACCACTGAGGAAAAGATTATTGTTGCCAGGCAACTCGAAAAGTTGGGGGTAGATGTGATAGAAGCAGGTTTCCCGGTTTCTAGCCCCGGCGATTTCCGGTCCGTTGTTGAAATATCCAAAGCCGTTCGTGAACCTATAATATGTGCCCTTTCCCGTGCTGTTGTGGGAGATATTGATGCGGCTGCCGAAGCCCTGCAATATGCGCAAAGAGGACGCATTCATACCGGAATCGGCTCGTCGGATATTCATATTCAGCATAAATTCAATACCACCCGCGAAAAAATTATCGAGCGTGCTGTTTCTGCAACCAAATACGCCCGCACCAAAGTAGAAGACGTGGAGTTTTACTGCGAAGATGCAGGTCGTGCAGACCTGGTTTTTCTTGCTCAATTGGTAGAGGCAGTCATTGGCGCCGGTGCCACGGTTGTAAATATCCCGGACACCACAGGCTACTGCCTCCCCGACGAATACGGCGGAAAAATCCGGTACATCTTCGAAAATGTGAAAAATGTTCACAAAGCTACGATCTCCATACATTGCCATAATGACCTGGGGCTGGCTACGGCAAACTCCATCGCGGGGATTACGCAGGGAGCCCGGCAAGTGGAGGTAACCATTAACGGAATAGGCGAAAGAGCCGGAAACACCTCTTTGGAAGAGGTTGTGATGGCGCTAAACGTGCACAAGGAACTTGGCCTGGAAACCGGTGTGAACACGCAGTATATTTATCCAACCAGCCAGCTGGTGTCCAAAATGATGCGGATGCAGGTACAAGCCAACAAGGCCATTGTCGGCCGTAATGCTTTTGCACATTCATCGGGTATACATCAGGATGGTTTCCTGAAAAATAATCTCAATTACGAGATCATGAACCCGCATGATGTAGGTGTCGATAAGTCGGACATCGTACTTACGGCCAGAAGCGGACGCCATGCCCTTAAACACAGGCTGGAGCTTTTGGGCTTTTCTTACGATAAACCGGCCGTAGATGAATTGTACACCCGGTTTTTGGAAGTTGCCGACCTGAAAAAAGAAGTGAACGATGCTGATTTGGTGGAGCTCACCCGTGCTTTCGCGACGGTCTGATTAGAATCCCATTAGAATTGGTTAACCATCTGAAAATGAATTTGATGTTTTAAAGAATTTTTTGTAACATTACATATTCAATAACATCCATCAGATTATAAAAAGCCCTCGGTGATTCTGACTAAGGGCTTTTTCTTGTTTTACTACAAAATAATTGTTCTGTTATGGTGAATAAAAACGCGGTCATTGAAAACCAGTTTTAACGCTTTCGACAGTACTGCTTTCTCGGTATCTCTTCCCAAAGTGGCCATATCTGATGCCGTCTGACTGTGATTTACCGCCTTCACATCCTGTGCAATGATCGGCCCTTCATCCAGATCGTTATTGACGAAATGCGCCGTAGCTCCAATGATTTTAACCCCTCTTTCGTAAGCCTGCCTGTAAGGATTAGCACCTATGAATGCAGGCAAAAACGAGTGATGAATGTTAATGATCCGATTGGGGAAATGACTCACAAACTCCGGAGTGATAATGCGCATATATTTTGCCAGTACCAGGAATTCAGGACGATATACATCCAGCGTTCTTAAAATAGCTTCTTCATGTTCCTCCCGGCTTTTATTTTCGTGCGAAATAAAGTGGAACGGAATGCCAAATTTTCCCACCAGCGGCTGGAGTGTATTGTAATTGCTTATCACCGCCAGTATGGTAGCATCCAGCTCGTCAAACGCATAACGGATCAGCAACTCACCCAGACAATGATGTTCTTTGGTAACAAAAAGTACTACATCCTTTTTCTTCCTGGGATTAATCCTCAGGTTAAGTCCGATCGGTAGCTCCTTTTGCAGCGCATAAAGCAATTCAGAAACATCGGCCTCGCCATCAAACTCCGTCCGCATGAAAAAATATCCCGAAGGGCTTACATATTCATCATTCCGGATAATATTCTGATTGTGTTCAAAAAGTATGCGTGTTACCTGGTAGATCAGCCCTTTGTGATCCGGGCCGTCCATTAATAATATGTGGCGTTGCATCATTTTAACCTTGTAATTTCCTGTAAAATACCAGAGTACTAAATAAACATATTTTCAACCCAATTCTGCTATGTCTTGCTACATTCCTTCCTGGAGCGACCGGGAAGAGGAAAAATAAGAATTCTATATTTCAAAGTAACTTTTCAGCCTTTGTTCCTGTTGGGGATAGTATTAAATATTTAAAATTATGGCGGAAGAACTTATCATTCCAAAAACAACGGACCGGAGCGAAATATATGCCACTCTTCTCCCCCAGATCGAGTCAGTTATTGGTTCGGAGAGTGATCTGACGGCCAATCTGGCAAATATTACAGCGGTTCTTAAAGAGGCTTTTGGCTTTTTTTGGGTAGGATTTTATGTGGTTAAAGAAGGCCAGCTTGTTCTGGGTCCATTTCAGGGCCCTCTGGCCTGCACCCGCATCCCTTTTAATAAGGGCGTATGTGGTGCCTCCTATACCAGGAAAGAAACCATTGTCGTTCCCGACGTTGACAAATTTCCCGGTCACATAGCATGCAGCTCGGCTTCCAGATCTGAGATTGTTTTACCGGTTCTGCACCGTAATGGTACCGTAGCGATGGTCCTGGATGTGGATAGCGACCAGCTGGATGACTTTGACGAAACCGATACCGAAGGATTAAAACGGATTGTGAAACTGGTGGAAAAAAAGTTATGAGTTCTTATCTGAACATCGCCTATTTTAGATAGCGCTTCCTCAGTAATTTCATCATGTGCACATTAATAGCCCACTGGTCAGCTACTGGTTGCGCGGTATAAGGCAGTGTAGGTAAATAATTGGGCGGACCGAATTCCGTTAAGAATGTCAGCGTTTCTCCATTTTTCACCTTTTGTTCTACCACAGTATCCCACCAGGTGAAATGTGCTTTCACCTCCGCTTCCCATTCCGGAGCACGCGGGTCACTAACCTGCGGGCCTTCTGCATGCCCAATGCGGGAGTGAATATGTCCCACGCGGGAAAGAGCGAGTTTGACCGTTTCCTGCTGGTTCTCCAATAGGCTTTCATGAACATTACACCAGTGCGAGATATCCAGGGTAAGGCGCAGTGCCGGATTTTTTTCAATGAAATTTCGCGTTATGTGCGCCGCAAAAAGCATGCGGCCCCTGTGCGTTTCATGATAAATAGGAATGCCGGTTTTGGCAGTTGCTTCGGTGGTATGATCAATGATGGCCCTGTTTTGATCATAGGTAAAAAAATCCCTTCCACTATGACAATTGATATACAATGGTTTGCGATCAAACTGAGAAGTAGCGGCGTTGATCGAATTCTTAAAAGATGCCAGGTGTGCATTATATTCAGTATCACCCGCTCCGCATAAAAATCCTACTTCCAGGTCATACTTTTTCAGTGCCGCGAAGAGTTCTTCCCTCTTTTCCTTATTACCCTGCCACCATATTTCAATCCCGTCGTAACCCTCTTTTTTTACTGCGGCGCAAAACTGATCCGTAGTACCCGAAAACCCCCAGTTGGTCCCCAGTATCTTGAGCGCAAACTTATCGGCAAATTGAGCCGGCGCACCTGTCTGTGACATTATACTATCTAATCCGGCAAGTAGTCCTGTACCGCCTATGGCCGAACTCATGAAATTTCTACGATCCATTTATGTATTACGGGTATAAAATCCCGATCTGTTGTTTAATGGTTATTTTACTTTCGTTTCTGCCCTGGTGGTATCTCCCGTCTTTACAAACTGCGCAACAGTGGCTTCGTTAAACCCATTTACGATCTGGATTTTGGGGTATGATCTTGCAATTTGTACCACCCCGCTATCTGTCACCGCAGAACGCCATACATATACCGATTTCAGATTTTTGACCTGCATCACACTTTTAAGGCCTGAGTCGGTCACTTTCGTATCCACCAGGTTGATATATTCCAGCTTTGACAGATCCTTCAGATGTACGAGGCCCGCGTCCGTGACAGCGGTATGTTCCAAATGAAGTTTGTTCAGGTTTTTCAGTTTAGATAGCTCTTTCAGGCCATTGTCAGAAATTTTGGTTCTGCCCAATTTCAGCCAGGCGATCTGATCTGCCAAAGGTATCAGCAATCCAAGTTGTTCATCCCCGAAATCAGCCGCATTCACGGCACTCACCTCAATAAGGTTTTGATCATTTGCCAGGGGATGTACAATGAGCCCGGCTTTTTCCAGGTTTTCAATTGCTTTCGGGTCTGCCTTTGCAACTTTCAGCCCTTCAATAGCTGATACCTGCATTTGCGATACCGAACCAGCCAAACCAGATCCCAGACTTGCCAGAACGGGTTTCATTTGTTCGGAAACAGTTAACTCGGAGACCTTTTTGTCAGCAGGCGCTCCCTGGTCTATCCACCACGACAACAGCGCAATCTGCTGGGTACTCAGCTGCGGTTTGCCTTTTGGCGGCATGTGATCGTCGTCTCCCTCCGGTAACAGGCAACGGCGGATCATATCACTTTCCGCACTTTTGCCAGACACAAAAGCGGGCCCGCCTTTGCCTCCTTTTAATAATAAAGCCAGCTCATCCATCCGCAAGTCACCCTTTTTCTTGGAAGCATTGTGGCACTGCGTGCACCGGGTTTCGAGTATCGGCTGGACAATATCCTTATACACTACCGCCTCCTGGACATTTGTAATCGGCTTGGCCTCTATGGCTTTCTCCTGCAACGGCGGCATTCCAGCTATACTCCTGAAAGGTTCAGGGGTGTACTGGGTCAGATATTCCTCTCCGTGGGTAAGTGAACCTCCTTCATGGCCCGCAGTGAAGGTCAGAATTGTTGCCAGGCAAAAAGCGGGTAAATAAAACGCCGGTCCAAAAGGAATTTTATCCCCGAAAGCATCCGACTTGACGAGCCAGGCAATCCAGGCAAAAGCAGCTACGCCAATTCCCTGCCACATGTGGTCGTCCAGCAATTCGGCTTCATATCCTCCTCCCAACGAAAGCAAATAGCCCGCCACACAAGCCAGCGTGGCACCAACGGCCGACCAAAACAGAATAAAAGACATTGCAGATTCGCTTACACCGATACGTCCGGTGCGTCTGCCGATTTCCAGAAGGGCAGCTATCAGCAAAAAACCTATAGGCAAATGTACCAGTACAGGGTGAAATCTTCCGATGAAAAGAGCCCAGCCGGAAGCTTGAAGAAGCGGGTAATCCATTTTTTATTTTTAAAGGGTCAGGTATAAAATTGTGAGAGAAGAACTCATAGCCGGAATACCTCAGGACAAGATATTACTTTTGGAGAATTATCTTCATTTACTTCCATGATATCAGCCATGTGGTCCCACCATTTTTTCATGATCGGGAGGGAAGAAAGCTGTCCTGTTTGAGGGTTTTCTCCTAATTTTTGAAATGCAAAAAGTGCAAGGGTTACTTCGTCCAAAAAAATATAGTATTCCAGAATACCTGCGTCTCTCAGCAGACTGGCGAGTTCTGGCCATATCTCATCATGCCGTTTTCTATATTCTGCTTCAAAGCCCGGTTTAAGCTGCATCCGGAATGCGAGTACCTGATTTCCCTGCATGAAAATTGCAATATTTTAAATTTAAGCCAAAACCTGGTTTACTACTTTTCCCTCCGTATCTGTCAACCGGAAATTTCTTCCCTGAAACGGATACGTAAATTTCTCATGGTCGAAGCCCATCAGGTGAAGAATGGTTGCCTGCAGATCATGTACATGTGTCCTGTCTTTTACTCCATAATACCCCAGCTCGTCCGTTTCACCGTGTGAATATCCTTTCTTTACGCCGCCACCGGCCATCCACATCGTGAATGCTTCCAGGTGGTGATCACGGCCCATATAGGGCATCACCAGCCCGTTACGGTTTTCCTGCATGGGCGTACGGCCAAATTCCGCTCCCCAAATCACCAGTGTTTCTTCCAGTAAACCCCTCATTTTAAGATCCTGAAGAAGAGCGGTAATTGCCTGATCCGATTCCCGGCATTTTTGCCGTAGACCTCCCTCCACGTTATGGTTTGCAGAAGTACCGTGTCCATCCCAGCCCCAGTCGAAAAGCTGCACGAACCTTACATCATTCTCAACCAGCTTGCGAGCCAGCAGACAATTCATGGCGAAAGTCCCGTCTCCGGGTTTTACGCCATACATATCCAGTATGAAAGGTGGTTCTTTGGAAACATCCATTACCTCCGGTACCGACATCTGCATACGAAAGGCCATTTCATACTGGCTTATACGCGTCAGGATTTCGGGATCACGGACATCCTCGTAAGTCTGCCTGTTAATTTCATTGATGGCTTCAATCGTTTGCTTGCGCATATTCCTGTTCATCCCGTTGGGGTCCGAAACATAAAGTACCGGATCTCCGCCAGTCCGGCATTGAACGCCCTGATAAACAGAGGGTAAAAAGCCGCTTCCAAATACACTTTTTCCAGCATCAGGCTGCTGTCCACCAGAGGCAAGTACAATGAACCCCGGCAAATTATGATTCTCGGAACCTAATCCGTATACCGTCCATGCACCCAGACTTGGCCGCCCCAGTCGCGCACTGCCGGTATGCATCAGCAGCTGTGCAGGGGCGTGGTTGAACTGGTCCGTATGCATGGCTTTGAAAAAAGTAATTTCGTCAGCAACGGTCTGCAGGTAGGGCACATAGTCGGACATCCAGGCCCCGGATTGCCCATATTGTTTAAATTTCCCCTGCGGACCAAGCATTTTAGGTACACCTTGTATGAAGGCAAATTTTTTACCTTCCAAAAATTCCGCAGGACAGTCTTTACCATGGTATTTGAGAAGCTCCGGCTTGTAGTCGAACAACTCCAGCTGGGACGGCGCTCCGGCCATGTGAATGTATATTACTCTTTTAGCCTTTGGTGCAAATTGTGGTATTTTGGCCTGCGCCGCCGCCCCTGCCGCTTCCGCATTGGAGGTACCACAGGAATTCAACATCGTTCCCAGCCCGAGCGCCCCTAGTCCAAATCCACAGGATTGCAAAAAATGCCGCCTCGTCTGACGCTGCAGTTCTGCATGTTGTAATTCTTTTAATAATTTTTCCATTTTAATATGTTTTTATCCACATCCATCGACTGCATAACGCTTTGGAACTGTTACCTATTTTAGGATAGCTACTTCTCCATTCCCTACTCCTTGGTCACGACATTATCCAGGTTCAGCAGGACGTTGGCCGAAACCGTCAATGCAGCAAGTTCCGGCGACCGTTCTTTTCTGTAAACCAATATGCTATCCACTTCTCCAGGTTTTCGCTTATAGGCCTGTAAGGCTTCGTTATAAACTTTTACCAGTACTTTCAGGCTTTTCTCCTCTATTGGCTGGTAGGTCAGCAGACGATACCCTTCCTTCAGCTGCTGGTCTGGTGTTTTTCCGCTTTTCAACATTTTTGTGGCCAGATTTTGGGCTGCTTCCAGGTAAACGGGGTCATTCAAAGTTACAAGCGCCTGCAAGGGAGTATTGGTAAGAATACGTCTGGACTGGCAAAATTCCCTGCTCGGTGCGTCAAAAGTGGTCATGGAGGGATAAGGAGCCGTACGTTTCCAGTAGGTATAAACTCCACGACGATACCTGTCTTCTCCTTCACTTAAAACCCATTTCTCACCACTGTACGGCGACTGCCAGATCTTATCCGGCTGAGGTGGCATGACACTGGGGCCATACATTTTTTTGGACAAAAGACCGCTGCACGCAAGTGCCTGATCCCGAACCTGCTCCGCACTTAAACGAACCCGCGGCCCGCGGGATATCCAGATATTATAAGGATCTTTCTCAATACGTTCCTGATCTGTTTTTGAGCTTTGCCGGTAAGTAGCCGACATCACTATTTCCTTCAGGAGTTTTTTTACGCTCCATTGATAGTCCTCCATAA
The DNA here is from genome assembly GCF_907164905.1 of Dyadobacter sp. CECT 9275. Taxonomy (NCBI): domain Bacteria; kingdom Pseudomonadati; phylum Bacteroidota; class Cytophagia; order Cytophagales; family Spirosomataceae; genus Dyadobacter; species Dyadobacter helix. The sequence goes on along the minus strand of NZ_CAJRAF010000002.1, from coordinate 3,907,391 downwards.
AAGAAACTGCCAGCCAGTCCAGCAGTTCACGATGCGTAGGTTCGCTGCCTTGTGAGCCAAAATCCTCTACCGTCTCTACGATACCTCTTCCAAACAACTGCTCCCAGAACCGGTTGACAATTACCCGGGAAGTAAGAGCATTATCTCTGTTCACCATCCACTTGGCAAGACCAAGCCGGTCCCTTGAATACTCCTTTGGTATGGGAGCCAGAAGCTTGGGCACGTCTGCTTTTACTTCAGCTCCTTTCACCATCCAATTTCCTCTTACAAATACCTGCGTTTTCCGCGCAAAATCCTTTTTTCCCTCCCATAATACCGGCATGCTTTCCGGGTACTTTGAAAGCACGCTGGCATAATCCTCCACAATTTTGACATAATCTTTTTCTCCCGCACCAGGTAACAATTTCTGGAAAGCCAGCCATGTGATCCTCACCCAATCTTCAGGTTTTGTGGGGCTGGATAATTTCAGGAAAACATCATGGCTCCCATTTACTGCAGGTATAGGGGCCACCACCACGGTATCTCTTTTAGGAACGGCCACTTTGGCCAGCAACGGCCCATCAATTTTATCCAGATGGAAAGAAAGAACCGCATTTTCTGCACCCGTAGACACATTCATTACCAACTGCCCTGCTCCCGAAAGATCCACTTTTGGAATCCTTGCATTTCCTTTGTCTTTCACACCATAATAGGATATGAGCAAAACGGTAGACTGGTCTCCTTTTTCGAAATTATGCGCATTGATTTTGGGCTCCATCACATGCATAAACTGGGCAAACTCGCCGGTTAGCTTACTGTCATGTGCGCTGATCCATTGTTTTACTCTCTCTACCTTGGCAGAATCCTCTCCTTTGTAAAAACGCATTTTAGGCCATTCGTCCCACACATCCTCATCCCGGGTGTTGTTGAAAAAGGCCATGTATTTATAATAATCCTCGTGACGAATAGGATCATAAGGATGGCTATGGCACTGCACACAGCCAAATGTGGTCCCCTGCCATACTTCCCAGGTAGTATTAACGCGGTCAATCAAGGCGGCAGTCCGGAACTCCTCGTCATCGGTACCTCCCTCATTGTTGGTCATGGTATTACGGTGGAAACCCGTAGCAATGATGTTTTCGCGTGTAGGGAATCCGTCTTTATCACCGGGTATCAGGTCACCGGCAAGCTGTTCAATGGTAAACTTGTCAAACGGTTTATCTTCGTTAAATGATTTGACAACATAGTCGCGGTATCGCCACATGGTCCGCCCGCCGTCACTCTCATAACCTTTGGTATCGGCATAACGCGCAAGATCCATCCACATAGATGTCCACCTTTCACCATAAGCAGGTGATTGTAATAGCCGATCCACTACCTTTTCATAAGCATTGGCCGACTTATCCTTTTCAAAATCGGTAACTTCCTTCTGCGTTGGGGGCAAGCCTGTGATATCAAGGCTAACCCTTCGGATCAGGGTTGCGCGGTCCGCTTCGGGTGATGGCGAAAGATCTTCCTTTTTTAATCTGTCTAGGACAAAATGATCGATCTCGTTTTTTGCCCATTTGCTATTGCCCGCATCCAGCAAACCATACAGGTTCCAGATATTCCCCGCCGAAGGTACTTCTGGCTTTTCAATACGCGTGTATGACCAGTGCTGCTTCCATTCTGCACCTTCATTGATCCACTTTTTCAGTATGGATACTTCTTCGTCAGTCAGTGGTACGCCATTTTTTGGCATTCTTTCATCAGGATCCTTGCTTTCTATGCGACGGATCATTTCACTGGCTTCCGCATTTCCTCTCACCACCGGAATCTTACCGGATTTCCCAGGCTCCAGCATTTCGTGTTCAAAAAGGAAACTGACATCCCCAGCTTTCTTGACACCACCATGGCAACCCATACAATGTTTGTTCAGGATGGGCTTGACTTCGGTATTGTAATCTACCTTATGTCCTAACCAGCCCCGCCACGACCATGCCGACAACATTAAAACGCCTATCCCGATACCTATGAAAACGGACTTTTTCATCCCATTAAAATGTAATCTGTTTTTTCAGCTTTTAAAGAACCCGATGATAACTAAAGCCAACCAGTTATGAAAAATACTGTAAGCTCAGTACCTGTAAGTTATAGTTATCATCCTTCTTTAGCAACTTTAAATACCCAAAAGTGTGATGGTACCTCCCTGTTTACATTTTAATTCTAAAAATCCTTGTTCGGAAACACGCGTAGTGATGTTTTTTGCAGCCTTCGCCTCCCATTTCTTAAAAGGCAATTTAATGGTCGTTACTCCGTCCTTATCGGCCTTGATTTTCACTTCTGTAATTTTGCCACCCGTTCTTTTTGCACTGACAAGAAACGCCCCTTCGGTGCGCAGCTGGTCAAACGAAACATTTTGCCAGTTCTCCGGAATGGCCGGCATAATTTCTATAAAACCTGCATAACTCTGGATGAGCATTTCCTGTAATCCGGCAGCAAATGCGAAATTCCCCTCCAGGGTGAATGGACGATAAGTGAATTTGGAAAGCCCTGATTTCGTCTGGTCTCCGTTTACATGAAAACTGTTGGGCAGACAAAAAGCTCTCGCAAATGTTGTCAGCGCTTCGGCCGCCCCTTTTCCGTCCTTTGCACGCGCTTTCATATTTCCAAGCCATGAATATGAATATCCGCACCACCAATCCGGCCCGATTTTGTCCAGCAGGGCCAGGCTATTCGTAATGAGGGTCTGCGCTTTTGGGCCATCTTCCCATTTGATAAGACCCAACGGATGAATGGCCATCAGGTGAGAGAAATGCCTGTGTGATTGATTATAAGGCATCGATGGAGAGAACATCAGTTCATTGTTTTCGCTGACCGCGTAATCTCCGAACTGCCCGAGTATCTCATTCCAATGTGCTGCCTCCTCCTTTTCACCTAGTTCGATCGCCAATTCTGCTCCTGCTGCAAAAGCAAATTTCATAAGCGAAAGATCATAATTGGTATTCTGCGGAAACCATGCTTCCAGCCTGTTATCGTTTATTTCGGGGCTCGAACTAATCGGCAACTTCCGCTTCCCGTCTGCTCCTATTGCTGTTATTTTCTCCAGAAAAGTACATACTTCCTTTACCCAGGGATAGGACCGTTTTTTCAGCAAGTCTCTGTCCATGCTATACCTCCACTGAAGATAATAATGATGCGCAAGCCAGGAAGAAACCGTTGGAGAAAGTGAATACTGAATCCAGCCACCCATTTCGGTACCGTCCAGAGTGGTTACCCCGGGCACAGCCAGGCCTTCGGTTCCAAAATACATTTTGGTATACCTTTTATAATTCTCCAGATTCTCGTCAAGATGATCAAGGTATCCGAGGGCCTCTTCCAGATGGTTCCCGCTGTAAGCAGGCCAGTAACTCAGCTGGGTATTCAAATCATGGTGAAAATCTCCCTTCCACGGCGGAATTCTGCCATGATCTGCGGTCCAAACGGCCTGAAGGGATATCGGTGGAGCTCCCCTGCGGGCCGCTGCACCAAACTTATACTGCTCAAGATACCATTGCTTTTCCAGCCGCTCATCCGGAACATGCAGGGCAGACTTACTCCAGAAATTCTTCCACCAGGTCACATGGCTTGCAAAATCCTTATCATATCCTCTGGAAACTGCATTTTTTACCAGCGTAGCCGAAGGTACCGAAGCGGCTTTGTCCGGATACTGTGATGAGATACTCCAGACTCCTTCGAGGGTTCCCTTCTTACCCGTTTTCCACTGCACGGTGATCTCGTATTTAAAACCTCCCCAACCCTCTTGCAGATAGGTGATCGTATTATCTCCCCGGTTAATGGTTCCCTGCTTATACCCCAGCCGGGCCAGGTCATTGCCTACTACTGAGCTCGCCCTTTCTCCTTCTTTGACAACGCCCTGGTATTTGGGAGCGATCAGATCCGGAACAAAGTTGTCCGCCACATTCTCAAACCTGAACCAGCCAACGGGTTCTGTGGCATGGACGAAGGTTTTGAGTACCATGCCATTATCCCAAACTACGGATGACAGGGCACTTTCCAGGGAGAGGTGTACCGACCTGACTTTTAAAGACGCCGGAACGTCAAATTCCAATGCTCCGGCAGGAATTTTGGATGGGGCCGGTTCCTTGTCATAGGGGCCATCCAGATACTGCTGAACTGGCTTATAGTCCTTCTTTTCAACCTGTCCCTGCACCCATTTGTAACTGAACTCCTCCCGGTGCAGGCCAGCCATTGGGCGCATATCCCAGATATCAGCCCGGTCAAGGGAAAAACGGAGCTTGCTCTCCTTTTGCCAGACCAGTGCTCCCACCATCCCGTTACCCAGCGGAATGGCCTCATCCCAAACACTTGAAAGGGCAGGGAACTCCAAGTCGTGCTTACGTGAAGGCTGCGCATGAATGGTGCTGACCGAAGCCAGCACCATGGTAATCATCAAAAATCTTCTTATCATTTCACTGAAGGTTGGGAGCTATGTTTACTGATATCCTTGATTTTGCAATAGTTTATTGTTAATGTCTAACTCGCTCTGAGAGAAAGGCCAAAGATAAAACTTGTCGTCCCACTTCAGATTAATATTACTGTGAATCAGCTTACCGTTGATATCTTTTCCTATTTTCCATCTGACTACGTCAAAATAGCGCAAACCTTCAAAGGCGAGCTCCTTCCTGCGTTCCTTTCTTAATATGTCCCGGCTAAGGGTAGTAATGGCTTCGATTCCTGCTCTTTTTCGTATCTCATTTACAAATTTAAGTGCGTTGGCATCGGTCGTATTTCCTCCCGATTTTTCCACCTGCGCTTCTGCATACATCAGATAAACCTCTGCCAAGCGGAACAGTACCACATCATGACCGGTTATTATATCCCTTTCACTCGGCATAAACCTTGTTGGGTCCCATACCGCTGCAAATTTGGTAAGCCCGTATCCCGTAGCCACAAATTCGGTTTGAAAAGTAAATCCATCCTTCCGAATATAGCTTGTTTTATTAGGCGCAGCATAATACCAGGTTTCAAGCCGCAAATCTTTGGGATCATATTCATCGATCAGGTCCTTGGTCGGAGCAAGGCCTCCCCATCGGAAAAACTCGACCTCCTGGCCACCGTCCGCCGATTGGCGACCGTCACGGGTTTCAATGAACTTAACCGAGAAAATAATTTCCGGACAATTTGCCTGCCCTTTCCCTTTGATAAACTGCGATTCCAGATCTGGTGCCAAACTGTACCGGGTTGACGAAATAATAGAATTGGTAAGTGTAACAACGTCATCCCACCTGTTCTGGAACAAAGCGATCCGGGCTTGTAAAGCTTGTACTGTAGTTTTTACTGCATGTCCCGACTTATAGGCTATATCCGGCAAATTAGATGCCGCGAAATCCAGATCCTCCTGTATAAATTTATACACCTCCTCGGTTGTAGATTTGGGTATTTTTAGTGCCTCTACATCAGCGGGGACTTCCTTGTAAATGACAACCCCTCCCCAGCGCTGTACCAGTTCAAAATAAAAATAGGCCCTCAGAAACCGGGCTTCGGCTTCGTAAACTTTATTAGAAGCATCAGAAAGGTTCGCTCTTTTAAAATTAGCAAGAAAAATATTGGTTGTGGCAATTCCTTCATAACAAGCTTTATAAAGCCCATTGGGAGCACCCGCATTAGCGGCATCCAGTGTTCCGGACTGAATGTTCCTTATATCACTGTAATGCTGCGCCCAACCGTTGTCAACTGCTGCATCAAAATAACTCCTTTGCCATTGAAGATAACTCCCCTTAAGCTTGGTGTAACAGCCAGCAAGTCCCATCTCCACATCCCCCTCCGAAGTCCAGAATGTTCCGGCAGCAATTTGCTGAGGAGGGTTCTTTTCTAAAAAGTCTTCATTGCAGGCAGAAAAGAATGCTACGGAGACCGTCAATAGTATGATTAATATTATTTTCGTTTTCATGTCAGATTTGTTTAAGACTTAAAACTTTACATTCAGACCAACGGAATACACTTTCAGCTGAGGATACTGTGCGTGCCAGCCATCTCCGGCCCGCTCAGGGTCCAGGTCTGGATATTTTGTGAAAGTGATCAGGTTGTCCCCTGCAATAAAAATCCTGAGATGGCTGATACCCACTTTCCCTGTCAGCTTAGACGGAACATTGTAGGCGATGTTCAGATTTTTGAGTCTTAAATAAGAAGCGTTTTTAAGAAAATAAGTAGAATTTTGTGCTGTTCCACCTGTCATAGGTGCATATCCCCAGCCATATATCGAGGGTACATCCGAGTTCGGGTTGGTGACCGGGTCGTAGGCGTTCAGGAATTTGGGATGCGGCGAAGAGCCCTGGGAAAAGGGATCTTCCCCAAAGAAATAAGTCAGCACTTTCTGGCCTTCAACACCCTGCATAAAAAGAGAGATATCAAAGTTTTTCCAGGATACACTGCCTCCAAAGGAATAGATAAATCCGGGATAAGCTCCTTTTACAGGAATACGGTCTTTCCCATCGATTTTGCCATCATTGTTCTGGTCCTTAAATTTAATGTCTCCCAATTGCGGATTCCCCGGAGTAACCACTGCGTCCAGCTCTTCCTGGGATTTAAAAATACCCGTGTATTCATACAGATAATAGTCATTATATGGTCTTCCCTCTTCGATAATACGGTTCCCGTATACCGGTGCGGGAAATTTCACTACTTCGTTTCGGTTTACGGAAGCCTGTGCGCTGAGGGTGTATGTCAGGTCGCCTATTTTTTTGCGATGTCCCAGCTCCACTTCAACGCCATAGTTTTTGAATTCCCCATAATTCACCGTAGGCGGGTTGAGTCCCGAACTGGCAGGGATACTCGCTCCGGCCAGGATACCTGTGGTAAACTTATTGTACCAGTCGATTGTACCATAAATAATATCGTTCTTCAGGTTGAAATCTATACCAATATCCGTAATAGCTGTTTTTTCCCATTCAATACTTTTATTGGCAAAAGCCTGCTGTACAACACCTTGCTGAAGCGCCTCATTGAATGCGTACGACGTAGTAGAGTAGGTTTCCTGCCAGGGATAATCCCCTATGTTTGCATTCCCCAACAGACCATACGAAGCCCTTAATTTAAGATTATCAAGCCATACCGCACTGTTTCTGATAAATCCTTCCTCACTAATACGCCAGGCCGCAGAGGCAGAGGGGAAGATCCCCCAGCGGCTGTCTTTATAAATCCTTGATGTACCGTCATACCTGAAATTGGCTTCAAGAAGATACTTACTCCTGAAGGCATAAGTTGCTCTTCCGAACCAGGACCTGAAGGCCCATTCCGTCAACCCTCCTTCCACCGCCTGATTTAAAGTTCCAAGGCCATCAATCTCATACATATTCTTGACAGGAAAAACGTTACGGCTGCCCTTTAGCCAGCGATAATTTTGTGCCTCCTGGCTGTACCCCGCCATTGCAGTAATATCGTGGTTCCCGGTTGTGAAATTCCAGTTCAGCGAAGAATAAAACGTGTTCAAAAGGGTTCTGTAATTCCTGTCAAAAACACCTACCGCCTCTGGGCCAAACGGGGTTCCTTTGGTATATACCTGGCTTCCTCCCGCCAGGTAATCACTTTCGGGAAGATAATAATAGGCATCCGCCCCATAATGGTAAATTCTCTGAAGTTGCTCTACAAACCTTGTGGCATATTTGGAACTCCACTTAAGTCCCATATTTTCCTTTTTTATAAAATTGATATCCACCCAGCCCTGGATGTTGGCTTGCCAGTCTTCATAATTCCGGTAGGTTTCATTGGCGATCCAGTAGGGATTACGGTTGTTCTGTGCTCCTCCGACGCCCGTTGGAATCACCTTGTCGGTGTAACGGCCGCTTCCATCAGGCAGGAACGGTTTCACCATGGGAGCCTGTGTCATAGTCATCAAAACAAAGCTCTGGTTTTCGTAATATGGGGAGGAGGACTTGCCTTTCAGGTAGGAGATGGTGGTACCGGCGGAAATAAACTTGTTAACCACAGCCGATAAATTGACGAGCCCGTTGAACCGTTTGTAACCATGGCCCATCAGCACCCCGTCCTGATCAATCATTCCTGCCGACATATTGTATTTGATATTGGGCGTGCCGCCTGAAATCCCGACGTTATGTTCTTTCATCGGTGCACTTCTCCAGACAGCATCCGCCCAGTTGAAGTCGGGATACTGCTCCTTGTTGCGGTTTGGATCGCTGTATTTGTCAATAATGGCCTGCGGAAAAGGTACCGCGCTTACTGCATTGCGGCTCACGGCCTTATTAAAAAGCTCCATGTATTGCCTTGAGTTCCAGATCTGGTTAGGCACGCCAGTTGGAGACTGCGACCGCAGTGACATGTTGTAGGACAGCACCGGCTTTCCGGTTTTGCCTTGTTTTGTTGTAACCAGTATGACGCCATTGGCCGCCCTTGCTCCATAAATAGAAGCCGAAGCGGCATCTTTTAATACCGAAATACTCTCTATGTCGGTCACCGGGAGCCCGTCCAGCGAGCCCACTACGCCATCTACCAGTATAAGGGGCGTTGTGTTGGTTCCCCATGAACTCGCTCCCCTCAGCTGCACCGAAAGACTTTCTCTTCCAGGCATACCGGTTCCCTGCGATATACGCAAGCCGGTAACTTTTCCCTGAAGCGCCGAAAGACTATTGCTTACCTGCCTGTTTTGAATGTCCTCAATGACTACAGTGGAAACCGAACCTGTAAGATTCGCTTTTTTCTGCGTACCATAACCCACAACCACTACCTCCTCCAACGCTTTCGTGTCTGTTTTGAGGCGGACGTCCACCGAAGTTCTGCTGCCAATCACCACTTCCTGAGGCATATAACCCACAAAGGAAAAGATGAGTACAGCTTCCGGATTGGGCACTTCGATGGAATAGTTGCCTTTGGTATCCGTGATGGTTCCCTGCTGGGTACCCTTTAAAACAACACTCACTCCCGGCAAGCCTTCCCCGGCCTCATCGGTAACCCGCCCGTTCACGCCCACCAAGCTACTGATTTCCTCTTCAACAGACTGAAGGGGCGACACAATGTGATTGTACTTAACTTCGGGATTCATCGTTAGCAGAATTCTTCCCGAGGCCAGCTGGTAGGAAATACTCATCGGAGTCAGGATCAGATTGAGCGCATCTGATAATTTTTGCCTCGAAAGATGTATATCAACAGCCCTTTCAGCTTTGATCGTTTTAAGGCTATACGCAAACTTTACATCTGCCTGTTTTTCCAGGTCCTTCAGGACATTCCTGAGTTCTGCATTCTGCGCATGGATCGTTACCCTCCGTTCCAGAATTTCCTGCGCCCTGCCGTCATGGGCAGCGGAGGCAAGGCTGGTACAGATAATAGCAAAGCTGATTTGTGCAAGTGTAATTCTCATGATCATGCAGAGTGTTGCACACCATTTTAACTGTCGGACTTTTTGCATAGTTTTGAATGTTCTTTTGTGAAAACTGGACATGACCTCTCACCTATTATCTGGCCGGATAATTTGGGGAATGGGAGGCAATTTGAGCCGATGGTGTTAGCGCACTATCGGCTTTCAAGAAAAATTTAAGTTCAGGTCGTGGTTTTGATCATAGGCGCTGTTTTAGATGTTAAGGCAGGGACGTTTAGTCGCAGCCATGTCCGTTAATTAAGATTCTTGTTCCCTTCACTTCATATTCCGCAAGATTTGACTTACATATCAAATCCATTTTTTCATATAAGGGCATATCCGATAAATCTCCGGTAAACGTGCATTTCTCCATTCCTTCATTGGCAAAAACGATTTCAATACCATACTCAGCCTGCAGAGCAGCTGCAATTTCCAGCAGTGAAATGTTATTAAATACCTGAACGGGCTGAGCCTGCTTTACCTGGAGTTTGACAGGTGTTGCAACAAGTCCTGTGGTTAAATGGCGGCTTTCCGAAAAATAAATCGCCCTTTGATTAGGCGTCAGTACCACACCATGGTCAATTGCCGCCGAATCCATTTTATTAAACGCTCTTTTGTTTTCAAAAACAGAGACTTTTCCGGTAACCACTTCCACTTCGAGCGCCTTGTTCTGAGTATTGGTTTTTATTCTGAAGCTTGTTCCTAACACTCTGGTGATCAGCCTGCCGCTGTAAACATAAAAGGGTACCTGGGGATTTCTGGCAATTTCAAAAAACGCGTCACCGGTCAACTGGACATCCCTTACACTGCTGTTGAACTTCGCAGGGTATACTATGCGGCTTCCTGGTGAAAGTGTAACAACACTCTTGTCGTCCAGCACCAAGCTTATGGCCTGGTCCGTTTTGTTTTCTTTGATGATCAGTTTATCCGCAGGCGTGTTGATAAATACTTGTTCATTTTCTAATAAACTATACCTCGTCCCTTTATCAAAAAAGAGAAAATAAGTGACAGAGATGATTAACATGGCCGCAATTCCTGCATACCAGAGCGGGGATTTCCACCAAATCCTACGTTCTATAGCCGCATGAATACTTTCTGTTTCGGTTATATTTTCACGGATCCGGAGCAAAAGCCTGTTTTCAAGCAGTTGTTTATCCTGCTCATCAAGTTCTGCTGAAACATCCTCGTTTAAACTGTCGTACCACAATTTTATCCGGTCCACTTCGTCCTGGGAGCATTCTCCGTAACGATACCTGTACAGGAGTTCCTGAATTTCTTTTTTATCCATTGTTCTTTTCATTATGGCCGGACATTTTCAGTACGATCGTTTCTAATAAGCCGTTAAAAGCGGGAAAAGCCCTAAATTATTTTAAATAATCACAAAAAATTTATATGAAATAATCAAAAGCAAGCTATCTTTCTTCTAATGTTTATATTCTATTGATTGCGGGTACAACCGCAGAGGGCATAGCTCTCCCTGTGCCCGAGAGAACGGGTGGTCAAATTGACGGACAAAGTGAAGGGGGTATCAAAAAATCTGTTCGTAAAACAACGCCAGGGATATGGTGGCTTGCTTCAAAAAGTGGCGCATCGATTTTGTAACCTTGGTGAGATGGTATTCTACGGCTTTTTCAGATAAATGAAAATGCTCCGCGATTTTGGAAACAGGCCAGTGTTCAAGTCTGTTGAGCCTGAATATTTCTCTGGACTTTTCCGGAAGTTCGTTTAAGCCTTCATCAATAGTTCTGGTAAGATCATTAAAAGCAACCGTATTTTCGGTAGTATGATCTTCAAACGTGGCGAAAGATTTATAATAACAAAGGTATTCGTTTCTTGATCCGTGAATTCTGATTAAATCCACCACTTCGTACCTTACCGCCGAAAAAAGGTAATAATCCAGATTGAGGATACGGAGGTTTCCCCTTTCCTTCCAAAGGCGGGTAAAAATATCCTGAATCACTTCTTCGGCCATTTCGCGGTTCTGCAGCTTACGGTTTGCCACCAGAAACATTTTATACCAATATTTCTTGTATATCGTCGTAAATGCGGCGTCACTGCCCGCTTTCAAAGCCTCTATGAGCTCCTGGTCCGAAATCTTCTCGTTCTCTGCCATGGTTATAGAGAGTATATCTTTAATTTTAAGGACATATCATGGAATTCAATCCCAACAAAGTTATACGAATTACTATAATATTCTCACAGGCGCTGTGAACGGGTACCCTATCATTTTATGCCCAATAAATAGGTGGTCAGGTCGGCCAGGTCCTGTTCATTTAACCCCAGGGTGGTTGGCTCCGGCATAAGCGACTGTCCCATTTTCTCCCTGCTGCGGATGTCGTCCTTTTTGATCGTGTACTTTTGCCCCGATACGTCTTTCAAAACAACAGTCCCACCATCACTCAGCAGGAAGCCGAAATAGGTTTGGCCCTTTTTGGTAGTGATGGTGTAGGCCTCATAACCAAATACCATACTCGCAGAGGGATTCACAATGGCGTCCAGTAATCCAGGCTTGTCAAACTTGGTATGGATGAGGGTCAGGTCGGGCCCTATGTCTGCCCCCTGGGTGCCCAGTTTATGGCAGGAAGTGCAATTGTTTAAAAATACCATTTTCCCCTTTTGCGGATTCCCCTGCATGCGGGCAATAAAATCGGTTTTTAAAACCTTACCGTTTCTTGGGAAAAACTGGCTGGCTACCACTCTGACATTCTGGTCAGGATTTTTGAAAATAATTCCACTTACTGCCCTGGCAATGGTGTCCGCCAGCTGGCCCTGTACCCGCATGTCAACCAGGATATTACCGCCGTCTTTATCGGCAGCCATTTTCCTGGCAGCTTCAATTCTTACCGGTATGGCCGTGTTTTTATCCGCAACCGTTTTTTTGAGACCGAGCATTTTATTGTAAGCAGGTGTCATGGCCTTGGCAACGGCTTCTTCCCAATTCATAAGATCTGCCCAATCATTGGTTTTCCTGAAATTCACCCACCAGGAAGCCGTGGAGGCAACGTCAGGCAGGTTCGATTTGGAAAGCGCGATCATTGCTTCCGCCGCTTGTTTATTTTTGATGAAAGCAATCGCTGTTAATGCCTTTCTGCGTTCCGTATCAAGTACTTTTGCAGAGCCCGCCCTTATCTTCAGATCACCGATGGCGGCAACCGGATGTAGCCTCCATGCCAACCCTGCGCGTTGTGCATTCCAGTTTGCAGGGTCTGCCTTGAATGTTTCCTTCACATCACCATATACCTTTTCCTCCTTGCCGTCCGACGCCGTTCCAATAGCTTCCAGCATCCAGGGATCTTTACCGTCGTACCTTTTAATCAACTCAAGTACAGGGCCTTTGGCTTCTTCATAAGGAACATCCCGTAATGCTATCCCTACTTCCCTTCGAACGGCCGCATCCGTGTCTTTGGACATTTGTAATAAATAGGGCTTTTCTGCCGACACCGCCCTGAGCGAACGGAAAGCAGCAAGACGTTGCGCCGCATTGCCAGACTGAAGTAATTTCACTACCTCCGCTTTGCCCTTCTCACCAAGCTGTCCCAAAAGCCATATTGCCCTTGCCTGATGATATGGGTTTTCAGCAGACAACAAGGTTTTAACATCGTTAACTACGGCATCTCCTTTGCTTCTCAGTCCTTCAAAAGCGAGGGCTCTGACATTTACCGCCGGATTTTTCAATGCTTCCACCAATCCCGTAGTACTGCTAAGGTCTGTTTCCGGGACTGTTAATTTTTTTCCTTTCGGTGTAATTCTGTAAATCCTTCCATAACCCGCCTTGTCTTTCATTCCGTGTCCGCCCACGATCGGATCATACCAATCGGCAATATAAAGTGCGCCATCAGGCCCGACCGAAATGTCAGACGGGCGAAACCATTTGCGGGTATCCCCATCTGTTTCGTACCATTCATATCTTTCCGAAGTTTGTGGAAACGAACTGATCAGATCTTTCCGTTTGAGTAGAAATCCTGCACCCTGTATCTCTGGCTGGTAAGCAAAAATAACATTACGCCCTGCTTCACAGCTCAACAAGGTACCTCTGTATTTTTTCCCGAGCTGATCGCCTTCGTAAAACACAATACCCGTGGGAGACCCTGCCCCTGAGTTATCTCCGGCTGGCATCACCCCCGGATCCTCCTGGTGCCAGTGCGTGGTAAAGATATCCTGTCCCGGACGACGGTCGGCCTGCCAGAACCTGGTACCATCTGCCGAAAAATATCCCGCATTTCCGTTTTCCTGCAAAAATGAAACCCGGCAGGTAATCACCTGGTCGTCATTATCATTCTGCCACATGTTGCCATAGCTATCCAGACAAACCTCATAACTGTTACGGAAATTATGCCCCAATACTTTTAAACCCGTTCCGTCAGGATTAATCCTCAAAGCCATTCCACCAACCCAAACCCGGCCGTCATCCGATCTCTGATTTCCCTCATTGGATTTATTGTACGGTGTTCCGCCGGTATACAGGCTGCCGCTGTTCAGTTTCCAGCCCCCTTTGTCCGTCACATGATGTGGTCCTGCATTCCCGGTATTGAAATAATAACGGCCGTCGGGCCCTGCAACCAGAGAATGAAGCGAATGGTCATGATCAAACCCGCCGAAGCCGGTGAGCAGTACCTCGCGTTTGTCCGGTTTATCGTCCCCGTCCGTATCAGTATAAACAATAAGGTTTGGTGCACAGGAAACGATGACCTTGTTGCCAATGACAGCAATTCCCAGCGGGGCGGTGAGCAGGCTGTCTTCCACAAATACTTTTGAACTTTCCGCTTTGCCGTCGCCGTCTTTGTCTTCGAGGATCATCACCCGGTCACCTTTTTGCTTGTGGCTAAGCCGTTCCGCAGGTTTAGTGTTAAAATCCCTGTAATTAACTGCCTCTGTTACCCACACCCTTCCTTTCTTATCAATATCCATGTTCGTTGGGTTGTAAAACATAGGTGCTTCTGCCCACAGGGTTACCTCCAGGTCATCCGGAACATACAAGCGGGAGGAGTCGTCAGCAGTGATAACAGGCATACCCGATTGCCGCGCATTGCCGCCCTGCTGTCCGTTGCCCGACATCAGAAAACAGGATAAAGCTGCACCCAAACAGCTCCAGAGAAATTTGCGGGAAGAGATTTGATAGACCGGCGAAAAACTGACCGACTGTAATTTGACACCAACTGACATAAGGTATTGATCGAAAGAATTTTGTATACAAATAATATAAGCCCGAAACCAAATTGCCGGATGTTACCCGAAAGAAAATAATCCCTCAAGGTATTTACGGTTGTGTCGGTAGCATTCTACAATATCCGCACCCTTGGGGCTTGCCCACTCTATCTGCATCCACCCCCTGTAATCAATTTCTTTTAATGCGTTGGCTATCCGCGGCCAGTCGAGCGTTCCCTCGCCCAGGCGCTGGCCGTTTTCTTTCATGTGGATTTCACAGATCAGCTCCTTGCCAAGCATTGGAATTTCCTTGAATATATCGTTCCCGGCATCCACGGCATTTCTAAAATCGTAATATACCTTCACTGCCTTGGAACCCACCGCATCAATTATATCCATGTGCTCCTGCGCTGTAAGATAGGATTCGATACCCAGCGTAATTCCCAGTTTTTCCGCGTGCGGGGCTACGCTCTTCAACCGCTGAATCACGGCTTTCTTGCCTGGTTCATCATTCCGCAGATCGCCCTGCCCAAAAAAAGCGAGCAAAATAACCGGCGCTTTCAGCTCCTTCGCTGCATCAACGCTGTTCCAGACCCATTCTTCGGTTTTGGCTTCGGACTTGTAAGGCGTCCTGTTTAATTCTCCTATGGCCAGACTTGAAATTTTAACTCCTGTACGTTTGGAAGCTTCCTTAATGGCCAAAAGTGTTTCGGGTACCGTAAGGCCCTTTTCATCTTTTGATGTATTGTAACTCACCTGAATTCCCTGCAGCCCTATTTGACTGGCGATGTCAAATGCTTTGGGGTTCATGCTGTTACCGACGGACCAGTCACATGCCCCAAGCCTGAACCGGGGAGATTTCTTCCCTGTGAGTTTTTCCGCAGCAAATGCACCAATCAATATGGCGCTCCTCTGAATGGCCTCCCGGCGACTGAGTAATTCAAGATTCATGGAAGCAGGTTTGGAATTTAGAGCCTTTATCATGGTATAATTCCCATTATAAATAATTCTACTTATGCCTGCCCTGCAATTCAGCTAAATGCATCTTCTATGTGCCTGATATTGAGGCTTCCGTTGGGAAGAATAAGTATGGAAACAATATCAAAACGAACATCAAAATGCCAGTCGACGCTATAAATATAATTTTCAGCGGCCTTCATGATAAGCTTTGCTTTGGTATAATTCACAAATTCTTCCGGCATACCAAACCCAGTACCACTACGCGTCTTTACCTCAATAAACACCAGCGTTTTATTTTTCTTCGCGATCAGGTCGATCTCCGCATGTTTGTATCTGTAGTTTTTCTCGACGATCTCAAATCCATGATCGGTTAAAAAAGCCGAGGCTTTGTCTTCGCCCCAGGTTCCGGTTTCATTGTGTGCGGCCATTTTACGAACAATTTTTATAAGAAATGTTGTTACATAAGTCAAAGAGGTACAGGGCCGATTTTAAATTTCGGATCAAGCTGTCTTTGAACCACGTCCTGGATTAAGACTATATGCCTGTGAAAATGTTACTTGCTATATTTGATCTTTCTTTGGTGCCCGTTTTATTTTTCAATTATTATGAATACCCTCATCAATAAACAGGTAAGTTTTCATAACCTTGGCCTGATCGATTATCAGGAAGCCTGGGATTATCAGGAGAAACTTTTTGCAGATACCATTCTGGTCAAAACCACAAACCGTAGTCTGTCAGAAGAGGAACAGCAGCCAACACCCAACCACCTCATTTTCTGTGAACATCCGCATGTTTACACCCTGGGAAAAAGCGGAAAGGCCGATCACCTGCTTTTACAGGAAGAGGACCTGAGTGCAAAACAGGCCACTTTTTACAAGATCAACCGGGGAGGAGATATCACTTACCACGGGCCTGGGCAGCTAGTGGGTTATCCGATCCTGGATCTGGATAATTTTTTTACCGATATCCATAAGTACATGCGTCTGCTGGAGGAAGCAGTGATCCTTTCCCTGGCGGAGTATGGCGTAAAAGCAGGCAGGATCAGCGGGCTGACGGGCGTTTGGCTGGATTATGAAGAACAGCAAAATCCAAGAAAAATATGTGCCATGGGTGTCAAATCGAGCCGCTGGGTTACCATGCATGGATTTGCCCTGAATGTGAATACAGATTTGAGTTATTTCGGGAATATTGTACCTTGTGGTATTCAGGATAAGGCTGTAACCTCCCTCGCAGCGGAATTGGGGCGGGAAATACCAATGGAAGAAATATCCCTGAAATTAAAAAATCATCTGACAGATCTGTTCCTGATGGAATGGCAAAATTAGAATAATGAAGAAAGACATTATATTTCATCCCGTTGAAGGCGTACAGGTAGCCATCGTCAGGAAAATCAATGAATCCCAGGTGGCCGAATGGCGGGTCATGTTGCTTAACCGGAAAAAAGAAAAAATCACAAGTGTTTTTGTTACTTCAAAAGGTTATGGCAATTCGGAATCTGGGACGCCTTCCGACCAGAAGACCTCAACATTAAGGCATTTTTTTCCTGAAATTGATCCGGGAAAACATGTGGTTGTGGAACCGATCATGCCTGAAGTGTTTCACCTGACCAATGAATACTGGATCAGCTATTTTGTGGGGAACCAGATCTATGATAAGAAATTCATTTTTGTACCCGACAGTATTGTGGAGGCCAACCTGATAGAAATTTCCTCCCTAGGTCTTGAAGGCGTTTTGCATCCCTGAAAAGGATTTAACAGCCCAAATAAATATCTCTAAAACACGCTATGACCGATGAATTCCGAAGGAAAGCCAAAAATTTCCTACTACTCGATATTGAAACCGTTTCGTCCTTTGCTTCCTATGAGCAGCTGCCTGAGCGCATGCAGAAACTCTGGGACAAAAAAGCCGCCACTTTAAGAAAAACCGACGATACCACTTCCAACGCCGATTTTTTCTATCAGAGAGGCGCCATTTATTCTGAATTCGGGAAGATCGTCTGCATTGCCTTCGGAGCCTATTACTGGAATGAAAAAGAGGAGATATCCTTCAAGGTAAGATCGTTTTCGGGAAACGACGAACCGAAATTGCTACAGGATTTCAAAGCGCTTCTGGAAAGATATGCTCCCGGCGAACTGACCCTCTGCGCCCATAACGGCAAAGAATTTGATTTCCCGTTTTTGTGCCGCCGCATGCTGATCCACGGGATCGAAATCCCCAAAGCTTTGCAAGTAACCGGTAAGAAACCCTGGGAGATACTGCATCAGGATACGATGGATCTCTGGAAATTTGGTGATTATAAAAGTTATACTTCGCTGGATCTGCTGGCCGCCGTGTTTGATATCCCCGGAAGCAAGAACGAAATGAGTGGAGACCAGGTTACCAAGGTATACTATGAGGAGAACGACCTGGAAAAAATATGCCGTTACTGCCGGGAAGATGTGGTTGTGCTGGGGCAGCTATACCTGAAACTTAACTGTATGCAGACCGTCCTGCCAGAAAATGTTACCCGTGTGGAATAGAATTTGAGTATTTAAAACAACTTAAGTCTTACACTTCCGGGAAATTACCGTTACAGAAACTCCTTGCGAAAAATTAATTTGCGGAGCCTGGCTGTCAGGCTCACATTAAAATGCCATATTTAGCTGACGACGCTGTTCTTCGGCAAAAGATTATAAAAATGAAAAAGAAAAAAATAAATAAGGAAAATCGAAATACCACTGTGGCCAGAAAACCGCATCATATTTTGTCTTCCGTTGATGAACTGAAAGCCGACATAGCCGCCTTTTTTGACCTTAACAGCGAGCATTCGTTCAGACCATACGAGGTGCACGACCAGTTTGGTGTGGAGGACAGAAAAATCAAGCAGCTCTTCAATGAAATACTCCAAGAGCTGGAAGAAACCGGTCGTATTATATTTAACAAGGATGGTACATACTCGGCGGGTTTGGCAAAAACTGTCGAAACGGCCACCACAGGGCGTGTGGATAGAATTAATAAGTCCTTTGCCTTTGTAATAATCGAAGGACGGGAGGATGATATCTATGTGGATGCAGATCTTTTAAATGGGGCATGGGACGGAGATATTGTACAGATCCAGCCGCTTACCAAAAACCTCGGAAACCGGTCTGTCAAGGGTGATTCCGGCAAAAAACGTACCGAGGGGCGTGTCACAGAGATCGTGGAAAGGAAAAGTGGGGAAATTGTAGGCATTATTGAAGTCAATCCCAGGTTTGCGGTTGTCCAGCCAGATAACAAAAAACTGTTTGACCCCATATACCTGGAACCGGAAGCCGTTCAGAACGCGCAAACCGGCGACAAGGTAATCGTAAAAGTGACGGCCTGGCCCACGCGCCGCAGCCAGGCAGAAGGTGAACTGATACAGGTACTGGGGAAAGCAGGAACCAATGACGTCGAAATGCATGCGATCCTCGCCGAGTTTGGACTTCCCTATCAGTTCCCCGAGATGGTTGAGGCGGAGGCGCAAAAGATCCCCAACAAGATTGCCAAGAAGGAAATCGCCAAAAGAAAGGATATCCGTAAAGTACTTACTTTCACCATTGACCCCGTTGACGCCAAGGACTTTGACGACGCACTGTCCATACAATACCTGGACGAAGGCAATATCGAAGTAGGTGTTCACATTGCCGATGTTTCGCATTATGTATTGCCCGACACCGAACTCGAAAAAGAGGCATACCGCCGTGCTACTTCGGTTTATCTGGTGGACAGAACGGTACCCATGCTTCCCGAAAAACTCTCCAATAACCTGTGCTCGCTGCGACCAAATGAAGATCGCCTTGCATTTTCCGCAATTTTCGAATTAAGCCCGAAAGGAAAAATACTCAAGGAATGGTTTGGCAGGACGGTAATCCATTCGGACCGCCGGTTTTCATACGAAGAAGCACAGCAGGTGCTGGATTCCGGAGAAGGCGATTATCCCAACGAACTTGCTGCCCTGAATAAACTGGCCAAGGTTTTCAGAAAGGAAAGGTTCAAAAACGGCGCCATCAATTTCGAAACGCCCGAAGTCAGGTTTAAACTTGATGAGCAGGGAAAACCGCTGGGTATTTATCAGAAAGAGCGGCATGACTCCCATAAGCTGATAGAAGAATTTATGCTGCTGGCTAATAAAAGAGTCGCTGAGTTTGTATATGGTTTATCAAAAGGGGAAAAGAAAAATACCATGGTATACCGTATTCACGAAGCGCCGGACCCTGACAGGCTTAAAACTTTTGCCACATTTGTTGCCAAACTTGGCCATAAACTGGAAGTGGAAGAGGAAAATAAAATTGCCAAATCCATGAACAGCATGCTCAAAGAAGTGGAAGGAAAACCCGAGCAAAACCTCATTGAACAACTTGCCGTGCGCACCATGGCCAAGGCAAGGTACAGCGTGGCAGACCTCGGCCATTTTGGGCTGGCTTTCAAAAGATACTCTCACTTTACTTCGCCGATCAGGCGTTATCCGGATGTGATGGCACATCGCCTGCTTCAGCACTATCTGGACGGTGGCGGTTCTGTTGATGCGGAAGCTTATGAAGCTGCATCCAAACATTCCTCGGACCGGGAACGACTGGCATCCGAAGCCGAACGCGCATCCATCAAATACAAACAAGTGGAGTTCATGAGTATGATGGACAAGGATAAAGAATGGGACGGGATTATCACGGGCGTTACAGAATTTGGGATTTTTGTGGAAATCACCGAAACTGCATCCGAAGGCCTCATCAGGATGACGGACCTGGGCGACGACTATTACGAACTTGAAAAGGATAATTACCGTATTGTGGGGCAGCGCACCAGGAAAATATATGCTTTCGGTGATCAGGTAAAAGTAAAGATCAAAGAAACAAACCTGGCACGCCGAAGTATGGATCTGTATCTGGCAGGAACCACTCTTTCAGCACGTTCCAGAAATGGAAGCGGTTTGCAGGAAAGTACCCGAAACCGGGAAGGAAGCCGCTCCTCTAAACCCAGAAGATCGTCAAGCCCTGAACCAAAGGGCAGGAGGAGAAGAAGGTAAGCCGGTAATACCGCGTCTGCCATGAAAGTAAAGTAGGATTTTGTCCTAAGGCTCCTTATAGGAAAAACAATAAAACATTATGCGCAGTACCCTCAGATTTTTCATCCTGTCAGTTCTTTTGTCTCATTCTCTTTTGGCCCAAAAAAACACGGCAAAAGAGGAATGGCAGCCCCTCTTTAATGGTAAAGACCTTCAAGGCTGGGATATAAAAATCGCGGAGCGAAAATTAAATGACAATTATAAAAACACCTTCATTGTTGAAGATGGCATGATTCGGGTGAACTACAAAGAATACGACAGGTTCACCACAGAGTACGGGCATATGTATTACAAAAAGCCTTATTCCTATTATAAAATCAGGCTGCAATACCGCTTCACCGGCAGCCAGGTACCGGGAGGAGCCTCATGGAATGTCAGGAACAGTGGTATCATGCTCCATTCACAGTCTGCCTCAAGTATGGGGATTGATCAGGACTTCCCTATTTCGTTGGAAATGCAGTTTTTGGGAGGGCTTAACGCGGGAGAAAGAACCACCGGAAACCTGTGCACGCCCGGCACGATTGTGGAAATTGACGGGAAAGTGGCGGAAGCGCATTGCATTAATTCCACTTCTAAAACCTATAACAGAGATCAATGGGTAATGGCCGAAGCGGTTGTCCTGGGTGACTCCATTGTACATCATTTAATTGAAGGAGATACCGTACTTACTTTCACAAACCCTAAAATAGGCGGGGGATATGTGGGCAAGAACCATACTTTCAAAGATGGCAAAGTAGGTGACGAAACGGGCTGGCTGGCCAAAGACAATACCCTGCTCGGCAGCGGTTACATTGCATTGCAGGCCGAAAGTCATCCGATAGATTTCAGAAACATTGAAGTACTTAACCTCAAAGGCTGCATGGATCCCAAGGCTGTTAACTACAAATCGTACTACGTCGCAAACGACAAAGCAGCCTGTAAGTACCGAAAATAGACTGATGAACCCTTAACTCCTTTTTCTTTTATATTTTTGTGAGAAAACAGGCGTTTAAGCTTTATGAAAAAAACCGGACCTCGCTTCGTAATACTGTTAATCGCACTGGTATGCCTGAACTGGCTGGCTTCCCTGTTTTTTTTTCGGTGGGACCTCACAGCAGATAAGCGTTATTCGATTTCGGCCGCTACAAAACAAATGCTTGAAAACCTGGACCAGGACGTTCAGGTGAACGTATATCTGTCGGGAG
Source organism: Dyadobacter sp. CECT 9275 (assembly GCF_907164905.1). Taxonomy (NCBI): domain Bacteria; kingdom Pseudomonadati; phylum Bacteroidota; class Cytophagia; order Cytophagales; family Spirosomataceae; genus Dyadobacter; species Dyadobacter helix. The sequence continues at coordinate 3,885,712 of NZ_CAJRAF010000002.1, read as the reverse complement.
ATTTCCCCCCCGCTTTTGAAAGGCTGGAAAGTGCAACCAGAGAAACCCTGGAGGAATTCAAAACCTACTCGGGCGGCAGGGTATCCTTTCAGTTTTCAGACCCTTCCGCCGCACCCAGTGAAAAACAGCGCCAGGAGCAATATAACAACCTGATAGAAAGAGGCCTTACTCCAACTAATTTGTATGACAATGAAGACGGAAAACGAACAGAAAAATTAATTTTTCCCGGAGCAATTGTTCAGTCGGATACCCTGTCGGTCCCGGTTCAGCTTCTGAAATTCAACAAAGCCGCCGCTGGTCCTGATGAACGGCTTAATCAATCCTATGAGGGCGTGGAGTTTGAGCTGGCCTCGGCTATCCGGCTACTGAGTAATCCGGACAGAAAGAAAGTGGGCCTGATTGTAAGCCATACCAAAATTCCACCGGCGCGGCTCAGTGACATCATCGCAACCATTCAGCAAAGTTATGACGTGTTTCTGGATATGAATAATCCGGAATCGTATGATGGCCTTGACGCCCTGCTGATTTTAAAACCCGACAGTGCTTTTTCGGAAATAGAAAAATATAAGTTTGACCAATATATCGTTAACGGGGGAAAGGCCATATTCTTTACAGACGGCGCCCGGGTAGACAGTGTAAGCCTGGAGGGTACCTTTGCCCAGCCTCTGAACCTCAACCTCGACGATCTGTTTTTTAAATGGGGTGTCAGGGTAAATAATAATCTTGTCAAGGATATCAATTGTGCTCAGATTCTGCTGAATGTGGGCAATATGGGGGACAAACCACAGCTGGAACCGCTGCCATGGCGATTTTTTCCTCTGCTGAACCATTTCGGACGGCATCCGGTCACCCGCAACATCAATGCCGTTTATACACGTTTTTTAAGTTCTGTTGATACCGTAGGTGGCACCCCGGGCATTGTAAAAACCCCTTTGCTCCTGACCTCGGAGTACACCCAGATCTTGAACACTCCAGCGCTTGTCGGTTACAATGAGGCCAGGAAGCAACCTGGGCCTGGTGAATACCGCGGCGGAACAAAACTTGCCGCTGTTCTGCTGGAAGGGTCATTTAAATCCCTGTTTGAAAACCGGATACTTCCGTCAGATCCAAGGTCCAAAACTTTTAAAAGCCAGGGTGCCGAAGGAAAAATTATCATTTGCGCTGACGGAGACATTGCGGTCAATGATTTCGACTACAAACGTAACACCCCGCTTCCACTGGGCTACGACCGGATCAGTAACAGTACCTATGGCAATAAAGATTTTATCCTGCATGCACTGGATTATCTTACAGATGCCAACGGGCTGATTACCGCGCGTAACAAACAAGTCGCTATCAGGTCTCTGGATAAAATAGCGCTGCAGGAAAACCGGAAATTCTGGCAGTTTCTGAACCTTGCACTACCTCTTGCCCTGATCGGAATTTTTGGAGCGTTACGATATTTTTTTAGACTCCGAAAATTCGCCTGAACTGGGTGCTTATCGCATATTTTTTATACTTTTGTTCCCTACAAAACAGATTTTAAGGTATCTGTTACTACCTAATATTTTTATATCTAAACACTTACGTCACGAATTATGAAGTTTGTCGTTTCGTCATCAGTACTACTCAAGCAGCTATCCGCTATAAATGGTGTCGTTTCTACGAACCCGATCGTGCCTATCCTGGAGAATTTTCTTTTGTCGCTGGAAAATAATCAGCTGACCGTTACTGCGTCTGATCTGCAGACGGTTATGATTACGGAAATCGAAGTAGAATCTGTTGAAAAAGGAGCTATCGCTATTCCCGCCAAGCTTTTACTAGATACTCTGCGCGGCCTTCCCGAGCAGCCCATCACCGTTCAGGTAAACAGCGAAACCTTTGGCACCGAAATCATTTCGGACAACGGACGCTATAAATTATCAGGAGAAAATCCGATCGATTTCCCCAAAACACCATCCGTAAACCGTGGCCAGTCGGTAGACCTTTCGTCTTCTGCACTATCAGCCGCAATAGCGAACACCCTTTTTGCGACCAGTACGGATGATCTCCGCCCGGCAATGACAGGTGTTTTCGTGCAGATGGGTACTGAAAATGCCACTTTTGTAGCAACCGATGGCCACCGGCTGGTTCGTTACCGACGGGTAGATATCAAGTCGGACATGGATACTTCGATGATTATCCAGCGTAAAGCGTTGAATTTGTTAAAATCATGTCTGCCTTCTGATGACGTTCCGGTTAAAGCAGAGTTCACGGCCTCCAATGCATTTTTCAGTTTTGGAAATATCAAAATGATATGCCGCCTGATTGACGAGCGCTTTCCTGATTATGAAAACGCTATCCCGGCCAACAACCCTAACACACTAACGATCAACAGGATGGAAATCCTGAGCTCTCTCAGAAGGATATCCATCTATTCGAACCGAACTACTCACCAGGTTCGTCTGAAAATGTCACTGAACAATCTGGTAGTTTCTGCAGAAGATCTCGACTACTCCAATGAAGCCAATGAAAGGCTGATGTGCGAGTACAACGGAGATGATATGGAGATCGGCTTCAATGCCAAATTCCTCATAGAGGTATTGGGAAATCTTACCAGCAAGACCATTACTTTTGAACTGTCCGCTCCAAATCGCGCTGGCTTAATTATCCCGGTTGACCAGGAAGCAAATGAAGATATATTAATGCTCGTCATGCCCGTCATGCTGAATACTTACGTGTAGGCAATCCTTATTTCAAAGCATTCAAACAACAGGCAGGCTCAGCAATGGGCTTGCCTGTTTGCATTATTTGTGATTCTTCCTTCCCAACTCAAGCAACTTTTCTTTGCAAAATTTCATCCTTGGCTAAAAGTCCGTTAACCGCAAGCTGGTTCAGGAATTTTATCTCTCGATCTGCTACTCAACCATTCCAAATACTTGATTACTCATGTGGTAATTAACAGTTTAACATTAATTACGAAAAATTTCGTATTAAACTCTTGCATCTACGATTCTTTTCGTATTTCTTTGCTACGAAGATTGTCGTACAATTAAAAAATTAAATTAACATGTACATCAAGCCAACAGATTCTGAACTAGAAATCCTGAACTTCTTATGGGAACACGGTCCGGGGACCGTACGCCAGGTTCATGACGCCCTTGCTGCTACCAAGGAGGTGGGATACACCACTACGCTAAAGCTCATGCAGATAATGCATGACAAAGGTCTGTTGTACCGGACCGAGGCGGGCAGATCACATGTATACGTTGCATTGCTTGGAAAAGAAGAGACACAGCAAAATTTGTTGGGCCGTCTGGTTGAAACGGCATTTCAGGGTTCTGCCGCACAAATGGTCATGCAGGCGCTTGGCAACCATACAACATCCAAAGAAGAACTGGATGAAATTCGTGAACTTATCAAATCACTTGAAAATAATCATTAGTCATGAAATTTATTTTCGAATTCCTTTCCAGCCCTGCGGCAACAGCCTTTGGCTGGATGCTCGTTCATTCATTATGGCAGGCCAGTCTGCTTTCTGTCATTGCTTTTGCCTTATTTCATATTTTAAGAAACCGTTCAGCCGCTCAGCGATATAATACCGGCATTACACTGTTAGCTGTGCAGATAGTCACTTCAATCGCAACATTCTGTTATTATCTCAATCTGGTATCCCAATCGGCCGTTCAGCATTATTACGTCCCAGCTGCAAGTAATGTTACGGCAAACGCCTACTGGCAACCCACTAACCAGCAAATACCGATGGCCACCAGGATATTATTCTGGCTCAACAACCACATTCAAGAACTGGTAATATGCTGGCTGATTGGGGCCGCCTTGCTGATGCTTCGGTTCGCTGGTGGATGGATTTATACAGAAAGGTTGAAATATACTTCGAGGATTGTCATGGATCAGCAATGGCGGGCTCGTTTTGGAGTATTAACAGCAAAACTAAACATTACCAAGTCAATTGAATTCCGTGAGTCTGCCAGGATAGCTTCACCCATCGTGATTGGTGTTTTGCAACCTGCTGTACTTATTCCGCTGGGCTTACTCACCGGCTTTTCTGTTTCGCAGATTGAAGCGATACTCACCCACGAGCTGGCACATATCCGCCGCAACGACTATCTCGTTAATCTGCTGCAATCCGTTGCCGAGGTTATTTTCTTCTTCCATCCCGCCATTTGGTGGTTATCAGAAAAGATAAGAACCGAACGTGAAAACTGCTGTGATGATATTGCGTTATCCGTTTGTGGCGATAAGATGTCTTTGGTGAACGCACTGGTAAAAGTTGCGGAATGGCAGACCTCAGGCACCCTGGCCATGGCCTTTGCCTCAAGGAAACCTTTGCTTTTACAACGGATTCGCAGAGTTTTGGGCGTTTCCTCAAAATCCACCGGAATTTTTGGCATACAACCGACTTCATTTCTGTTTCTTGCCATGTTGATAGGTCTGTCTCTTTATGCCATTGGCCAGGATAAAACTCCTTCAAAAAGAAAAAAAGCAGATAAGCGTATTGAGAAAAAAACAAACAAGCGCCGAAATGCAAACGCGGACCTGGTGCCCTTGCAGCAGATCCAGCTGGACGGAGACCCGGTTAGCCTTGCCATGGACCTGACAGCCCCTTCTCCTGATGCGGCAGTACCTCTTCTGGACCTGGCAGTAACCAATCCCGACCTGGCAATACCTGCTCTAGGAAACATCAGCCTGTCCACCAATCTGTCTGACTTGAATTTATGGGATTTCGCAAGCACCAGCTCTTGGGGCGATGACAGTACGCAACAAAAAAGGAATGAGTTCCATCAGCGGATGCAAGCGCTTCAGAACGAAATGGAACCTCTTCAGCGGCGCATGGAGGATTTAAATCTAAGAATGGAAAAAGAGAATTTCGAAATGGAGCGTTACCAGCGAGAAATAGAAAAACTGGAATGGAAGAAGGAACGGCTAATGGAGTCGCGTGAGGAAATCATGGAAAAACGGTCTGCGTTGTTTGATGCAGACTCGAAAAACGGTAAGTCCAAATTTCCGGAGGGTGAGCTGGAAAAGCAAGTGGAAGCGTTCGAGCAGCAAATAAAAGCGCAGGAACAACAGATTACGGAATTCAATTCCAAGATCGTTAGTGCGCGGAAACAGGCTGAGGTCTATGAGGAAAGTGAGGCTGTGAAAAGCATCAAAAGCGAAATAGACGAAATTCGAATAAAAATGGAGAAAATAGGAGCCGAAATGGGAGTGGCAAGCCTTGGGATTGAAAAACTATACCCGGGCCCTCCGCCTCGTCCTGCAAAAGTTCCGCGTCCACCGAAAGCACCGCGGGCTGACAAAATCAGTACAAAGCCCGCTCCACCAGCGCCTAAGGCAGTTCCGAACCCAAAAGCAGCACCAACGCCACCAACTCCGCCAGGAAAATAGTTAAAAAAAGTAAGCAGTATGCCGTTGCCCGATGTGTATACTGCTTACTTCAAACTGGAGACTCCCTCTATTCCACCTCAATAATTACGTCATCGCTCATCGGATGCGTGACGCACGTCAATATAAATCCTTCTTTTAATTCTGCTTCGGAAAGCGCGTCTTCCTCGTCCATCTGCACTTTGCCCGAAACACATCTTCCCAGACAGGCAGTGCACATACCCGCCTGACAGGAATAGGGCAAATCAATATCCATATTAAATGCCGCTTCCAGTACCGTTTCATGGGGTTTTACGGGAAGCTTGTACTCGGCACCTTCGTAGATCAGCGTAATTTCCCTTGTTTTTAATGTATCATCATTTTCTTCCTCCGTCATTGTAACTTCTCCAGGCTGTGCAGTAGTTGCAGTAAGGAAGCTCTCGCTTCTTATCTTTTTTTCAGGAACGGCCAGGATAGCCAGTGCACGGTGTGCTTCTTCCATCATATCTTCCGGCCCGCAAATGAAATATTCCGCCTCTGTTTTATTCAGGGTGGGTAGTTTTTCCATCATCTTGAGAATGTGACTTTTATTAAGCCTGCCCACTTCTCCCTCCCAGTTTTCTGAAGGCTGGCTCAGGCTGTGTATGACCTGGAGGCGCTCCCGGTACTTATTTTTCAGGTTCTGGATCTTATCTTTAAAAATGATGCTCTCCTCATTTCTGCTTCCATAAATAAGAAAAACCTCGCTTTCGGGTTCAACAATTAATATAGACTTTAAAATAGAAAAGAGAGGAGTAATGCCACTACCCGCACCTATAAAAACGACTTGCCGCGTCTGATTATCCGCCTGTTTCGGAAAAAAATTCCCAGCCGGTTCCATTACCTCCAGAAAGTCTCCTTCTTTAAGGGAATCAAGCAAATGATTGGAGGCAAAGCCACCTGGAACACGCTTGATCGTAATGGCAAGGGATACATCTGTGTAAGGAGAGCTGGACATGGAATAGGAGCGCCTTATCTTTTTATCATCCTGTGGAAGTAAAATGGTCAGAAACTGTCCCGGCCGATATGCAACCACTTCGTTCAATGGATGCCAGAAATGTATCGTGGTAGCCTCATCCGTTTCCCGCTCTATTTCTTTCACTTTAAGAAAATAATATTTACTCATAATTGGCCGTCAGTCTCAAGCTATTCTGTTATGTAATCCTGATCAACAATGTCTGCCCAAAGAACAAGAAACCTGTCATGGTAATTCGCAGAAAGTAACAAAAGCCTCATGGTTCTTTAATCCATGAGGCTTTTCAACAATTTTAAACCAAAACTATTTCAGGGTTGCAACAGCATCCTTGATTCTTTGTACAGCTTCTGCAAGCGCTTCATCCGCAGCAGCGGTTGAAATACGGATGCAATTGGGTGCTCCGAAGCCTGAACCAGCCACGGTTGAAACAAATGATTTATTCAGCAACCAGTTTGAGAAATCGTCTGAATCTTTGATCAGCGTAGTACCGTCGGATTTTCCGAAGTAATAGCTAACATCCGGGAATGCATAAAATGCCCCGTCAGGAACATTTACTTTGAACCCGGGAATCTCTTTCAGTAAACCAATCACAAGGTCTCTGCGGCGTGCATAAGCCTTGGTCATTTCATGCGTAGTTTCCAAAGAGCCATTAAAAGCAGCTGTTGCCGCTTTCTGAGCAATAGAATTGGTACCAGAAGTTACCTGTCCCTGCAATTTTTCAACACCATCTGCTATCCATTTGGCCGCGGCAATAAATCCGATTCTCCAGCCCGTCATCGCAAAGCCTTTTGCAACGCCATTCACCGTAATCACCCGGTCTTTAAGCGACGGAATAGATCCGATACTGAAATGTCCTTCTTCAGTGAAATTGATATATTCATAAATTTCATCAGCCAGGACATACACTCCTTCGTGTTTTTCAAGCACGGCAGCTATTTCACGCAGTTCCTTTTCTGAGTAAACCGCCCCTGTCGGATTGTTGGGTGAAGCGTACATTACAATCCTGGTTTTAGGTGTAATTGCTGCTTCCAGCTGCTCAGCAGTTACTTTAAATCCATTGTCAAAAGCACCGTCAACGATCACCGACTTACCTTCCGCCAATTTCACCATTTCAGAATAACTCACCCAGTACGGAGCGAAAATGACCACTTCATCACCAGGGTTGATCAAAACCTGGATCACATTGGCTAGGGAATGTTTAGCTCCGGTAGAAACCACGATATTCTCTGGTTTCCAATCTATATTATTATCACGCTTTAATTTATCAGCAATGGCCTTACGCAGGTCCGGATAACCGGCAACCGGGGAATAACCATGAAATCCGTCATCTATAGCCTTTTTGGCAGCCTCACAAATATGTGCAGGCGTCTTGAAGTCTGGCTCTCCCACGCTCAGACTAATTACTTTGTGGCCTTGGGCGGCCAATTCACGCGCCATTTTAGTCATCGCCAGCGTCGAAGATTCTTCGAGGGCGTTGATGCGGTCGGCCAACCGTGTTACAACCTGGGTTTGCTCTGCTACTGCGGACATTGCAACAAAAAATTAAGTTTAAGAAAGATATTGCGATCTATATCAACAAATTGCCCGCAAAGGTACGGGAAATTTGGAAGAGCAGCGGAGTAAATCTTAACAGAAAGTTAAAATTTCTTTCAAGAATGTTACTAATACGATAAAGAAACCTATTTTATTCAAAGCAAAAGACATCTTCTACCCTCCTAAAACACCTCCCCCAGATTCACAAACAGCCCCCTGGATCCATTCAGCCCAAAACCATAGTCCACCGCGATGTTGGTTCTGGAGGTTTTATTAACCTTAATCCGGAGCCCCAGCCCCGTAGCCGGCGCGATCCGGTCATATTTCAGAGCAGGCCAGTTGGAAAAACTTTGGGCGTTGGCAAAAACCACACCGCCTAGCAGGCCGTTTCTGGTTAGCTCAAAACGATACTCGCTTTCAAGATACAGCATATTCGGGCTGCGGAAACGCCCTTGAATATATCCCCTGCCTGTATTATTAAAAGGATCCCAGCCTGTGCTCGGTAAATCCAGGTAAGGTGGTTTGCCCGATAAAGTAAGCCAGTTGTAATTCCAAAGAGCCAGTACATTCCTGCTGCCCGCCGGAAAATGTATATACTTACGGATGTCAACCGTGAGCGACTGCCAGTTGGTATTACTTCCAAGCAAAGTCATGTTGGGCCGGTACTGGATGTTGGCAAATAATCCTTTCTCCGGGTTAATAGAATTTTTCCGGCTGTCGTAGGATAAAGTGGCTATCATTCCCGACGACATAGAAGTTCTGGTAAGACCGTATTGCGTAACGTCGCTGTTGCTGTCGTATTCACTGATCCGCCAGCGGTAATCCATAAAATACCCAAGACCGGCATAGAATGCATTTCCAACCCTTTTTAATACGGATTGATGCAGCCTCAGGTGCTGGTAATCTATATTATCTGCATTGATTTCCACGCTATGACCACCCAGGCCATAGGTATTTTGAGGATATTTGAAAAACCTCCAGTCGATTACGATATTATAACCGTTATTTTTTGTCCAGATATTGGCCAGTACTGGCACCATGATCTGGTTATACTGGGTGTAGTTAAAACTGGAACTGATACTGGAAATATTGGTGGAAGCGGGATTGCTCAGGTATAAAGCGGCATTGGCGCTGATTATTCCCGTAAAGCCTGTTGACAAGGTATACCCCACCGCCGGAACAACCGAATAAAGCACTTTTCCCGGCATTGGCTCTTCACTCACTTTAGTACTGTCAGCGTTCTTTCTTTTACGCACATTACGGATAACGTCCATAATATCCTTCTGCAGAACCGGTTCCGAAGTCCGGACCGTATCCGATTTGCCGTTCATAGCCGTTTCATGGATACCGGTTAGCTCAGGCACTGCGTTTGCCCGAAAAACAGTTACCTGATAAAATAACAGGAATAATATGCAGAATGTTTTGCCGGACAATTGTGGTTCCTTAAAATTGAAAAATCGGTCTTCTAAATGGTTCAAAATTAATGCAAATTGAACAGGATCATCGGCCTTCAGCTAAATCTAACAATTTTCTAAGACAAGTACTGATTATTATATAGTTATAAAAAAACCGGCACCTCATTAAGAAGTGCCGGCAGAAATCATGATATAACCTTAAAACTTTAAGCCAATGCAGCCTGTAAGTTGGTGTTGATGGCTTCGAGGAATTCCTCGGTATACAAATAGTGCTCTCCGTGGTTCACCTTGTTACCATGGATACACACTGCCAAGTCTTTTGTCATTTTGCCGCTTTCAACGGTTTCAATACAAACTTTTTCCAATGTCTGGCAGAAATCGATTAATGGCTGGTTTTCATCCAGTTTTCCGCGGAATTCCAGACCACGCGTCCATGCAAAGATCGATGCTATCGGATTGGTAGAAGTTGGTTTTCCCTTCTGGTGCTCACGGTAGTGACGTGTTACTGTTCCGTGCGCAGCTTCCGCTTCCATGGTTTTGCCATCCGGTGTAACCAATACAGACGTCATCAGTCCGAGTGAACCAAAACCCTGTGCAACAGTATCCGACTGCACGTCTCCGTCGTAGTTTTTACAAGCCCACACAAAGTTACCTTCCCATTTCAGAGCAGAAGCAACCATGTCGTCAATCAGACGGTGCTCGTAGTGTACCTTTCCTGCATATTCAGTGTCATATACTTCCTGGAATATATCTTTGAAACGGCCATCGTATTTTTTAAGGATCGTATTCTTTGTGGAAAGATACAACGGCCATCCTTTGCCCAAAGCCACATTGAAACATGAACGTGCAAAACCGCGGATCGACTCATCGATGTTGTACATACCCATGGCCACACCTGCTCCTTTGAATTGATATACCTCATGCTCAATCACCTGCCCGTCTTCTCCTTCAAATTTGATCGTGAGTTTTCCTTTTCCGGGAACAACAAAATCGGTTGCCTTATACTGATCACCAAATGCATGACGTCCTACAATAATAGGCGCGCTCCAGTTGGTTACCAGACGTGGCACATTGCTCATCACGATTGGCTCACGGAAAACAGTACCATCCAGGATGTTACGGATAGTACCATTTGGCGACTTCCACATTTGTTTCAGGTTGAATTCCTTAACACGGTCCTCATCCGGCGTGATGGTCGCACATTTGATACCTACACCATATTCTTTTATTGCATTAGCAGCATCAATGGTAACCTGGTCGTTGGTTTCGTCGCGGTATTCCACACCCAGATCGTAGTATTTAATATCCACATCCAGATAAGGTAAAATCAGCTTTTCCTTGATAAACTTCCAGATGATACGAGTCATTTCGTCCCCGTCAAGTTCTACAACCGGGTTTGCAACTTTAATCTTGCTCATGTTTATTTCTATACAATAGTTAAAGATTTTGAAATCAGACCGTGAAAGTACAAACAATAGCTTAAAAGGCGAAAAAAGGCCAGACAATGTTCAGACTCAGATGCCCGTCGCTTTGTAGGGAAATCAAAATCTCGTTCACACAATCTTTGACTCGCACAGTTTTTTCGACGAATAATACAATGATCCAAAAACAAGAATGATAAAATTCCGTTATACTATCCTAATCCGACATCAACATGAAAACCACTATCCAGTATCTTGGCATTTTCCTTTCAGGATTTACGCTGCTGACATCCTGCCGCACTGTGTATGCCCCTAATGCCGTTAACGTTCCGCTTCTGCAGGAAAAGGGTGAATTCAAAGCCGCCATACTTACCAACAACGTTCAGGTATCCACGGCGATCACACAGCATTTTGGCGTGATGGTGAATGGGTATCTGAATACTTTTACCAGTGACGATAAGAATTTCAAAAACAATGGCAAAGGAGCAGAACTCGGACTTGGTTACTTTGGACAGACGGATCATCGCATTATTTATGAAGCCTACGGCGGCGCCGGGCTTTATCATGTTAAAATGAAAGAATCCAATAACACCAAAGTGTTTGACGTTGATGCCGTCAAATATTTCGTGCAGCCGGCGGTTGGCTGGGCCGGGCCGTTTTTTGAAATTGCTTTCAGCCCCAGGTTATCCATTGTAAAGTATGCCAGGCCGGATATTACCGGGTATAATGCGGATGAGCAGGCTTCGAATTATTTTAATATTGTTGATCAAAAAGCATACTCCTTTCTTGAACCTACGCTCATTCTGAGAGGTGGATATCGTTTTGTAAAAGTGCAGGTGCAATACGGACAGTCGGTTAAGCTGTCAAAAAACAATATTAACCGGGACGAAAGTGTTGGTAGCGTTGGGTTAATTTTTGATATTGCCAACTGGTATCAGACGAAAAAATAACATGGACAAAACCTCCCTGCGGACAATATTTCTTGAAAAAAGAATGACGATGACGCAAGGTGAGGTGGCTGACAAAAATGCGCTCATCACCCGGAACACCGTGGAATTTCTAAAAACATGGAAATCCCTGACTCTTCATACCTTTTTGCCTCAGCAGCATAAAAAGGAAATCGATACCTTCCGGATCATCTCTGCGCTGCGCGTTCACGTTGATCCTCTAACGATTGTCGTTCCCCGGATTATACCCGGAACGCGGCAATTACATCATTTCATTCTGCTGCCAGATACTACGCTTACAGAAAACAAATGGGGCATTCCGGAGCCTGTTCCCAGTACCTCACAAGAAGTTTCGGCTGAAATTGTTGATGTTGTTCTGGTACCATTACTCGCCTTCGACCGGTCCGGCTATCGGGTGGGGTATGGCGGCGGGTATTACGACCGGTTCCTTGCGCTATGCCGTACAGATACCCTAAAGCTTGGCCTTTCCTTCTTTGAGCCTACCGACGACATTTCAGATACTGACCCATTTGATATCCCCCTGGATTATTGTATAACGCCTTTGGGTATTCACAGATTTATTTAGCTGCCTTGGCTGTACTACTTGTAAAGTACTTCCAGCTCTCTGCTTATTTTTCCCTTTTGATCATCCCGCTCACGGGGAGCAACCCTGCCTTTCATAGCTGGTCCTAACCCGGCTGGCCATACCCTCCACTACTCTGGCCAGCCGATATTCTAAAAAGTTTTCGATTCCGGATAAATTTTGTTTCCCTTCGCAATTCCTTCGCCGACTAAGGTTTACAAATACAATATAAAACCTTCATTCATTTCCAAAAAACAAATGCTGCATGCGATCACAAGTTGGTAACGTATACCTAAAACAGTATAATCCCCTGCTTCCAAACCGCATCAGAAGTTACTTTTCAATATTTTCTTTCAAACAATTCAATTTATTTAAACCATTCATTATCAACCGTTTTATTTATGAAACCTCAAATTACTATCCGCAGAAACATCTCCTTACTACTTATCCTGCTGATGAGTTTCAGCCTCATTCATTGTAAAAAAGACAAAGATCTCACCCCCGAAGAAGCGATCGTGGGGAACTGGAAACTCAAAGGTCTTTATTACAAAGAAGATGGTGAACGGGAACAGGAAGAAGAACTCAGCTCCTGTACCAAATCTTCCACTTATATTTTCGACGAAGACGGATACATTAGTTTCAGGCCTTCTTCCGGCTGCGACGACGGAGATGGCATTTTCACTGGTGATGTCAGTTATGAAGTGAACGGAAACAGTATCACAATTGACAGAGAAACTTTTGATCTGGAGATCAGCGGAAGTAATATGACTATTTCCTTTTCCGACAACGACGTTACCATACGTTTGGTTTTTGTGAAAAAATAATTCCGCCCAACTATCACGGCCGGTAGCGGCAAGATCTTTATTCGGAACCGGGCAAAGATCCGGCTGATTTAAAATCCAATTTTCAAATAATTGACAATCCGGCTGATTTTCTATCACTATATCAACTTTTTTCTACATCTGTTCCAACCTTTTGCACAAGCTATGACTCTTTGATAAAGATTTGACTAAGTTTGCGTCTGTAAATCAAAAATTAGCTATGAAGCCTTTTACTATACTCGTCATCGCCCTGGTCCTTTTTGGACTGTGTCTGATAGAAAAAGAGTCTAAGAAGAATGCAATTGAGCAACAGAAAGGACAAATTGGATTACAGGTTTCGTCGGACCGGGAAATAGCGGGCAGATTCCCCTTGCAGGATTTTTCAACGGCTGATTCAGCCACGATTCTCACCAATGTGAAAGCTGAAAAATCATTATTTAATTTTACTTCCGGCCTTGCTGTCAAAGAAAATTAATCGCTGGATGTAATCCGTTGGTTTCATTCTGTTTTGGAACATAAATAAACCTGCCGCGGCAACACGGCAGGTTTATTGCTTTATCAGCAAAGGGAATTTCAGCTGCTAACTGAATAAGGCCATGATATCGTCTGAGCTCAGTTTTTTGATAAATCCGGACTCTCCTCCCACCAGGTCCTCTGCCAGATCCTGCTTACGTTGCTGCAGCAAAAGTATCTTCTCCTCAATGGTATCCTTGCATATCATTTTGTAGGCAAACACTTTTTTCTCCTGCCCGATCCTGTGCGTACGGTCAATGGCCTGGCGCTCCACGGCAGGGTTCCACCAGGGATCTACCAGATAGACATAATCCGCTTCCGTAAGATTTAACCCCACCCCTCCCGCTTTAAGGCTCATCAGAAATACCCGGCAGGTCTGGTCGCTCTGAAAACGATTCACGCGGCTCGCTCTGTCTACCGTCTGACCGTCCAGATACTCATACGGTATATGCACTTTTTCAAGATGCTGGCGGATCAGGTCCAGCATCCCCAGGAACTGACTAAAAATCAATATTTTATGGTTGGACGCATTCTCTTCTATTTCCCTTACGATTTCTTCCAGCTTAGCCGACTCATCTCCATAATCCTCATCGCCGGACAAAATCGCCGGTGAATCACATATCTGACGTAATTTCAGCAATGCTTCCAGAATCAGGAAACTGCTTTTGTTAAGTCCTTCGGTAGCAAGCTTCTCGGCTATTTCGTTCCGGTATTTCTCTCTGAAAGCATCATATACCTTGCGCTGCTTCTTGCCCATTTCGCAGAACAGCACCGTTTCGGTCTTGTCGGGGAGGTCCGTTGCTACCTCTTCCTTTGTTCGTTTCAGCATGAAGGGATACACCAGCTTGCGCAACTCCTCTGCTTTTTCCTTATCCTGGTATTTATCTATGGGTGTGGCATACTCGGTCCTGAAAAAATCGGCATTACCCAGCATTCCCGGGTTAAGAAATTCAAACTGTGAATACAGATCGAAGGTATTATTTTCAACCGGTGTACCCGTCATGGTAAGCCGGTTTCCGGCAATCAGCAACCTGGAAGCTTTTGATGTCAGCGACTCAGGGTTCTTAATAGCCTGAGCCTCATCCAGGATAATGTAATTGAATTCAAACCGGCGCAACAGTTCCACATCACTGCGCATGGTACCATAGGTAGTGAGGATGATATCATATTCCGCAAAAAAATCGATATCCTTCCGCCTTGTCATTCCCCTGTGAACATAAAGTTTCAGATCGGGTGTAAACTTTTCTGCTTCGGCCTGCCAGTTGAATATCAGCGTGGTAGGTACCACAACAAGATTGGCTACTGTTCCTTTTATATTTTTCTGGTACTGAAGAAAAGTGAGCATCTGCAGTGTTTTCCCCAAACCCATGTCATCGGCAAGGCAGCCGCCCCACCTGAACTCATCCAGGAAATTTATCCATTTATATCCCTCTTCCTGATAATTGCGGAGTGTCGCACTGATATTTTGCGGCAGGGGCACGTTGGGAATTTCCTTAAAGTTTAACAGCTTTTGCTTTTTCTCCCAGAGTTCCCTGGCAATATCTTCATCATCTATTTCAGCAACAAGCTCATCAATCAAAGAAAAATGAATTTTGGAAAGATGAATTTCGTCTCCGTTGATCCGCCCGAACTTCATCATGGGTTCCAGCTTTTTGATCCATTCCTCCGGCAATACCCCCAGTGTTCCGTCTTTCAGCTGAACATAGTTCTGCTTTTTAAGGAGGGCCTTTTTTGCCTCAGCAATGGATACCCGCTGATCACCAAAACTGATTTCCACCAGCATGTCAAACCAGTCGATCCCGGAAGAAGCCCTCACCTGGACTTTCCCCCTGTTGGGATTGAACCGCATCTTTTTCAGGTCCTTGAAGCCCAGCAGGTCATAACCCTTTTCCTGCACTGCTTCAACAAACCGATAAAGCCAGCCCTCTTTCATCACCTGGTCAAAAGGTATATGAAAAAACGGATTGCTTGTCTGACTTTGAAAATCTGGGTTTAAGGCTTTCAGCCATTCCCAAAAGTCGTTTTCCTGGCGATGATCTCGTTCCAGTACCGTTATCTTGCCATCTTCAAAACCTGCCTGCGTTTTGCGTAGATTATGGCTGAGCTCTATCTCTGTTCCTTCTGCGTCGCCTTTGTAGATATAAGTAGGGACAATCAGTAAATTTGCTTCGTCTTCCCTGAGATATATTCTTACTTTTTCAAATTCCAGCGCCTTGGTCTGAATGGCATGGCGTGTCTGAAAAAGCACGTCAAACTGCTCTGTAACAGGTATTACCCATTCGGCGAGGAAATCATCGGCAAACTCCTTTTTGACACGGATTTTAAATCCATTCTGACGCAGGAAATGCACCATCTCGGCGTCATTGATACCTGCCCACCGGAAAAGTACCTGCTTGTTGTAAAGCCCAAGCCAAAAACTATCAAAGTCCGCTACAGACTGAAGGTCCATGGGAGATCCCGGCTTTAGCTCAACGTAGGAATTAAGTGTTACAAACTCCTTGTCCTCTGTTAAAGAGAAAAACAGTTTAACAGGACTCCGATGCAGCTTAACTGCCTCCAGCTGGTTGTTGCTGGTTACGAAATCGTTTTCGGTTATAAAAATTCTTTCATCGCCCAGGTCCTGAAATATTTTATTCACCTGTCTTCCTACGTATGTACGGGCTTCCAGTTTCTGGTCCTGAGTGACATCATTAAAATTAAGGTAGGCATTATACGACCAGCCCCTTTTCCTGATATACTTTTGCAAGCCGTCTTCCAGACCCTTGGCAATACGAACCAGCCGTGCCTCCGCCTCGGAAAGTACCGGCACGTCGTCCGATGAATAATATTGCCCTGAGCCACCAGCGATGGTACGGATGTTGGTGAGCTTGTCTGTTTTGTTACTATACTTTGCTGAAAATGCCCCAAATCCGAAGTCCATTAATTTCTCAACGCCCTTTGGCCAGAACGAAAATAAAGTAACCCGGTCGTCCTCATCCTGAACCGCCTCCGTGCCGGTAACCTGAAAAGCAACTGATTGTGCTGGCAGAATTTTTTCGCGCAAGGTTTGCCAGTCCTGAAACTGCCCGATTTTTTGTATGGTAGGGTCCAGCCGCAGGAGCTGAAGTTCACCGTCCTCGTCTATACGAAAATCAAATTTCTCCTTGATATCATCTTCCGGGGAATAACCGAACTCGGCCAGTAAGCCTGCTTTTTCTGCAGTAAAGTCGCGCATAACCTCAAAAGCGCGCTCCCCCAGCTCACTCCTGAGTTTCAGAAGTGCGGCAAGCTTGTGTTCGCACAAAGGTACCCAAAGGCGCTGGTCGCAGGAACAGGCCGTCTGCAACTGCCTTGTACCATTCAGGCGGTTGAAGTTTACGGTATAATTCACCTGATTCACCGTCACCACACACTCAGCCTGGCCTTCTTTGGCAGAGCGCACTTCAATATCTGTTATGTTTTCCCGGTTTCGCCAGGTATCGTCCAGAACAAGGTTTTTAAGAAGATATTCCTTTAACTCAGGCAGCTCCACGATGGTTTTGTGCATCTCATAAACCACCTGTTTAATGGTAGGCATTTTATCAAGAATATACAAAATTGCGGCTACCCGGTGCTTGCAGAGGCCTCCGGCATTATAAGGGCAGGTACAGGAAGTGGTGATCTGTGGAGTAAGAAAATCCCGGATGTGTATCTGGTAATACTGAATGGAATAGTCGCTTTTGACTTTGAACTCTGCACTTCCGGTCCCGTGATACTCCAGTTTGGCAACCTTCAGGCCTCCACTGCTGTAAATAGAACGACCTCTTGACAACACATCCTTTTCCGTTCGCCGTATCAGGAAGTTTGATAGTTTTTCCTTCTTTTCGTTTTCCATTTACACAGTTCCCTTTAAAAAATGCAAAAGTACGGCATGTTTCTGTTTTTCAGAAATATGAGAGGGAATTATAACCGACAAAAAGAAGATTTAGCAGATATAGGGCTGGTCCGCTACACCCACATAACCTGGCAGCACCGCATTGGAGAGGTACTGCTGGATGTGCTTTCCGAAATTGGGGTATAACAAACGGGAATGAAGTTCTGAAACAGGCAGCCAGACAATTTCCAGAGCTGTGGTTTGTTCAGGGTTAATCTGGGGGATACCTTCGGTAATATGGGTTGCGAAAACCATATGTAAAGTTTCCCGGGAAACCTCCCTCCAGATTACCTCTCCGCAAACTACCATTGTACCAGCGATTGCTTTAATATTTAGTTCTTCGGTAAGCTCGCGGGATAGGGCTTCTTGAAGGGTTTCTCCCGGATCAGGGTTGCCGCCGGGAAGCGCAAAAACATCCGTAGACTGATAACGGTAACGAAGCGTGAGAATCGCCTGATCTTTCACAATAATTGCAGATGGCCGTACTTTCATGCTTCGTTATCTTTATGCCGGTCAGGACTTATTTTTAAAGCCGCTTATTCTTCACCAATAATCATTTTTTCAATCAACAGCATAAATATATGGATTACCTTGATATGTATCTCCTGAACCCGGTCGGCATAGCCAAAATGAGGTACCCGGATTTCTACATCAGCCTTTCCCGCAAGTTTTCCGCCGTCTTTACCAGACATGATCACCACCTTCATTCCTTTTGCCCTTGCCGCTTCCACTGCGTTGAGGATATTGCCTGAATTTCCACTTGTGCTCAATCCTAAAAAAACATCTCCTGGCTGTCCCAGCGCCTCCAGATACCTCGAGAAAATAAACTCATAACCATAGTCGTTTCCCACACAGCTGATATGGCTGACGTCCGATATCGCAATAGCAGGCAACGCACGGCGGTTATTCCGGTATCTGCCTGTGAGCTCTTCTGCAAAGTGCATGGCGTCGCAGTGTGACCCTCCGTTCCCGGCGGAAATGATCTTTCCGTTATTCCGGATGGCATCTGCCATTAACCCGGCCGCTGTTTCTATCTTTTCCAGCTGCGCGGGATCATTCAAAAATGCATCCAGTACCTTTTGTGCTTCGCGTAATTCCTGGCTGATAATATTTTGAAAACTCATACTTGTTTTTGATAAATGATTAAAGTTTGATGGCTTTGAGTACATGTACTTTCCTTCCCGGCCCGCGGTGCCTTTCTACTCTGAAACCCGCCGCCGCGAGTGCTCTTTTAACGATCCCCTTGGAAGAATATGTAACTAATACGCCACCTGGCTTTGTATGGGCTGCAATTTTGGCAAAAATTTCTTCTGTCCAAAGTTCCGGCTGCGCTCTGGGATCAAACGCATCATAAAAAATCAGATCATAGGAATCTGTTATTTCCAGATCCTGTAGCCTGGCCAGTACCTTACTGAAATTAAATTGCGCGGATAATTCATTCCTGACATTCCAGGGACACTGATGCAAAAGTAAAAGCCCCGGCTTTCCAACCAGGGCATCATAGTTGAGCAGCGCCGCTTCATCCGCAGATACCGGGTATGCTTCCACAGAAGTGTAGGAAATGCGGCAGCCCCTTTCATCCGCTGTTTTCCAGGCGAGTAATGCATTAAGACCAGATCCGAAACCCATTTCAAAAATTGAAATTTCGTTTTGGTCTTCTATCAGTGGCAGCAGGCCCAGCTGAATATATATATGCAAAGACTCCGTCAGTGCTCCCTGCAAAGAATGATACTGCTGATTAAACAGCGGACTGAAAAGTGAATGAGATCCGTCTTCTGTTATGATAAGGCGCTCCAAAACGATCCGGGTTGGTTTGCCTAAAAGTAATTAAATCATTCTTTTCAGCGTAAGTCTGGTAAAGAAAATATCTCCGTTGCGTTTTACGAGCAGATCAATGTTACGTCCGTCACCTCGCTGTAAAAGTTTATATATATCACTGATATTGATATCATTAGCTGCCCGGTTGTCAATAAAAAGCAACTGGTCTCCTTCCAGAAGGCCTGCCTTAAGGGCCGGAGAATTGGCATTGACATGACTGACATAAAAGGTACGGAGATCTGTCCCGCCTGCCCTTACTTCCATTCCACTCATATCATGTTCAAATTTTTCTTTCATTTTGCTTTTGATCGGTTTAAGCGCCATATACCCCTCATGGTAATTCATGGTCACTTTAAACCTCCTGAGCAGTTCACAGCCGATATTCCCCTGCCGCTCCATGCCATTACGCAACTTGGACGCAAACGCGATACTGTCGGGAAAGGAAGCAACGATATTGTCCAGTTCGTATTTGCCGAGCCGGATTCTTTCTACACGGCCCAGATTTCCGTTGATCACGCCGTTCAGGCCTCTGCCCAGCTGCGCACGAATCACCTTTTCGGGTAACCTCAGCGTTTCCTTGGGAGAATTGTTCACCAGCAAGGCATGCCCTGCGCCGGTATCAATCAGCACACGGATCGGACGTTCGCGCCCGTCAGCAAAAAGCGTTACGGCATCGGTAAACGGCTTGGTATCCTGAATGACGAGCGGAAATTTTTCTCCCTTCGACTTTTTGTACCGGTAATGATCGGGACGCTCCAGCATTAACTCTTTCCTTGCAAAATCAATGGTTACCACAAAATTGTTGAAGATCTCGTACCCGAAAATGCCATGAACCGGTACGCCCACGTATTCGGAGAGGTGCAGAAAATCCTCTTCCAGCACCACCAGGTTCTGGTGACTGGCCTTGAGCCTGCCCATGGAAAACCGGTTGTCTATTGCTACATGTGCCAGCACCGACTTACCCTCTCCTGCTCCCGAAAGGTTTACTGTACGCGTTAGCCGGAGCTTATCAGGCTTTAATGCCGTCGGATCGGTTATGATAATAGAGCTAACGCCGGTATCAAGTATGAACCTGAGCGAGTCCGTTTCATTGATTTTTACAAAAATGAGAATAAGATTCGAATGTAGTTCGAAAGGTATGCGGGCCATTTTCCGGTTTTTCTCTAAATAGTAACCGTACCTTTCTTCCGACACCAGCGCGGCATCGTTATTTTCTGCAAAGGTATTTCCGCATATGGATAGTAGAAGTGTTATTAATAACCACTTAGACGCTTTCATCGTGGCCTCCTTTCCTGAAATTTTTAAATTTTGTTAGACTCTCCCAGAAAATCCTGATAATGAATAGTTTTGACCATCATCAGTACAACTATTCACTCAAAGTAGCGCATCGGACCAAAACAGTTTCTTACTTCAAATTTAATATATTAATCCTTCATTAAACACAAACAAATCTTTATATGTGCTAATTTTTTGCGTTTTTTTTAAGTATTGATATAGAATACGGTTAATGATGAAAATATGATAATTTTGTTGCGTCAAATGATGCATATCACAATAAAAATTAACTCATGCGAAAAAAAATAGTTGCCGGAAACTGGAAAATGAATAAGGTTCTGGATGAGGCCATAGCGCTTACCTCGGAACTTGTCAATATGGCCCATGATGAAGTGACAAATGATGCCGAAATTATTCTTTGTCCCCCGGCTATATACCTCAGCACGATCCAGAAATATATTGAAAATGCTCCTCATTTCTCAGTTGCTGCACAAAACGTTTCGGACAAGTTATCAGGAGCCTTCACCGGAGAAATTGCTGCGCCTATGCTGCAGTCCATCGGAGTGAAGTATGTACTGGTGGGCCATAGCGAGCGCCGCCAGTATTTTGGAGAAACAAATGCTTTGCTGGCCGAGAAAGTAAATGTTTCGCTGGCACATGGTATCTCTCCGATCTTCTGCTGCGGAGAGTCACTGGACCAGAGACAAAATGAGGATTACATAGGATTTGTAAAAAACCAGATATCCGAAAGCCTGTTCCACCTTTCAGCAGAGCAGATTCTCTCGGTAATCATAGCGTATGAACCGATATGGGCGATCGGGACAGGGCTTACTGCCACGTCGGAGCAAGCTCAGGAAATGCACGCTGCGCTGCGCGGTCATCTGGCAGGTAAATACGGCGAAGAGGTTGCCAACGAAATCTCCATACTCTATGGTGGTAGTGTGACGGCAGCAAGCGCTCCCGAGCTGTTTTCTGCGCCAGATATTGACGGTGGCCTTGTTGGCGGAGCATCCCTGAAATCAAGAGAATTCACCAACATCATCAAGGCCCGGTAATCCGGTCCTGACGGTAAAGTAGAAGCCCTCGCTGATCCCGGTCGGCGAGGGCTTCCACTTTCTTTTATTGTAGCAACACTAAGTGTTTGTGATTACAAATTCCACCCTTCGGTTTTTCCGGCGCTGCTCTTCTGAACCGCTTTTGGTCAAAGGCCTGGTTGCGCCATAACCCCGGGCCTCTATTCTGCTGCTTTCAATTCCTTTTTCGACCAGGTACTGTTTTACCGACTCCGCCCTTTTGGTCGATAACTCAATATTTTTATCAAAATCTCCCACATTATCCGTGTGGCCCTCCACCCGGATCCGTATCTGCGGGTTATCCCTCATCATACTGGCAAGCTTGTCCAGCTCGGCAAACGATTCGCGTAACAGTGTGAATTTCGAGGTTTCAAAATACAGGTTCGGCATCGCGATCGTCTCTCCGACTTTTAATGGCGACAGATAAAAATCATGGTTGAATGACGTTTTACCAGCCGAATCAGCCAGGGAGAGTTCTTTTGATTCTCCGTAATACCCTTTTGAAAGAACTTTTAAAGTATAAGATTCCTTCGGGTCCAGCCCAATACGGAACTTCCCCGACGAGGATTTAATCTGCAAGGAATCTCCTTTCTCAACGTAAGAAATTTCAGCGGGTATGGGCTGTTTTGTTTTTCCATCGTATACCGTACCCTTTATAACGCCGTAGGCCTCTTCTTCCACTGCTCTAACGGGCTCTTTCTCTTTTATCAATGGCGCTTCTTCTATTTCCTCTTTCTGAACGGCTGGGTTTTTTTGGGGTGCAGACGACTTTTTTGATGACGTTTTTTTCAACGGATTGGTAATATGCACACCGTAAAAATTCCAGGTCTGCTCAGTTTTACTTTGCGCCCTGCCTTCGTAGAAGTCAAATATTTCGATACCTGGCGTCAGCCTTTCAAAATAAGCTACAAAATCTACAGTTTCCCCAGCTGCAACACTTTTCCGCTGCTGGTCGGTGGGTATGTTTTCAGCTTTAATGAACCTGAACTTTGTGTTAATATCACCCGGTTTGTAGAGTCTTGTCTCCGGATCCAGCCATATACTACCGGCTCCCTGCTGCTGCTGACCTTTGAAGTCGGGTAGGCGCAGAGGGCCTTGCTGGCCTAAACCGCTCCGTTCCGAAAACTGAAGGTGAATGATCGTGTAATTATCCGTAAGCTCTACACGCTTGATTTTTACATATTTTGCAGACTGCTCCTCCACTCGTGGTGATTCTGTTATCTGTGCAAAACTGCTGTGGGAGGATAGTCCGATGGCACAGAACAATACCACTAACAACTTAAATTTCATGCGGATCTTCTCTTAAATTTTTAATCAATAATACCAGAAACGACGGAAGGCCGCTCATAGTTTGTTAAAAATTGTTAAAGTATCTCCCCTGCCTGAGGAATATACTTGGCCCAGAATGCGGGGTCGTAACGTTCCCAGGCATGGCAGGCAAAAGGGAGCTGGCCAGCCGTCAGTTCGTAGGAAGCAGCAGGACTTTTTTCAAAGGAGAATGTGAGGGCTTCCTGCCAGGGCGGCACTTTCAGGAATAATTTCATAGGCAGGAGCCGGGTTGCCTCCTGCGAAAAGAGCATGTCTTCATTACCTTTCCATCCGGAATAGAAGAAATTGTAAATTTTAAGATACCGGATCACCGCCGAAACTTTACGTAGCGACAGCCCCCCGTTGTACACAATCCGGCTGGAAGACAGTGCTTCTGAAAAAATGCTGCCGGAAACGAGTGAATCAAATTCTTCCTGATGAAGCGAAGGAGCACCTATGTAATCATACCCCTTTTTACACCATTCGGTCAGTTCATCTCTGAAAACGTAGGCATCCGGCTGATAAATCAGGATATAATCGTAATTCTGAAAGCGTCGGTAAAAATCAATGGATATCAGTAACTCATTGTAACTCTGGGTGCTTTTGAAAAACCTGTCTTCAAAAGAGATTGCTTTGATAGCCGGATATTCGTTCAGAATAAAATCTCCGCTCAGGCTTTCAGGTTTTACGAGCCAGATCGGGTACTTGCCCAAAACACGGACACATTGTTGCAACGATCGTTTCTCATTGTCGTTGAGCGTTGCCTGGTACACCGGGATCACAACCGCAACTGAAGGATTTGCCTGTTTCACAATTTCAAAATTAGTTGTTATTCCAGCAAGTCACCAATCGCCGGCAGCCACCAGTCCTTGCTGCTAAATTTATAATAACCGCGCAGCAGATGGCTCAGGATAGGCGCCACACGTAGCAGTCGGTTTTCTGGAAGTGTTGCCCTGCGGGTAAAATGCTGCTGCGACAGATAGAGTTTTATCAGTTTCTCTCTGGGAACAAACGTGATGGACCTGAGCAGCAGATAAAGTGCGTGCAGTTTATGCGCTTTTTCTTCCAGCGGTAAAAGTTTCTCCTTTCTGCCCCGGACAATCCGGTCGGTAAGTTTAACGTACTCTACTTTTCCCCCGAAGCCAACCTGCTGGCTGGAGTGAATACGGTAACTTATCAGGTTTTCAGGGATTAAAGATATTTTGTCTTCAAGACTTAAAACCATGGCGATCCAGGCATCATGAATGAGGTCGGGCACATGGGTCGGGAAGGGAGTGAGCCGATCCAGGCAGCTCCTGCGGATGGCCAGGGTAGCGCCCGTAACCACGAAACCATTAAACAATATTTCGTGTGCTTTCCCTCGTTCCCATTTATCCTGAAGGTCCTTGCTGAATTCTATTTCCTGCCAGATGGTTTTGCCGATTTCCTCCGAATTTCCGTTTATCATCGTCGCATTTGAGAAAACGGCATCCTTATCCGGATGTTTTTCCAGAAATCCGGATTGTTTTTCGACTTTATCGCTGCGCCAGATATCATCCTGATCGGCCAGGAAAATTATCTCACCCTCGCAAAGGCTAAGGCATTTTTCGAAATTTTTTGTAGAACCCAGATTAACCTCATTGCGGTATATGCGAATCTTAAAAGGAGATGATTCCGAAAATGCAGTGAGTACCTCAATTGTATTATCCTTGGATCCGTCGTCGCAGACCACCAATTCGTCAACCCCAACTATTTGATTAGCAATGCTTTCCAGCTGTTGAGGCAAGTATTTTGCCCCATTGTAGGTGCACATAGCTACTGAAATCATAACTTCCCTTTAGATTTAGGAGTGTGTTAAAAAGCGCAAGTTAGAGGCATTTATTCTTTTTTCGAAATAAGGGCCCTTACTAATTTTTAACCGGTACCGGGGAAGGCCCGGGCTGATCCTGTAACTGAAAAACTTTGTTTTCAATAGACCATTGCAATATACTGGAATAAGGCTCCGCATCGCGGTAAAAAATCATCTTGTGAGAATGATCCTGTTTCCAGGCATTTAGATTAGTTGTAATCTCGGTATTCATGAGGATCAGCTCTTTCCTCTGAAAATAGAAACCGGCACTCCATAACACCACTACCAAAACCGAAAACCACCCCAGCCATTCCCGCTTAATTACCTTGATATCCAGCAAAATAAGTAACAGCAAAACAGGGATAAGGCTGGTAAAAAACATATATCTCGGAGCAATACCCCCGGCAGCCTTAGTACTGAATCTTGAAATGGAAATGAGAATTCCTGTAAGGACAGGTAAAGAAAAGAGGCTATATAACAGCGGTTTCTTACATGCATACCCGCTGATGAATAACCAGACCCAGAAGATAAGAATGGCTAGTCCTGCAATCATACAAAATATGATGTTGAGGTACACCAAAAAATCGGAGGGAGGGTTTATGAACAAATAACTTCCCATAAAAGTAAAGAGAAGTTTTGCCATGGATACTAAGCTAAAAGTCTCCTTCTCATTTGGTTCATTGGGATCTACAAGGAAGGTAATATATAACATTATCCCGGACAGAACTGCCCATACGGCCAGCAGAGCATATTTCCGTTGCACCAATAAAATAAATCCTCCCAGCAGCAAGACCAGGAAACCGTTACCAAAGGAAAAAGCAGCCAGGGTAGCCGAAATCACCGATAAAATGAACCGCCAGCTGGATAATTTAACGGCTTCGTTAAGTAGTATAAGAGACAGAAATGAAAAGAAAAAAACAGTAAAATGCTGTATGCCTGCCCAGTAATAAAATGAAACCTGCCAAAAGGAAAAGCTGAATAAAAAGCTCGTAATAATCAAAAAAGCAGAGGCTGAAAGTTTGTTTTCATCCGCAAAAATTTTCAGTATTAACCCAAAAAAGCCAAGGAGGAATACATTTTGAAACCAGACAAGATTCGAAAAGCTGATGTTCCCGAACAAATGATAATACAGCACCGCGACTGACCGGGATATTACAATCCGGTGTTCGTTGTGCCGCAGGAACAACACTGCCAGCCTGTCCTTCCAGGTCCGATTTTCAAAATAAAACCTTTTGATAATGGCTAAGGTTGCTTCAAAGTCATCGAAGGAAGGGGCATTCAGAGTTTGTGTAAATAACGTGAATATAAAAATTAAAATAAGGGCAATACCGGCAATAATTGAGGCGTATTTACTCATTGCTCCTATTTTTGTCAAACGTTTTAATTTCCTCTTAAACTTGGGTTGTAATGCCAAGTAAAAACTAAGTTAATAAAAACTGCGTACCATGGCTCTCCCCGAATCTCTTAAAAAGGCAATTATTCAGATGCCCGTGAAGGAAAAGGATAAACTTTTGATCAGGCTGGTCGGCAAGGACGCAGTGCTTGTTGATAAATTATACTTCGAGCTGATCGAGGATTCTGCTACCATACCTGAACGGCGCGAAGAAATTATTACCCGAATTGAAAGGGTTGCCGGCTATAACCAGGATACACCCGGCTGGATACTGATGGACATGCGCAGCCTGAGCGGGGATATCAGTTATCACGTAAAAGTAACCAAGGATAAAATCGGTGCCATTGAACTGAATTTACATTTACTTCTCAGTTTTATGGAACGGCATCAGGAAATTCTCCACAATTATTCTTCCCGGTCCGATACATGTGCGCTGTACATTGCCAAAAAAGCACAGACAATTATTAACGGACTGGCTAAGTTGGATGCAGACTACCGCACTGACTATCTGAAAGATACGAACCGGATGCTGATGCTGGTACACACACTGTGTTCCAGAATGTATGCACGTCAGCTGGAATTACCTTCCGAGCTGGAATTTTAATATTTTCTTTATGGTGGCATTTACTTTTATTTCTTTCTTTTAATGATCTTTGCCGCATCCGGTATTTATCCGAATCATCCTATTCATTTGGAATAATGAAAACAGCGCTTTTGCTGATTGACGCACAATATGATTTTTGTAATCCTGCCGGTTCTCTTTTTGTACCGGGAGCCCAGGAAGACGTAAATCGCATTGCCGGGCTGATTGCTCTGCATGGGGACAAAATCGACGAAATATTTCTCACACTGGATACACATCATGTGATGGATATTGCACACCCTCTCTTTTGGGAAGATCCCAACGGAAACTCAGTTGCGCCTTTCACTTTGATCACCGCAGCAGCCGTGAAGGCTGGCAGATGGATCCCGCGCTATCATAAAGAATATGTAGCTGAGTACCTTGTGCAGCTGGAAGGAGAAGGAGAATTTCAGCATTTTATCTGGCCCGAACATTGTCTGATCGGGACGCGGGGGGCAGCTCTGGACGATACGATATCAGATGCCATACTGGCATGGACACACCGCACAAGCCGCGATTATACCTCCGTTCAAAAGGGAATTAACCCGCTTTCGGAGCATTTCGGTGTTTTCAGGGCGCAGGTGCCTGTCCGGAATGATCCTGAAACAGCCTTAAATGAACTATTTCTTAAAAAACTGGAAAGTTTTGACCGGATACTCATTACAGGAGAGGCTCGTTCCCATTGTGTAGCCACCAGTGTCAGCCAGATCTTGAAATATGCCCCGGAACTCATTTCAAAGATTGAGGTTCTGACAGACTGCATGTCGGACGTTCCCAACTGGGGACATCTTGCTGATCCTATTTTCGACCAGGCGAAGTCAAAAGGCGTGACTTTTTCTACTTCCAGAGCTATCGTTTTCTGAAATATGAAGAGTTTTTGGACCGAACAGCGAAGCTTTCTTATCCCTTTCTTATGTATTTGGGTGATGTATGCCAGTTACCAGCTTTTTCACAGCCAGACCGACATGCTCATACATATCAATGCGCACTGGAGTCCTCTGGGAGATGCCGTATTCCCGTTCATTACCTATTGGGGGGACGGCTGGTTTTCAATGGGTATTGGCCTCTTGATGTTGTTATTCTCGGTACGTCCTGGTCTTTGCGTCATCTTGAGTTATGCTTCTTCAGGTATCTTTGCACAACTTTTAAAAAAATTCATTTTTACGGATTTTTACAGACCCCCTAAAGTACTGGCGTCCGTTTTACCCTCCTTGCACCAGGTATCTGGTGTAGCGCTTCATGAGTTCGGAAGTTTTCCATCGGGCCACACTACCTCCGCATTTGCACTGTTTGCAACCCTCGCATTTAGTTCAAAAAGCAACCTTGTCAAGCCGTTTTTACTTTTGCCGCCCATCCTTGTTGCCTATTCCCGGATGTATCTGCTGGCACATTTTCCGGAAGATGTACTTGCCGGCGCCATGATCGGGGTTGTTTTCTCTGTTTTAACGTGGTGTTTAATTTTCAAGAAAAAGTAATACCTGGTATTAGGTAACGGTCGTCGCGGTTAGACCTCCAAACTCCATGATTTAGATCGTAGCTTACCAAAAGACCCGGAATGATCCTTACTGAAAAAACACGCAGATTATTTTTAATTATATATGTATTGGCCGGGTTTCTCTGGGGACTTGAAAATACACCCCTGTTTGATGAGGATGAGGGATTCTTTGCCGAAGGAACAAGAGAAATGGTGGCCAGGAATGATTTTGTTTCCTCGTTTGTCAATCAGGAACAACGGTTTGACAAACCGCCTCTTACTAACTGGCTGCAATATGCCAGTGCGCAGGTTTTTGGCTGGAACGAGTTTGCCATACGTCTTCCTTCCGCTCTGGCTGCCATTTTATGGATGCTTATTATCTATCTTTTTACAAAACACCGGCTTGGCGAACGCGTTGCTTTCTTCGCTACACTGATAGCAGCTTCCAGTCTTCAGATCACCATTGTCGGAAAAGCGGCTCTGGCGGATTCTCTGCTGAACGCCTCTGTAACTGGCGCCATGTTTTGCCTTTATGAGGCGTTCTGGAACCACAACAGGAAATTTCTCTGGGTCTTTTATACCTTCACAGCCATTGGCTTTATGGCAAAAGGGCCCATAGCCATACTGATACCAGGGGCAGTCTTTCTTATATATCTGATCCGATGGAAAACCTGGAAACCGCTGCTTAAAATTTTCGACCCTGTTGGGCTTGGGATATTTTTAGTGATTGCGGTACCATGGTACATCCTGGAATACCAGCGCGCAGGGATGGATTTTATCAACGGTTTTTTTTTCAGGCATAATGTGAACCGTTTTCAAACCGCCTTTGAAGGGCACTACGGAGGGATCTTGTACTTCGTGCCTATCCTGGTCCTCGGATTACTTCCGTTTACGGCCATTATATTAAAGTCTTTTGGCAAAATCCGCTTCATCTGGTCAGATAAGTTGCTCTCCTTCCTGTTCATCTGGTTCGGTCTCGTGTTTGTACTCTTCTCATTGTCAGGCACAAAACTTCATCATTACATCATTTACGGATACAGCCCGTTGTGCATGATCGGGGGCTGGTACGCTACCAAAACCCACAAGTTACCTGTTGCATGGCCGTCTTTTATACTGCTTGGTTGGCTGGCTCTTATCCCTTTCATGGTTGGCTTGGCTATACCCGAGATCACAAACGCCTACGCTGTTGACGTGATCAGGGTTGTGCCTGAGATTTTTGATGCCCAATATGCCGTCATCATGTGCCTGTTAGTGGGTTTGCTTCTGATTATTTGGATTAAAAAAGATTGGCAGGCAGAAATCCGGATGGGGCTCACGGGCATTGTTCTACTGATAACCGTTAATATCTTGTGGATGCCGCGGCTGGGAACTCTGTTACAGTTACCGGTGAAGGAAGCCGCCTTAATTGTTAAAAAAAGAGGAGACAAAAATTTGGTAGTCCTTGATCACTACAACCCGAGCTTTCACTTTTATTCAGGACTTTATGCCCAGGAACGTAAGCCGAAAGCAGGTGATATTGTTTTTGGCAGAAAGGCTGGTCTTTCCCACTACGATTTTCAGGAAATAATTTTCGAGAAACATGGCATAGTTCTTGTAAAGATCCGTAAGAAAAAGCAAGAAGAGACCGGTCATTAAAACCATCCCGATTGTGAAAACCAGCTAGGAAACTCAAACTAAAAAGGCGAATTTTGGGTTAACTACTGGATAGGGATTTCCCATTTCCTCTGATAGACCCATCTGTAATTCCTTATGACGCAATTGACCGTGCCACGGATTGAAGCATCCAAGTTTGACAACCTTGATCCGAGACAATATATCCTGATAAAGGGTGCCAAGGTAAATAATCTTAAAAATATTGATGTAGCCATTCCTCGTAACAAACTTGTGGTGATTACGGGTTTGTCCGGCTCCGGGAAGTCTTCCCTGGCTTTTGATACCCTTTTCGCAGAAGGACAACGGATGTATGTGGAGAGTCTGAGCAGCTATGCCCGCCAGTTTTTAGGACGAATGGAAAAACCGGAGGTGGAATATATCAAAGGTATTTCTCCGGCTATCGCCATTGAGCAAAAGGTAAATACCCGAAATCCAAGATCAACCGTAGGGACCTCTACTGAAATTTATGATTATCTGAAATTACTTTTTGCCAGGGCTGGCCATACCTATTCACCTGTTTCGGGTGAACTGGTCAGGAAGGATTCCGTGACGGACGTGGTCAATTTCATGCTCAGCCATGAGGACGGAACCAGGGTACTTATTCTGGCGCCGCTGCTGATCCGGGAAGGGCGAACGCAAGAGGAGGAGCTGGGAATATTGCTGTCAAAAGGTTACAACAGGATTATACTGGGTGGGCAGGTTGTTCAGATTGAAGATGTACTCGAAAATCCGGAAAATTATACACAGGCCGGCCAACCCATTTTTATACTTATTGATCGCGCGGGTATCAGAAAAGATGACGAGGATACACAGTACCGGCTGTCCGACTCAGTACAAACGGCGTTTTTCGAAGGAGAGGGCGTTTGTATTGTTGAGGTAATGGGTGGAGAGCGAAAAGCATTTTCGGATAAATTTGAACTCGACGGTATCATTTTTGAAGAACCTTCTGTTAATCTTTTCAGTTTCAATAATCCATTTGGTGCGTGCAAGCGCTGTGAAGGCTTTGGTAAAATATTAGGTATCGATCCGGACCTTATTATTCCGGATAAAAATCTGTCGGTTTATGAGGGTGCAATTGCTCCATGGCGCACCGAAAAAATGAATGACTGGCTCACGCCGTTGATTCGTAACGGCGTGAAGTTTGACTTTCCGATCCATCGGCCATACCGGGATCTTACCCCCGCACAGCAAAATCTGCTCTGGACAGGTAACCAGTATTTTCAGGGTATCAATGATTTCATTGCAGAGCTTGAATCTCAGACTTACAAGATCCAGTATCGCGTGATGCTGTCGCGCTTCCGCGGCCGTACTACCTGCCCGGATTGCCGAGGCTCCAGGCTTCGCAAAGACGCATCGTACGTTAAAGTGTCGGGGAAATCAATCACCGATATCGTTTTAATGCCGATTCAGGATGTTCTTTCATTTTTTAAACAGCTAGATATCAGCGAGCACGACCGACAGGTTGCCCGACGCGTGCTCACTGAAATAGAATCCAGGCTGGAATATATGTGCCGGGTCGGGCTGGGATACCTTACTTTAAACCGGCTCACAAATACCCTGTCCGGAGGGGAGTTTCAACGGATTAAACTTGCTACCTCCCTGGGCAGCGCTTTGGTGGGATCTATGTATATTCTGGATGAACCCAGTATCGGGCTTCACCCGAGGGATACCAAAAGGCTTGTGGGCGTACTGGAATCCCTGAGGGATTTGGGTAATACGGTAATTGTGGTGGAACATGAGGAGGAGGTTATGCATGCGGCCGATCAGATTATTGACATCGGGCCGGAGGCGGGCACAGGCGGGGGCCACGTGGTTTTCCAGGGAAACTGGCGCGAGCTGCTGGATGATGATAAAAAAGCATCGTTTTTAAACCAAAATCGTAAAAGTCATACCCTCGATTTTCTTTTGGAAATGGATTCCATTCCTGTCCCAAAGATCCGCAGAAAGGCCTTACACTTCGTGGAAGTAAAGGGAGCCCGAGAAAATAACCTTAAAGATCTGAACGTAAAAATTCCTTTGAACAACCTGACCGTAGTGACAGGCGTAAGCGGTTCTGGTAAATCAACGCTGATCAGGAAAGTATTATATCCTGCTCTGATGCGCCTGAAAGGGGAATTCAGTGAGGAGGTGGGCCGTTTTGACGAGATTACCGGTAGCCTGGACAGGATTGAGGCTATTGAAATGATTGACCAGAACCCGATTGGAAAATCATCCAGGTCTAATCCTGTTACTTATATCAAGGCCTATGATTACATACGGCAGATGATGTCGGATTTACCGCTTTCCAAAGCGCGTGGTTACAAACCTTCCCATTTTTCTTTTAATGTGGATGGCGGCCGATGTGAAATTTGCCAGGGAGAAGGACAGGTAAAAATAGAAATGCAGTTTATGGCCGATATTTATCTGACGTGTGAGGGCTGTAACGGCAAGCGTTTTAAACAGGAGATTCAGGAAGTGAAATATGAAGGAAAGGATGTTGCGGAAATCCTGGATATGACGGTTGATGAGGCTATTGATTTTTTCAGTGCACCGGAGCCAAAACTGGCGGACAAATTAATGCCCTTGCAGGAGGTAGGTTTGGGATACGTAGGTTTGGGACAATCTTCCAATACGTTATCAGGGGGTGAGGCTCAGCGTGTGAAACTTGCTTCCTTCCTGGGGAAGGGGTCGTCAAACAAGGGTAAAACGATGTTTATCTTTGACGAACCAACCACAGGCCTTCATTTTCACGATATTAAAAAACTGCTGAAAGCGATCAATGCGTTAGTCGAACAGGGAGACAGTGTTCTGATTATTGAGCATAATATGGAGGTTATCAAATGTGCCGACTGGATTCTGGACCTGGGCCCGGATGGCGGAGAAGGCGGAGGATATCTGACCTTTGCGGGAACACCTGAAGAAATGGCCAAGCTAAAAGGAAATCATACAGCCGAATTTTTAAAAGAAAAGTTGTAAAAGACTTTTTATAGCGAAAAAAGTCACCTACATTTGGGACATATGTCATTGTTTTCATTATGGCTTTACCAATTGTTTCCGAAAGGCATGTACCCTATGGGCAGGAGCCTGCAAGTGATCTTGAAGTAATCAGAAGATCAAGATTAGGAATGTTACGTTCCCAGGCTGACGCTGTTTCAAAAATGGTGGGGCTGACTGACAACGAGATGGCGGGAATTCTGGGAATGACTCCCAGGAACCTTCACCGTATCCAGCCCGAAACTCGGCTGAGCATCGATGCTTCCGAAAGGCTTTTGTTGCTCAAAAATATTATGCTTCATGCAATGGATACCTTTGACGGCAAAGAGAATATTGTGAAGCAATGGCTGCGCACTCCTTTAAGTGAGCTTAACGGGCAGTCTCCCATTCAGATGATGGATACTGTAACGGGCTTTGGCCTGGCAGACGATGTGCTGGGCCGTCTTGACTATGGCCTTCCCGCCTGAGTTTATGCCTGTAGTTTACCAGATTGTCAGAGAAAAATTCAGGGACCAGAGCCTTTCGGCCGAAGGTAGCCGTTTGTACGGAGCCAGATGGAATCCAAAGGGAATCGGTATTTTATATACCACCTCTTCTCCTGAACTTGGGCTCGTGGAAACGCTGGTACACGCTCCCGGTGTGCGTTACGAAGATCTTCCCACCTACTGGCTTTCTTCTATTCTGATCCCTGACGATATCAGGCATTATAGCGAATCTCAGATGCCCGGTTACTGGAATCATAAAACTTATGATTTAACCCAGCTTTGGCTAATGG
Organism: Dyadobacter sp. CECT 9275; assembly: GCF_907164905.1. Lineage (NCBI taxonomy): Bacteria > Pseudomonadati > Bacteroidota > Cytophagia > Cytophagales > Spirosomataceae > Dyadobacter > Dyadobacter helix. The sequence continues at coordinate 3,852,037 of NZ_CAJRAF010000002.1, read as the reverse complement.
ACTGGCTTAAAAAGCCGGATGTTCTGGCCATAGGCGTCCCCTCTGTGATTGTACCTTTTTCGCAGAATATTTTAATTCATCCCGATCATAAAAGATTTTCGGAAGTCAAACTCGTTCAACAACGGAGAATTCCTATCGACAGCCGGCTTTGGCACAACGGATAAACGTACAATAGCCCGAAGGCGCCTGGGAATAGTAATTGATATAACAGTATAGAAATTTTACTGTATGCTTATAATCATGAAACTTAATTCAAACAATCCATGAAATTATACAGAACCGAACACGGCATTCTACTTGAAAATGACGATCAGTTTTATCGCTTGCATGAAACGGAATGGGACGTAGTGGTCAATCGTAATGATCTGTATGAGTGGCTTGGCCTGCAGATTGAAAGTCTTATACCTGTTACCTTTTCTGATGATTTACCAATGCCGGAGATTCTTGCTCCTATTGGTACACAGGAGGTGTGGGCTTCGGGTGTTACCTATTTCCGCAGCCGTACGGCCCGTATGGAAGAGTCTGAAAAAGCTGGCGGCGGAAGTTTTTACGACCGGGTGTACGAGGCTGAAAGACCCGAACTTTTCTTTAAGTCAACTGCCTGGAGGGTCGTGGGACATCAGGGTACGGTACGGATCCGCAAGGATTCTACCTGGGATGTTCCTGAACCGGAGCTGACCCTCTTTGCTACAGAATCCGGCACGCTGGTGGGGTATACCATTGGCAATGATATGAGTTCCAGGAGTATTGAAGGAGAAAATCCTTTATATCTTCCTCAGGCCAAATCTTACACTGGCAGTGCGGCTCTTGGCCCGTGCCTGTATGTACCGGAGGTTCCGCTATCTCCTGAAACCATCATCGACCTGTCGATCATCAGGGATGGGGAAGAGGTTTTCAACGGGGAAATTACCTTGTCTCAGATGAAACGTACCCCGGATGAGCTGCTGAAGTTCTTATTCAGAGAAATGGCTTTCCCTACCGGATGTTACCTGATGACAGGAACAGGAATTATTCCTCCATCGGATTTTACTCTTCAGACCGGAGATATTGTCCATATCACGATTGAGCCCATCGGGACATTAACCAATGTGGTAGCATAAACATAAAAAACCCAGGGTGGCAGCCATCCTGGGTTTTTTATCTAAACAAGTTTATCCTTATGGCCTGCCAACAACTGGTAAACCGACCATGACATAAATGGTTCTTTTAACCAGGTCTACCAAGCCCGAAACAATCGTATTGTCTGCTTCTTTTTCCTCCTCACTTTCACTCTTAAAAATTGCAGATGGCCCCTCAGCGAGTATCCGCTCGTTCAGGGTAGCAATACCACTAACCTGGTCACAAAGCTGATTGGTAAGTGATTTGGAAGCCTCATGATAATTTACTGTTTTCACCACCTGCTTCGCTGGCTTGTGGTTTTTCTTAGTATGGTCCTTGGATATTACTATGCTGCATTCTTTTCCTGCCTGTAGTTTTTTATGTGCTACAAACATGTTATGCGTATAACCGGTAGCTCTGGCCTGCAGACTTACCAGAAGAAAAAGAAGGAATAATTTCAGGATTTTCATAGCTAATATTGTTTCAACTGTTCAGAAATTTAATGCCAAGCCTGTTGTAACTAATTGATGGTACAAATATATATGTTTTGTTAGGTATCTTGCAATACATAGTACCTTGTTTTTAACATTTTTTTTGAATTTTTTTCATCCCTCCTGCTTCTCTGCTTTCTCCTTCATTTTCAACTGATAGATGCAAATTTATCGGATGGCGTTGCATCTTGAAAATAAAAAAAGGCAGAGTGCCTCTAATGCATGCCGAACAGCAGAAAAAAACAGATGAAATGTAAAAGGCGCAGCCCGGAAATCCCAGCCTGCGCCTTTTTTAAATCCTGATAAACACTACTTTTCTCTGAAGAAAATAGTGATAGGAACGCCTGAGAAATCAAAATTTTCACGCATGCGGTTCTCCAGATAACGCAGGTAAGGCGGCTGGATATGCTTAGGATTGCTGCTGAAAAACACAAACGTTGGCGAGGGTGTTGGCAACTGAATCATATATTTGATGTTAATATATTTGCCGCGGTGTGCCGGTGGAGGATATTTTTCGATCTCAGCCTGCATTACCTCATTCAATTTCGAGGTAGTGATTTTCTTGGTTTTGTTCTGGAATACCTCCATCGCCTTTTCCATTACTTGATGAATCCTTTGCTTTTCTACTACAGACGCAAAGATGATCGGCATGTAATTCATAGGGGCCAACCTTTCCAAAAGCTCCTTTTTATATCTATCGGCGGTTTTGGAATCTTTTTCAATCAAATCCCATTTATTCACCATAATCACGATCCCCTTTTTGGCTTTGTCGGCCTGGCCAATAATATTCAGGTCCTGCCCTTCCAACCCTAGCGTAGCATCCAGCAATACTATACATACGTCCGACTCTTCCATTGCTTTGATGGAACGAAGCGTGGAATAATATTCAATGTCCTCCTTCACCCTTGATTTTCTGCGGATACCGGCCGTGTCGGTCAGAATAAATTCCATTCCAAAGGCATTGTAATGTGTATGGATAGCGTCCCGGGTGGTACCCGCTATGTCGGTCACAATACTGCGTTCTGTTCCTGTCAGGACATTCAGAAAGGACGATTTCCCGACATTGGGGCGCCCCATGATCGCAATTCTTGGAATACCTGCTTCGGGATTTTCAATTCCGGCGGTTTCAAAGTGTTTGACTACCTCATCGAGCAATTCGCCCGTACCAAAGCCGGTCTGGGCCGAAATCGCATAAACCATATCGCCGAGACCCAGCTCATAAAACTCCGCAGCCGACTGGTACCGTTCCTGTGTTTCCGATTTATTGGCTACCAGCAGAACCGGCTTGTTAAAACGTCTTAAGATATTCGCAAAATCTTTATCCAGATCCGTCAGACCCGTCATGGTATCTACCATAAACAGCACCACCTTGGATTCCTCGATCGCCATTTCTACCTGTTCCCTAATCGCCCCTTCGAAGATATCTTCCGAGCCCACCACATACCCGCCGGTATCAATTACGGTGAAGTACTGATCGGTCCATTCCCCATACCCGTAGTGGCGGTCGCGGGTTACGCCGCTCTGGTTATCCATTATTGCCTTGCGGCTTTCAGTAAGGCGGTTAAAAAGCGTGGATTTGCCTACGTTCGGGCGCCCTACTATTGATATTACATTTGCCATAATTACACTAAACCTTTTTTGTGATCCGGAGAGCATTTGTTTTCTCTCCTCCATTCTTATAAATTGTACGTTACTCTTCGTATCCAAACTGTCTCAGCTTGTTTTCCTTACTGCGCCAGTCGGGCTCTACTTTTACATGTTGTTCCAGGAATACTTTTTTGCCAAAAAATTCTTCAAGATCATGCCGCGCCTGGGTGCCTACTTTCTTAAGCATCTCACCCTTTTCCCCGATGATAATGCCTTTCTGACTTTTACGCTCCACCAGTATTTCGGCACGGATAACGATGATATCGTCCTTTTCTTTGAATTCAGAAATCACTACCTCCGAGCTGTATGGAATCTCCTGACGGTAGTTCATAAAAATTTTTTCACGAATAATTTCCGAAGCAAAGAAACGCTCTGGCTTATCTGTTAGTTCATCATCTGCAAAATAGGGCGGGTGAAAAGGCAACCTGGTCACGATTGCGTCAAAAAGCGTCTGAATATTTGCATTTAAAAGTGCAGAAATAGGTACTATGGCGGCAGGTTGAATGGCCTGCTCCCATTCCTCGGTTTTTCTTTTTACCTCTTCTTCGCTCGATAAATCAATTTTATTCAGTACCAGTATTACCGGTGCATCCGTTCTGATCAGCAAGGGTGTTACTTCATGATTAGCGGCCTTCTCCCCTATTTCTGTTACAAAAAGTACCACGTCAGCATCTTCCAGAGAACCTTTGACGAAGGTCATCATGGAGTCATGGAGCTTGTAAGCCGGTTTAACCACGCCTGGGGTATCAGAATATACCAGCTGAAAAGGGATATCTTCATAGGTTCCGTTAAGAATACCCATAATCCGGTGCCGTGTCGTTTGTGCTTTTGAAGTAATGATGGACATCTTTTCGCCAACCAATACGTTCATCAGTGTGGACTTCCCAACGTTGGGCTTTCCGATGATGCTTACAAATCCTGCTCTGTGATTTCTGAAAGGCGGGATATTTTCTTCTTTATTTTCCATTCGTATTTATTCTATTTTCAATCGACGGGCATAACCTCTAACCTATTTTACATCCCCGGCCCAGACTTAACAATCTTATTTTTAATAATTAAATTCAAATATGTCCTTACAGAAATTGAGTGTAAGGAGTTTAGAGATGCCTCAGGGCACCATTTTATCGTCCAGCATCCGGTTTATATATTGCTGTATAAATCCCTTTACCTGATTTTCCATTGGCTTCTGCACCACAGGCAGCTGTCCGGCCAGGTTGTGTTTCAATAACTTATCCTGCTGATAATTATACAAACCTACGGCTTTCTGTCCATCAAATTGCAAAACATAGGGCCCATTATACCATTGATATACCCCGTCGTAGTTAACTGCATAATTGGAAGCCTGTTTTTTGAATACATTTTTACCAAAAGAAAAATATGGTTTATCGTAATTCAGATACCCTAATACCGACGGCATCACATCAATCTGTTGAACCAGATTGGTGCTGTCGATACCGCGCATGGTGCTGTCAGATGGTGAAAAGAAGATAATCGGGATAGAAAAATTTCCTACGGATGTCTGGTACTTTGGGAAATGGGCAAATGTTGCTGCATGATCTGCCGTGATGATAAACAAGGTATTTTTATACCAGGGCATTTTTTTGGCCGTTTCAAAAAACTTCCTCAGCGCCATATCCGAATATCCCATCGTTTCATAGATCGGCAGCGGGCCTTTGGGAAATTTGTTCCGGTATCGCTCAGGTACCTTAAAAGGGTCATGAGAGGAAACCGTAAACAGGGTACTTTGAAAGGGCTGCTGAAAGGTATTCATTTTTTTTGCCCAGAACTGAAGAAATTCTTCATCCCAGATACCCCAGATACCGTCATAATCGGCATCGTTGTCATATTCGGTTTTGCCATAATACTGCTGCACGCCGATCAGGTTCACAAAGGCCTGAAAGCCCATGGAACCATTGGGGGCACCATGAAAAAACGAGGTATGATAACCCTTTTCTCCCAACATCCTGGGCAAGCTCGGGAGCTTGTTGTCTGTATATCGGGTAGTAATAAACGGTTCCTTGATACCCGGTATACTGGTAAGCACCGATGGAATTGCTTCAATGGATTTCGCTCCGTTGGCAAACGAATGCCAGAAAATTTTACTATGCCCCATTAGCGAATCAACAAAAGGCGTATAACCCTTGTATTTCCCGTTTTCCAGGTCATGGTTGTAAGCCCCAACCATTTCCTTGCCAAAACTTTCCCAGATCAGTATCACCACGTTCATGGGCTTAAAGGGGGACTGAACCGCGCCGGGCTGGTGTACCGGATCAAAAGCCTCCTGAAGCTCCCTGGCACTGGAAAAGTAACTAACCCTCTCATAATCTGTCGATTCTATTGTTTTATATATACAAAAGGGTGTATTTAAAGCAATAAACATTTCTTTGGGTTTTTGAACGTATTCCCCTGCATTACTCAAGGTGATTGGTCGGGTACTATGTAAAAATCCGCCCCGAACTCCTCCGATAAACAAATAAACAGACAAAGCCATCAGTACCAGATGTGCCAGAAAAAATTGCCAGCCAGGATCATGTGCTCGCTTTTGAACCTGTATTCTTTTGGCGACAAAAACCAGAGAAAAAATCATAACCAGCCAGATGAGCACAATGTACCAGTATCGGACGGCAAATCCTCCCAGCAGTAAGTGCAGGTTATCCTCGTTGGAAAATTCTTTCAGCACTGTCCAGGTACTTCTCTTAATGGTGAAACGGTAATAGATAAGATCAGCACAGTTGGCCAGCAGCGCCACACTGTTGGTAAAAACATATAAATAATCCAGACCTTTCTGATACCCTCTTCTGTATTTAAAGGTAAAAGGAATAAGCATTAGGAGAATATACAGGATGTTGGTATACAACACGGCAACGGTATCAAACCGCAAACCGCCGACAAATAACCTTAAAGCACCCGGAATGGTAATTCCCGGAAAAAACGCGGTATTCAACGCATAAAAAAGTATACGGCAGATCAGAAACAGAAACATGACCCATAACAACCTAATAACAAGCACGATATGGATATTCCCCTTAAGCCGGGAAGTACTAAAATTAGAATTCATGCAATTTGGGGGGTGTCAGAAAAATCAATTTTTTAAATTTCAACAAAAATAATTGTTTAATATTTAATAATTGTTGTATGTTTGCACTCCAATTCAACGACACCGCGGGATGGAGCAGTTGGTAGCTCGTTGGGCTCATAACCCAAAGGTCGCTGGTTCGAGTCCAGCTCCCGCTACACAGAAAATCAAGCAGTTACATGAAAATGTGACTGCTTTTTTGTTAGTATCTAAAACATATCTAAAACAATTGAAGGATCAGGATTTCTAAAGTTTTGAAATGTCTTATAGGATCAGTCCGAAAAGTTGGGGGGCGACTAAAAAAGTAGTTTTTTTGCGGTGAATCAATTTTTAGAGTCCATTGCAAGAGTCGTATCAAGCCTTAGTTCGTTTCCTGTTGCCGGAAGGCATCTTAGATTTTTTTGACCTCTCCAAGATCGTTGAAGCCATCCCTGGTCTTCTGATCTACCTGGAAGAGAAAAACCTACCTCCCACTGAGTTTAAAGATCAAAAATTAGAGTCAAAAGGTTTTCTGCCTGAGATTTATATTCAAGACTTTCCTATTAGAAATCAGAAAGTTACACTTTGTATCAAACGCCGCCGCTGGGAGGTCAAAGATACCGGTGAGATCATAAGTAGAGATTGGGAATTGGTTCAAAAGGGCACGCGAATGACTAAGGAATTTGCGGATTTTTTAAAAGGGTTGTATTGATAATCATCCTGTAAGCTGCTCCCAACTAGGCAAATACTTTCATATGGATGGGAAACAGCTTCAGCAGCAGTATAAGAATCATATCAGTGATTATCGCCAGTGGGATCAGGTAGAGCATGCGGAAGATTGGATGTTGTATGCTCAGAATACAGGAGTTCAATTAAGCATTGATGAAACCGCCCTCTCTAACGGAGAATTATACACCATTGTTACCAATAAAGCAGCCAAAGGCAGAAAGGGCGCACTTGTTGCGATGATTAAAGGAACTCAGGCCGAGACGGTTATTGAGGTTTTAAAGAAGATTCCCAAGAAAATACGGGACACAGTTACCGAAGTAACTCTTGATATGGCGGCCAACATGAACCTGATCGTGAAACGCTGTTTTGCCAAAGCAGATCGTGTAATCGATCGTTTTCATGTCCAAAAACTTGCATATGAAGCTGTACAGGAGATTAGGATCAAATACCGTTGGGAAGCGTTGGATCAGGAGAATGGAGCGATTGGCGCTGCAAAGGAGGCTGGAATCAGCTTTGAACCGGAAGTTCTCGAAAACGGAGACACTGTAAAACAATTATTAGCCAGAAGCAGGTATTTGTTATTTAAGCATCAGGATAAATGGACTTCATCGCAGGCAAAACGTGCCCATTTACTCTTTGAACGTTATCCCTTAATCAAGCAAGCTTACAATATCTCTTTGGAGCTCGGAAGCATCTTTCGGACTTGCGGATCGAAGGAAGTGGCCTTTAAAAAGCTTGCATTGTGGTATAACACAGTAGAAGACTGTGGGATAGACTCCTTCAAAACCGTCGCCAGGTCTATTCAAGCGCATTACTCAGACATTCTAAATTTTTTCAACAATAGGAGTACGAATGCGTCTGCCGAATCCTTCAACGCAAAAATCAAGTCATTTAGATCATCATCCAGAGGCGTAAGAGACATCAAGTTCTTCCTGTTCCGGCTTTCTAAACTTTATGCTTAATTCCCCCCAAGAATTTGACTTGATCCGTCTTATATCACTAATTACCTCTTCATATAGGATTACGCCAGACAAAATCCTGGGCTGAGAAAGTAATTTTGGGTTTCATTAATACAAAAAAATTTTTTATTCAGAATTCTTGCACAACGAGTCCGTTTCTTTAATCAAGCTTTTCTTTCAGCCTTTCGAATTGTTCCTGATGTTTTTCAGGGTTTGTTTTTTTGAGAATATCCAGATTACGGAGCTTCCATTGAATGGATGGAAACCTCTCAAAATCATAAATACACCAGTCGGGGTCCACGTTTTTGAAACTGAGGAGAAAGTCCTTATCGGATGGTGTAAGGCTTTTCAGAACAACCTTTACAAGCTGTTCCCTCACAGTTTCATACTCCTCGTAGCTGAATTCCTCGGCACTCATGCCGGAAAACTGATTGGCCAGGGCTAAGCGCTGATCCTGAAAGTTTGGTACTATTAGCTCATTCATCGGCCTGTCGCTACCCAGAAGACAGTAAATGAATCCCTGGCGTACTTCATCGGAAAAGCCTTCGTTTGCCAACAGATATCTGATATCGAACAAATCTCGGGGATGTTGCCTGTCCAGGGCTGCGCATACCTTTCCTCCAAAAAGCTGTCCAAAAGGGACAACAGCGATACTTGTAAACACATCAAATTCTTGCTGGGCCCTTTCACAAAGCACCATCTGTACCGGCGTCTTGAAAGACCCACGACCAACAAGATTCACTTCCAGTTTAATTTCTGCACCAGGCAGGGAAATGAGAAGTTTACCGATGTCCTTCTTATGCTGGACATGAACCCGAGGGATCGCCTTTTCGATATTTGTTTTAACTCTTTCGAGAGCTTGCCCGATATTCAGCAAGGTTATCTTTCTGTCTTCAATGGGAAGGTAGGTTAGATCTATATCTACGGACAGGCGCGGCATATTGCGGACAAACAAATTAATCGCTGTGCCGCCATGAAGAGCAAAGCACTCCTCTTTGGCGACCTCAGGTAATACGTCGAGTAGCAACGCGACTTGTCGTTTATAAATTTTGTTTTCCATGTTCTTCCAACTCTTTCGGAACCGTTATTTGATATTTAGACACGTAGCTGCCATTTTTTGTTAGGCTACGTTTGCCTTTACCCATATCTATTTGCTCAACTACCAAATGCTGAACCCATGAGTGCTCAGCCTTTTCGGCCATATAAAGGAAAAGACGCTTTACTTTCACCGAATTACACTGATTCAGCAGTTGCTGCACAGAGCCTGGCCGCAAATTGTTCATTCCTTCCATCAGCTCATAACATTCTATGATTTGCGGGTTGGTTTTTGCAAGGTACAGGCATTCCATCATGGCCCTGGCGGCAGACGATACTTTGATTGAAAAGGACTTAAGCTCTAAGTCTGTCAAGCCGATATTACCTGGGAGAAAATTCGATTTATGATAGGCCAGTTTTACTCCCCAATCCCTATTTTCACACCAGCCGGGCAATGTTTCAAAGGTATCACCGAACAGATCAACTTTCGTTTGAGATAATTCGAGGTAGTGCGCTTTGCCAAGTAAAGACAATGCTGTTCGTCCGCCCGGGTGAACTGAGAGATTCAGCTGGTTTTGCAGCGCGTACACGGCCCCCTCATAGCCGACCTTATCGCCGGTTTTGATCAAAGCTCCTGTACCCAGAGATTCGATCCAGGCGCTTTTTTTATAACGGTTAAGCAGTTGATTGGAATATCCCTGATCGTTAAGCCACGAAGTAACGACAACTGCTTCTGACGGCCAGTCGCGTAGCAAATGGTTTAATTTTTTCTCATTTGGTAAACTCATAGTTTATTTATACTAAGAAAAACAAACTTTGTCAATACTTGTGTTTATAATTTTCCACAAAGATAAACTATTAGTTTATTCTTGTATTGAAAAATAAACCAAATGGAGAAAGCATGAGTTGAGGATTCTGTTTCGAAAGAGCAGAAGTCTAAACATCCTGAAACCCGGCAGCTATAAACCTAGTTCAGCTTAGAATCTTCTTTGAAACGTTCGGATGTATGGGATTTGATAACTGGGATGGGCCTGGTATCAATATCACAGCCCTTGTCGGCTGCCAAACTTGCCAGATTATTATAACGTTGGCGGTAAGCATTCACCTCTTCTTCTTCGGCATGGCTGAAATCCATAAAGAACCAGGGGAACAGAACGAACGCTCCGGCAACCCCTAATGCCACGTTCTTGCCGGTCTTATCAGTTTTAGGAACAAGGCGGGATATTTCTTGTTGTACGCCGATCATTTCGCTTTCCAGGGCACGGCAGCTTTTCTTTTGGTCGCCGTACTGCATGGTCATGACTGGGTTGGCAGCACGGCCACCACAGGCAGTGGTTGATAAGCTGGTTATAAGTAAAAGCAGGGCTATTTTTATTTTCATTTCTCTCTCCTCTGACCTGAAAGTCTCGGGTACTTATAAATTGATTTAGATATAAATCAATGCCTCAGCACCAGTCCGGGTGAGTTTGAGGACATGCTTAAATTCGATACTCAATAACCCTTATCCTTATACCTATCTAAATTCTTCCGGAAAAATTTGTCTATATGTAAACGATCGTTTACATATAGACACTTTCCTGGTAATTTTTGCTTTTCGCTCCTTCTCAACTCGTTGTAGTTCAACCTCTTTCCAGAATCGGTTAACCGTTTTTTAAACAAATTCTGTACAAATATAAACGATCGTTTACCACTAGACAGGGCAGAGGGGTAATGGCTTATGAAACAGGCAATTGCATACTATCGGGTTTCCACTTGCAAGCAAGGAAGAAGTGGGCTGGGGCTGGAGGCGCAGCAGGAAGCTATCATGAATTATTGCAAACTCAACGATTATGAATTAATCGATCAGGTCATTGAGATCAAATCTACACGAAAATCCAGGATTGGCCTGATGCAAGCTTTAAAAATGTGCAAGAAAATGAAAGCGACTCTTATCGTATCAAAACTTGACCGATTGGGACGTGACGTGGAACAGATCGCGAGAATTGTTAAGTCTAACGTTGACATTGTAGTAACGGACAATCCTCACGCAAACCGTTTTACAATTCATATACTGGCAGCAGTAGCGGAAGAGCATAGGCGAAAAATTAGCGAGGCAACGAAAGAGGCATTGGACGTAGCAAAAAAACGAGGGACAGTACTTGGACAAAATGGAAAAACGCTCTCGAAAATCAACCGTAAAGCTGCAGAAGACTTTGCTCTCAAATTGCTGCCATTACTGAAAAAATTGAAGGAAAAAGGGGTGCAATCCGTGCGTGCTGTTTCGAAGGAGCTGAACATACGAGGGGTTCCAACCTTTCGTGGCACTAGTCGCTGGCATCCAGGTACCATTCATACCTTACTTAAACGCTTGAAGGCACTTTAGCCCCTTGAAGTGTTGAGTAAGACCAATTCCAGCAGAGCGGGACCCTGGCCCGATTCGCTGGAGTTGGATGTGGTGTATTGTCTATTGGGAATTAGTATCACTAAACCAATGAGTTAATTTAACAGGTATTAATATGTTATAAAACAGCTATTTATATGCAAGATCCTCGACTTTTTTCACCCCTTTCCAAACTCTTTGAATTGCAACGGTTTTTTTGCTATACTGTCAGGCATCCACAAGGGGAGGATGATATGTCAGTTTGGAAAAACTTCAAGAATACCGCTTCTGTAATCGCGCTTGGCGCTTTGATGACCGCCTGTGACAAGCCTGGCGTTGATCAGAAAGGTGAAGGCAACGGGCCGGGTACCGACCCTGTTCAAGTAACTTCTTACAGTATTACCGGTAAGGCAGGTTCGGTGAGTTTCTATAAAGCAGACAGCACGGTTCGCTTCTGGCAGAAAGTATACGGCGAGACGGCAGCCGATGATAAATTGGTGGAAGCCAAAATAAGTGCCAGCACCAAAGCAAAAGGTGAAATAGTAAGCTTTGAGAATAATCTGATCACAGCCGAGAACGTAAAAGAATTCTCAAACCAAATCGTATATCTGAAGAATTACGAACTAAATACCGGGGTTTCTGTCGAAGGGAAAAATATTGGCAAAACTTCGGATGGCAAGTACGCTATCAAAGACATGCGCTTTTCGGGCACAAAAACCCAAATCCTCGCCGATGGCGCCAATAATCTGAATGATGTACTGAATGTTGTTAACAACTCCAATCTGAAATGGCGATTGGTCGGTGACAAAGCCACAGGCTATGGTGGGCAGGATAAGGTTTACAGCTTAGTCGTCAATTAATCTCCAATTCTCTTCTTTGCTCAACGCCGTCGATTAATAATCGGCGGCGTTTGTGTATGTCTGGCGCATCCGCTGACATACATCCTGTGGATTTGCAGGTTTTGTATTCACGCTTTTGAACGCATTATTAAAAGCTGTCTGATAGCCGATAGCATCTTCTACATCAATCATTTGAATATTGCTGTTGGGGTCACTGGGGCAATTGGCCAGTTCTCGGCTGCCCAGGTTGAGAATAAATACTCTCAGATTGGGCAACTTGTCTTTCACAAAGTCAATAAATGTCCCTCGGGTTGAATTTCCGGTCTTGAAGCAATCCTTCCAGTTTTCTCGCACCAAACCGTCAGCATCATAAAGCCTGAGGACGTGCCGACATGTTGGAGTACCTTCATTGGAAGGATCACCGCATTGGTTTGTCAAATAATATGGCTCTATTTTACTAATGACTTGAGCGGGGTCCATATCTGGTGACCCGGATCCTTCGTGAAGTCCTATGTAACGGCAGAAATCATAGTTATCTCCATCTACGCCAGCTCCTGGGAACCTTGCCTCACAGAGCGAGCCAAATGGGTATGGATAATCACTTTTGAAGATATAGCCATCCTTTTCATTGATACCATCCCGCTCTGCTCCATCGGTGAAAAGCAGTAATATACCCGGTTCTGTATTGACAACCCCTGCATCCGCATAGTGATCACCAAACATGGTTTTCAACGTCTGATCAGCCGCTTCAATCAATGGCGTTCCCGCTTTGGCTGTTCCTTTGTTTGCCAGCATGTCATTTCGCATCTGGTTAACTTCATAACCAAAGTCGCAATTGGGATCGGTGACATAGTTACAGAGATTGAAAGTCTTGGAGGGTTCGACGTTATTATCGAATACAAACTCGGTATAGGTCACATTGCTTCCTGTCGGAATATATCCCAAAGCTGTTTGTAGCTGTTCTTCGGCAATATCAAGATAGTTTCCTGTAACTGTTGAACGAAGTGCGACGCATGTTCCGGGTGAACAGGAGCTTTGCTGGGTACTTTTACCCGGAACGCAATAACCGATGTCGATCGAAGCATTACATGACTGCTTATTGTTGATCGCATCCATCATCAGCCTGTAATATTTTGAATCGTAGCGATTGATCAGATACTCCCCCAGGACAGATTCGATCAATTGGCCATCCTGTGGATATTCATCGCGGGCATTATCACGCAACAATCCACAGGCAGCTGTACGGTCGGTAAAGATATCATTCAAAGTAGCCCGGCATTCCATCCGACTGGTGCTCGTCGTCAGGGTTGGCACGGGAGAGGGAGGCTCTGGTTTCATACTCCCCGACCGGTCAAACACAATGCCGAGCTTGATGGGATCCGGTGGGAACTCACATGTCTGTCCTGCCAGTTTACAACCTGTAATCTCTTTCTTCATGTAACCGGCCATGGCCTGCCCAAGTCTTGAGCTGAAATCGGGGTTCTGCCACCCTTCCAGTGGAAGATAGGAAACAATATAGTCTTCCTGTCTGGCACGGGCGCGTGTTTCAGTCGTGGCATCCCCGAACAGCCCAGCCCGACTCCAGGGAATGGTACTTGGAGACCATTCCCCAGCCGGAGCAGTTCCCAATTGCAGGGCCAATGGCTTGGTCATGTAATGGGATTCACGCAGTACCACATTTCCATCATAAGGGTGCGGGCAATCGTATGTTTCTTCTTTCGGCGGGGCCATACACCGCGCACCGACATACCCGATTTTATACACCGTTTGCGCGAGTTTCATGGGTGTCTGCACACCATCCACCACTTTGATCAAACGGCAGGCGCGTACCTGGTAACCGGCAATCAGATCACCCGTCCAACCCTGGCCGCAGCTGCGGTTGCCCAGGATCGCACCGGTCTTTGCCGCGGCCGGGGTTTCGCTGATGACCTTGCCGGTCACATCTACCTGCATCGGCACAACCGGGTTGATCACATACTGCTCCGGAACAGGCTGCGGATCACAGCGCAGGAATGTTGTGCTTGGTACATTGGTATTTGGATTGAATGGCTTGGTATCACAACTGTTGGTATCATTGGCATTCTTACGGCACTTGAAGGTATAATATTGACTGGAACCGTTATCGAGCAGTTCCTTGATATTCTCCGCACTCAGCTGGATGCTGTTTTCGGTCTGGGGGCTCAATCCGGCATTGGGGTCACGGCAATAATCATTGATCTCTGCGGCACTAGGCGTGAGCTGCTGCCCATCCGGCGGATCGCAATCCCAGGTTTTTTCAATCCGCTTGATGGTATTCTCTGCCTTGCCGCCGGACTTCTTGCTGGCCAGATCAATGATGCCTACTTCAGGTGTCACGCTATTCTCATCGGTGATCAGACGGCAATGCTGCTTGCGTTTCACTACACCCTGATAAGGCGATGGGCAGGGGATGGTGATATCACGGTAGACGCTGGGCCAGGTCGTCTTTTTGGCGTCGGGGATCAATGTACCGATTGCGCCTTCGTATTTAAAACCTGCAGCATAGACCGGCGAAAAGGGAGCGGCATCCGTCAATGTTGGCATGCAATCCGCATCTTGGGCCACTTTGGGGTATTGGACACTGCCGCTGCCATCAACCAGACCGACAGACGCGCCGCCGAAACGCTGCGCCAGGGCCCTGGTCATCGTCGGAAAGATCATTTGCAAAGGCGGTAAGCCTTTGGGTTGCGCTGTAAAATAGGCCACCGCGCTCAGTTTGCGCTGTGAACGGTCTTCCGGCAGATCCTCACCCGGCACGAACGAACAGGTGGCGACCTTGATTCCCGGCTGCGTTTTGGGCATAGGGTTATCTTCGTCCGGGACAGTTGACAGGGTTGTGATCCCAATATCGTCCAGCGGAGCGCGGCGCACCAGGTTGCCCGCCACCAGATAAGCAGACATGTCGCTGGCCGCCTGGGCAAGACTCAAACCGGCGTTCTCAACAGCGGTCCGCTGGTTGATCTGGTTATAGCGGTCCAGTACATCGTTTTCGCCCGGCAAGCAGGCGGCCACAGCCAAAGCCACTTGCAGGCAGCAGAGGGTAACGAAAATAGACTGACAGGATCGGCTCATGATGAGCCCATTCTATAACCGAAAGACTTATAATCGATTAAAAAAAGACCATTATTTTAGTTGGCTGAGAAGGTTCGTATATCCGCCCGGCAACCTCTATTGCAGGCAAAGCTCAATTTACAAGTCGCTTAAACGTGCTGTTGCCGATACTTGCTCCAGCTGTTTGGCAGTAATTGGTAGAGATACTTGTGCTTGTGAGATTGGATTCTTTCCAGCACACCGGTGAGCCATTGATGCTCATCGATACCGTTTTTCATGCATGTTGCCATAAAGGACGGTCCGTTTCACGGTACATCGCTGCAGTCATCTCGGCTGCTTGGTGGGAGCCAGTAAACAAAAAAGGCCTTTCTTTCCACATCTAAGGGGCAGATGGTGTTCTCTGCAAGATTATTATCGATCTCAATTTGGCCGTGCTGGACATAGCCATAGCCCTAATGGATCCCATTTTTATGGTCCCTATCGAGTACTTTCAATGGAGTTTCATCGGCTTGTAAGTATTTCTGATTGACAACCAGCACCTTGAGAAGCCCCATAATGGTTGTCGCGCATCTGTTCAAATTCTTTTCCATGCTCTGTCTAAAAGTTTTAACTTTTAGACAGAGTTAATTTTACAGTCTCTTCTTTTCCTTAAATTTAAACGTTTAACCCTCTAACACATTAAGTACGAATCTAGGTGATTCAGCCTTACCCAACCGAGTCATATGATAAGTCGTTATAAGTTTATAATACACAGTCAACAAAACCTGCTAGACAGGGCACGAGTCAAAATATTGTTTGTTTGTATCCTCACTTTTCTTAGTATAAGGCTTTCACTGCTGGCTGTCGATCTGCAAACGCATGCTCCGTATAAACCATTTTTCGCTACTCAAGTATTTCCGGTTATTTGGTTAATTTGTCTTGCCCTTCTTTTATTTGCCAGATCTTGGAAAATAGCGGCACACTTTTTTTTAATTTTCATGACGCTTATCAGTTGGTCGAGCACCTTACTTGTCCAAGACGGGATCAATGTGGTAATTGTCCAATATTGTTTTATTGTGCTTTCCAGTGGCTACTTTTTATTAGGCCCCCAGAAGGGAGCATTATACTCCGTTTTGAGCGTATTGCCTTTGGTGAGTGAAGTCATTCTGAAAAACTACTTCAATTATCAGTTGCCAGGAAACAACCTTATACCTAATCAATTCTCCTTCCCATTTTTAATTGTCAGTAATTTTCTACTACTGGTCTATATCCATTTTTCCTTCTTTCAGACGCTTTTGCAGGTTGATCAAAAAAGACATACGCTGAAGAACAATCTTGAGAAGGCTCTGGCCGAAGCACGTCTGCAAACAATAGCTAAAAGCAACTTTCTGATAACGATGTCGCATCAGTTGCGAACTCCTTTGAATGTCGTGCAAGGTGCAACCGACCTGCTTCTTAAAGGCGTTCAGTTACCAGAACAAAAGGAGGCTTTTAACATACTTGATTTCTCCACAACTAACCTGCTGGCAACTATTGATCAAATCGTTGATTTCACAAATTTGGAAAGAGGCAGTATACAGCTCAAAAATGAGCCATTTTACCCCGGCGAGCTGCTTTATAATATCTATCAATCTTTTCGGCCTAGTGCTGACCAGAAGAAACTGAAATTTACTTTCAGTTCCGACCTGACACTAACGGACGTCAAGCTCAGTGGTGACGCATTCCGGCTGAGCCAGATCCTTTTTCACCTCCTTGAAAATGCTTTCAAATTTACCGAGGTCGGTCAGGTTTCACTAAACTTGAGTGCTGAGCGTGTGAATCCAGATTCCATCCGGTTGGCGATCAGTGTTAATGATACAGGAATCGGGATATCAGAGCAAAAATTGACCAGGGTGATTAATCCATTTCAAACTGCACCCGAAGAGAGCAGGCGACAAAATCACGGAACATTAGGCTTAACGATCGCTTATCAGCTTGTTCGTTTGCATGGACGGGAATTGATTATCGAAAGCCGGGAGGGGCATGGCACGAAGGTCAGTTTCAGTCTGATTTATACCCTCCTGGGAGGGAATTTCCCTTCGAAAAATCTTTCAGTCCCCGCTATTGGAACATTAGCAGGTTTTCGTGTTCTGATTGTCGATGATGAGCCCTTAAATATCTTGGTTATGAAAAGATTGCTGGAACGCTGGGGGATCAAGGTGGATTCTAGTTCCGATGGAATTCAGGCACTTGAAAAGGTGGAGGCTTTTGAATACGATCTAATACTAATGGACATCAATATGCCTAGAATGGATGGTTTTGAAGCTTCAAAGCGTATTCGAAAGATGGATAATTCTAAAAACACTTCTACTCCTATTTTAGCAGTAACTGCCTCGACTGAGGTGATATCCCAGAGCCTTCAAATATCTTCTGGTATCAATGATTACTTGCTAAAGCCTGTTAGACCAGATGACTTGTGGCATAAGTTAGAGGCCTTCCTTGTCAAAAAAAAACTTAACAACATTAATTGATATAAACCAAAATGCTCTTCAATCTAACTCCGATGTCTGCAAAAAGTGGGCGAAGAGGAGCATATATAAAATCTTCGTGATATTTCTGACTACAACAGTTAGCTAGTATTTATTGGAAATCTCATACAAGTTAAATTTCGGGTGTCGTTGTTTGAAATAATTGAATGGCGAATGCCCAGATTGGTTCCTTCCCTATCAACGAGGCAGTCGCCTTAATTCTGCGTGGCCAGCAAGTATTTATTGGTACACGGGATGGTACACGGCAAGAAAGGGGAGCTGATAGACAGGAGGGACAACCTTAGCTAAATCATTGATTTTAAATGGTGGAGCTAACCGGTCTCGAACCGGTGACCTCTTGCATGCCATCTGTGCCAGCTATTGTTTTTCCGGGTTTAACGGAAGATAATTTCTTGATAGAAAATATTGATTTATAGTATACTTAGCCTGTTGCGATTTAACCCCGTCCAACCCAATCCAAAGATTCTTGGTACACTATTTGGCCCACGAAGGAGGACTAAATGCCTAAGGCACAGTTGCATTTATTGACAGTTCAACAGGTGGAACGTTTACAATCAGGCGATGCCGATCAAATGCTCAACGACGGTGGCGGTCTCTATTTGTTCATTCGAAGCTATGGCGCAAAGCAATGGGTATTTCGTTATACATCGCCGATAACGGACAAGCGGAGAAAACAGTCGCTTGGACCATTAGCGGATGTTTCATTAAAAGAAGCAAGAAAATTGGCCTCCGAGAAGAGGGAACTGCTGGCCCGAGGACTCGACCCATTACTCGAAGCGGAAATCCGGAAATTCGACAAGGTCAAGGATTTTAATCAGTGGGAGGAAAAACAGCGCAATAAAGTCAAAGCAGTATTTGCTGACTGGAAACGTGCAGAACTCCAAAACCGAAAAGACTTTGGAATAGAAGTTGAGCGGGCATTTGAAAAGGACGTGTTTCCTCTGATCGGCAACAAGTTGATCGGTGAAGTCGAGCGTTCAGACATTAAAGCTATCTTAGAGCGTCCTTTGAATCGCAAATCAAAACGCATGGCCAATCGGCTGCTATCAGACCTCAAACAGTTTTTCGGATATGCGGATGATGAAGAACTTATTACACTTAATCCCACACGCCGGTTAATTAAGGAACGTGTTGGCGGAAAAGAGAAGTCACGAAAGCGGTATCTGTCCCTAGAAGAGCTCAAACAGCTTCATCAAATTTTACCTTCTTCAGGGCTGAGAGCCGAATATCAGTATTTGATATGGCTGCTTCTGGCAACAGGATGCCGTGTTAATGAAGTCTTGCGCGCAAAATGGTCTCATGTTGATTTAGATAAGGGGTTAATGACCATTCCATCCGAGCACTCAAAAAATACTGTCAGCCATCACGTATATCTTTCTCAGTTTGCTTTATTACAGATTCAGCAGTTACATGACACTCGAATGACTGATTGGCTGGTTCCTAATCGTACCGGCGATGGAGCAATTACCCGTCAGGTTTTGACGAAGCAAGTAACCGATCGGCAGCAAGATATCGGTGTAAAAGGCCGTGTGGTTAATAACAGAACCCTGATCTTGCCCAACGGCAAATGGGTAATACATGATTTACGCCGTACTACAGCCACATTAATGCAAGAATTAGGCATCATGCCACATATCATCAAGAAGTGTCTGAACCAGAAAACGGATGACAAAATCATGGAGACGTATCAGCGTGCGGAACTAGCCGTGCAACAGCGTGAAGCGTTCGAGAAATTAGGTAATTTTCTCGGAGAGATTCAACTGGTTAAGTAAGACAAGAGCGAGAAACCTTACTTATAGGTAAATGCTCCTGTTGTCTTGGCGGCCGCCGCTGCGGTGATTTTTCTAATCTGCCTATGCATTCCTTCAATTGCATTTGTAGTATAAATTACCTTTCTTATTTCAGCGGTAAACTCAAAAAAGGTCGATAAATTCACCCAGTTGTCCATCCAGGTTTTCATAGCCAGGTGATATTTCTTTCCCCATTTGTCATCGAATTCAAGTAATTTCTCGTAGGCTTTTTCGTGGTTAACTGCTTTATAAACAGGCTTCAAGTCGGCAATGACAGACTTTTTATCCTTTTCAGGAACATACCGTATACTGGTACGAATCTGGTGAATTATGCATAGTTGAATTTTAGTCTTGGGAAACACCGCTTCAATTGCCTCTGGGAAACCTTTTAAGCCATCTATGCAAGCTATCAGAATATCTTCAACGCCGCGTTGTTTTAAGTCTGTTAAAACAGATAGCCAAAATTTAGCACCTTCATTCTCAGAGAGATAAATTCCAATTAGATCTTTTTTTCCTTCTCAGGTCACACCCAAAATGTTGTAAATAGCACGTGATTCGACGCTGCCATTATCTCACACCTTATAATGCATACAATCAAGAAAAACGAATGGGTAAACTGCTTAATATGAGTCGTACTTCATTTTTTTATAGAAGCATTTACATTACATAATAACTTTCCAAGCTTGATTCTTTGGTCTTCACTTCTTCACCCAGCAATTGCCTTGTGTTGACTTCTATGTTTTTGGCGATATCCGTGATTGGAATATCACTTGGGCTATTTTTAAATGGGTCTTGTAAATGGTACGCGATCTTTTCGATGCAGAAAAACCCGGCGGAAATCAGCATCAGCAGCGGAATGACGAGCACGTTGTCAATGCTGCTCAGCGAAATTGTGAGTGTGATCACAAACAGATAAATGATCAAGTGCAGGATTAGCCGGTATGTCGAGGGAAACACCGTCCGGTTTATCCGCTCTGCGCCGCCCATCGAATCCGTTAGCCGGATAATTGCCTCCTGAAGGTGAATGTGCGCATGCACGTCCAATGCATCCATTGCGCGCATTGCACGGATGTCCTGCACCGTAAGCTGCAATATCGCCAAAGGTTTGTTGGTGTGTGCCAGGATCTTCCGTTGATCATCAGCGTCGATTAAGTGTTGCAGGTCAGCAAGCGGGTCGTTTCCTCTTAGGGAGCGCCCAAGCGTATATCCCCAGGCTGCCTGCCGGTAGGCGATCCGTTTTACGATTCCGTCATGATCGTGCGTCACAAAAGCCAGCAGCTGCATAATCAGGCTTCGCGAATCGTTGGTAATAGCACCCCAGATTTTTCTTGCTTCCCACCACCTGTCGTACGACTGGTTCATTTTGAATGACAAAAGGACCGAAATGGATGTTCCCAGAAAGGCCGGAATAGCCAGCGGCATGTCCGGCAGGAAGTTGGTAAGCCGGAAGGCTCCGAAATGAGTGATCAGACTCAATACCAGGACGGCAGTAAGCTCGTATTTTACAATGCCGATCAAGTATCGTAGTGGTAGTTTATTCTCTAGAATCATATTTGGTAGCTTTAAGTTATCGCTCGGATCTCACCATTATCAGACCACCTGCGCTAAAATTGAATGGATCAACACGTCCTCCTTGTTTCCATACACATCCTGCTGCCAGTGCATATGGTGGGCAGGCAGTAGGGTTAAAGAATAGGATTCGGGGACAATATGCGAATGAGCGTAGGGTCAAGCCTGATCAAATGCGGCGAAGAAAAGCCGGCCAGTCTTATGTGTCGTTGATCTGATGTGTCAATCGTACTTGCTTTTACCGTCGCGTTTATCCTTTTTGTCAGCGCGCTTTTCTTTCAGGTTCTTGACTGGCTTTTTCTTGTCTCCTTTCGGGGCATTTTTATCGTTTGACATTGTTTAATTGATTTAATCTGATTGATTGCCTTGCTTTTGTATTTCGATCGCGCCCAACAGTTTCTGAAACGGCTGGTTAAACTTTTCAATCCCTTCCTCTTCAAGTTGCTTCGCTACTGCGACCATGTCGATTCCGGCCGCTTTCACCCGTGCCATGACCTCGATAGCTTTGTCAAGATCAGCTTTTAGCCTGCTAGCTGGATTGCCGTGGTCGTGATACGCTTCTAATGTTTCCATTGGAAGCGTATTGACGGTGCTGTCACCGATCTGCGCTTCCACGTAGTGTGTGTTGTCGGTAAACGCAGGATTTTTGTTGCTTGTGCTTGCCCAGAGCAGCCGTTTCGGCACTGCACCTTTTGCTCCCAGGGCCTTCCAACGGTCTGTGCTGAAAACGCGTTCATAAGTCTGATACGCCAATTTTGCGGAAGCAATTGCGACCTCACCCCTCAATTCGCCAAGTCCCTTATCGTCCAGAAATGGATCGAACAGAATGTCGATACGGCTCAGAAAGAAACTGGCGACAGAGGAAATGTGGTCAATGGATAAACCATCCGCAGCCCGTTTTTCAAGTCCAGAAATGTAGGCTTCTGTCGTGGCTTCGTACCGGTCAAGACCGAAAAGCAATGTCACATTTACGTTAATACCTTCGCTAATCGCCGTCTGGGTTGCAATCAGGCCCGACTCGGTTCCGGGAATCTTGATCATCACGTTATCCCTGCCTACCTCCTGCCATAGCTGGCGGGCTTGGTCGATGGTCGCTAGGGTGTCAGTAGCTAGGAACGGGGAAACTTCCAGGCTGACATACCCATCGGCCCCAACAAGTCACTCCTCGTTGTAGACCGGCCACAAAATGTCGCATGCCTGCCTTACATCGGATATGGCCAGCTTGAAGAAGATTTCCTCATTGGTTATATCGCCTTTTAAATGTTCCGCAATATCCGCGTTGTAATCCAAACTGCTGCTGATTGCCTTTTCAAAAATTGCAGGATTGGACGTCACGCCTTTTACGCCGTCCGCATCGATCAGCTTCTGCAATCCACCCGAGACAATGAACTTGCGGTCTATAAAGTCGAGCCAGATGCTCTGACCAAACTCGTGTACCTGTTTTACTTTACTTACATTCATAACTAAACGGTTATTTAAATTGACAGATCTGGTAGATCTGGATAAGCAGCCCTGCTAACTTGGCCGTTCGGCTTTATAAATCTGTCCCCATTCTCAGGGCGGTCGCCAACGCCGTAAGCAAAGAAGGCATTTCGCCCTCCGCGCCTAATTCCAGAGCAATCCGCGAAACTTTCGTAGCCACCTCCTTCATTTGTTCCACAATGGTGCCGGCATTTGTGGGGACCGAAGCAAGCAGTGATTTTAATTTGTCCAACTCGTCCGCAATGGGCTGGGTACTCTCACTTACTGAAAGCGGACCAAGCCATTGAGCGATTACTTCGATACACGTTGTGGCGTAAGGGAGGCTTCGTTCCCCATCAGAGGACCGGTTGTAGTCTCGATCAGTTCGGTTGTGTCAGCTAACGTGTTCATTTGTTTTGATTTTAAGCAGACTAGGTGTTAGGGATCTGCCCGGGGATGTAGCTGTACAATTACTGTACCATACAAGGCAAATAGAGTATAATAGCCATTAACAGGATCGCGTGTAGCTAAGAGGTGTTCTACGCCAGCCCCTTATGGGGTTGATTCTTCCGAAAATGCGCTCATGCTACATGGTCTAAAGGCCTGGGCCTGCCCACAACAGACTGGATCATATCTTCGATCCTTAAAGAGTCATACATCTCATAAGGAAACCGTGTCGGGTTTACCTTACGAAACGTATTATCGATGCATCAGGTGGTTCCTTGATTGTTGAAAGCACCGTTGGTGAAGGATGTGAATTCAGTTTTCATTTTAGTGATTAGCTATTAAACGTCTTCTCTCGGAAAGTGGCAATACAGCTGTTTACCACTTTCATAATCGGGCGAAATTTCCCTTTCAAAAAGGGCATACTCCTTCTCTGAGCCATCTACCGCCCGACAATAATAGATTCTCTTATAGTAACGTCTGATAACCAGCTTTTGACCGGGATTCTCATTAGCATAGACACATTGTCCATCAAAGTACTTGTTATCAAATATGGGCTCGTTCATATTATTAGGTCGATAGAAGTCATACAACCTTCGGATTTCAATACATCGGCTCCGGGAGTATATTAGGCTGCATGTCGGCCAGTTCCTTTTCATCCTTCTGAATACTAGCTTTCAGAGAATTAATATCGCTGTCGAGTTTTTTCAGACTATACCCGGCCTTTCGGGCTTTCTTCGCATCCGACTTGGCTGAGCCAGCGCTATTGTTAGCCCTACGGGCCAATTTGCGGTCTTGTGACTCGTCTCTAAGTTTATCTGCGGCCTGCTTATTAGCATCCGCCGATTTCTGTGCGTTCTCGGATGTTTGCGATACCTCCATCAACTTTCCTTCACGCTCGTTTTCAAGCTTGGCCAGCTGCGTTTTGTTTTCGTTTAACCTTTTGCCTATTTCAAGCATTTGCCTTTCCGCTTTTAGGGTTGCAAGGGAGTCTTTTGAGACCACTTGCGCGGTTAAGGGGAAGGCGAGCAGGATTAAGCTCAGAGAAGCTATTATTGTGTTGTTTTTCATGATTCTATCTTGTTTGAAATGAATATTTTCTCCCGCTGGGAGCACACTGTTATCTGTCCACAGTAACGGGATGTTGTTCTACTATTAATTCGTTATAAACGATCTCGACCCCGGGTGCTTTCCAAGCCTGCCGCGCCGCTTCATCCTTTTCATAGCATGAGCTCACTGTGCCTGTCAGAATGACCTTACTTTTAACCACTCTGATATGAATGCCTTCTTGAGTGATGGAGCTGCTACGGGTAAAAGCACTTTCTATCGCCGCCTTATCAATTTCGGACGTCGGTTCATATTTAATTTTGATATTGTTGGACACGCCCTTTACTCCCGGAAATTCCCGGATCAACCGTTCCGCTGCATCGCGCTGATAGTTCCATTGCAGATCCCCTTCCAGGGTTATCCAGCCATTTTCCACTTTTACTATGGCACGACCCGAAGGTATTTCCTGTGTCCATTGATAGCCGTTCACTATTTCGTTAGCCAGATCAGCATCATCCCGGATAGTCGTATCATCTTTTGGTTTAACACTTATCTGCTCGGTCACGACTTTGACGCCTTTCACGCGCCTGGCGGCCTCTTCCGCCTCCGATTTCTTGCCATAGCTATCCACGGTGCCAGAAAGGTTGATCACACCG
Source organism: Dyadobacter sp. CECT 9275 (assembly GCF_907164905.1). NCBI lineage: Bacteria > Pseudomonadati > Bacteroidota > Cytophagia > Cytophagales > Spirosomataceae > Dyadobacter > Dyadobacter helix. Next base: position 3,827,282 of record NZ_CAJRAF010000002.1, on the reverse strand, counting down.
TCTTTCGCGGTAACAAATATATCTGTTTCGCGCAACAATGGCTCCCATCTGATTGCATCGCGGACATCCCGTTGCAAATCTTCATTAGTTTTCATGTTATTATATTAAGTGTGATTATTTGAATGTTATCAGACGCGAACTTACGGCCTGCCTTCGGACGCTGTTTTCAACAAATCTGGCTTTGCCACTGACGGATCTCGCATCCCCAAGAACCTCCTCCCTTTTTCTACCAGTCGTCTTATTCTGTAAGATGTGTTTTTCGGCGCAAACATTGTTCCGACTGCAACGAAAAGTGATGCCATGATCACCCATCCAAAAAATGCTTTTCCAGTTTTCATATTCTATTTATTTAAACAATAACTGCTTACTCTTTCTTGCTTTACAGCCGGGCTCTCCTTCTATTGCGATGTGCTTTTGCCGGAAGACCTGCGACGATTTTATCGACTTGACGCTTGAAATTTGTCACGCGGTTCAGCTTATCCATTGCGCCTCCGTATTCTCCTCTTCTTTTTCTAACGTTTCTACATATACGATATACTTTGCCGAATGCAAACCACAATCCAAAAACGAGGCCTAAGGACATGACCAGCACCAACCTAAGCGACACTTTTTCCGTTTTCATAGTAATAAGTTTAATTGGCAGTAGATGCCGATCACTCATACCCGCTTTTTATAACTGTCGAAATCATTTTGAAAGGCTCTTTGGCGAAAAAAGAGTTCCTTTGATGCGCAGGAATCACAATCCCCTGGCCCAATGTAAGTCTGTGTTTTTTACCATCGATGACAATTTCAGCAGAACCGTCGATAATCTGAATATAGGTATCAAAGGCGGAAGATTTCTCGGCGATTTCCTCTCCGGCATCGAAGGCCGAAACTGTAACGTTACCAGTCATTTTTTTGATAATAGTTCTGCTCTGAACCGCATTGGGTACGTACTCGATAATCTCCACAATAATGTGCGCCTTTGCTTTTTCTATCTCCTCACGGTCCGTATTCATATCCGCTATATTTTCCTGATTTCATACATGAAGCCTATTTTTAACGTATCTGCGACGCTTATGCAGAAGCATACTATTCTTTGATGGGAATCACCCAGAATAAGCTGCCCTGGATAACGCTGTTTTTGAAGTCCGGATTGATTTCCTGTGAAGAGAAGTCGCCCACTTTTGATAGCCCTGCCACATAGCGAAACCCGATTCCAAGCCCGATATTAGACTGATAACCCAAACCCGCACCCAGGGATATATCCAGATTTTTAGCGAAATGATCAATGGTCTGGTCAGGAACACTTTCAGATAACCGGAAGCCCGCTTGAGGTCCTGCTTCCAGATAAAAACCACTTCTTGTCCTGAATTTCAGCATGACGGGCACCGTCAGATAGTTGATCTTGAAGTCCGCTTTGCTGCCACTACTCTCTACCTTGGCCCCCAGGGTGGAGAAAAGCACTTCAGGCTGAATAGAAAAGACATTTCCAAAACCAAAATTAAGCATACCCCCAAAATGGTAGCCCACCTTAGCGTCAGTTTGAATATTACCGCCTTGATAATTACTGAGGTTTACGCCAGCCTTCGGTCCGAAACCAAACGTTTGTGCGAACGACGTGATGGTCATTGCACATAGTATAAGTGTTATTGAGAACTTTTTCATTGTTGAGCCCCGCAGGGTTTTTAGATTTGAATCAACCTGTACAAAGGTCGACACCGGCGGGCCCTTATGTGTTACATAACTGAGTTGAAAAGTTACATTGATCACTGATTGTCAGAAACGGAAATCAATACTTTTCAGAGGAAGGCCAATAAGCCTCAGATATTTTCCAGGTTATCGTCGCGCTTTCTCCGAAGTTTTTTATAAAAGGTAGGAGTAAGACCTGTGACCTTTTTGAACTGATTGGAAAGGTGCGCCACGCTGCTGTAGTGTAGCTTGTAAGAGATTTCTGTGAGGTTCAAGTCTCCGTAGAGCAGCAGTTCTTTAACTTTTTCTATCTTGTGATGGATAATAAATTGCTGGATATTGATGCCCTTCACCTCGGAAAAGATGTTGGAAATATAAGTGTAGTCGTACCCCAGTTTTTCTGCGATGTAATCCGAATAGTTAGTTTTAGGAAGTTCATCCTGGTAATGTATCATTTCCACGATGACATTTTTGATTTTCTCAATCAAAATACTCCTCTTATCGTCCAGTAGCTCCAGGCCCGATTTGAGCAGATTCCTTTTGAGTGCTTCGCGCTGCTCGAGTGTGATATCTTCAAGAATTTCGACGCTTCCCAGCTCCACAACCACATAGTGCAAGCCGATATTTTTCAGTTCCTGCTCGACCATCATTTTACATCTCAGGCTAACCATGTATTTGATATACAATATCATAATCGATAAGCGAAGTTACTGTAGTCGGCAATGAATCCAAAGCCATCCTGTTACAATATAGCTGATAATGTCGGGTTTACAGCAGCCTTCGGGTCGATTTTCCGGGATTATGTTTCTTGTTGAATGTCAGGATGAAGCATGTTCCGGAGCCGGCCCGGGACTGCACATATATATCCACATGACTGGATCTCAAAATTTTCAAAGTCGAGAAGAGGCCGATTCCTATACCACCCGCTTTATCGGAGAAACCTCTTTTAAACAGATTTTTCATGCCCGCATCATTGATCCCGCATCCATTGTCTTCAATGCGGATCAGGTGCGTCGTGTCTGTCGACCTGGTGACCAGCTTCAACTCGCCTAGCCGTGGATTCATAGCTTCAATGGCATTGACCACGATATTCGTCAAAGCGATTTTTATTTTTTGCGCGTTAATCTTCATTACACAGTCATTCGAATCATAATCCCGGGTAACCTTGATCTTTTTTAAGGCAAAGCAAGCGTAAAGCCGGGGATGATGGCCACTGACAGATGGGCTATGACCAGAGACGTTGAAAATACAAGACCGAACCCCCGTGAGAAGATCTACTCTTTTCTGGCCCAGAAATCTTTCCAGGACGTGGTCCAGGCCGCTTCGAAAAGCAATGGAGGAAGAAAGATCAAAAAGATGATTTCGGGGTTCAAACTGACATTGGGCACTGCCGGAATTAACGGAATAGCCAGTCCTCCCAGTACAAGTAGAATCGGGTAAGAAATTTTCAACCTTTCGCTCCACAGATATAGTAAGGCTATGAAAAAGAAAAGAATCAGTACGAGCAGCAAGTTTTGATGGACCATCTATAAAGATACGCATATACTGCCCGGAAAGGCTAATGATAGAGAGATCAACGTATAGCTATGTTGGTTAGAAAAAGGCCTTCTTGTACTGTGTTGGAATGGGCTAGAACGTGAGCAGTTACGCGGCAGCGGCGCGTCGATTTTAAAAATCAGCTATCTGACATTATCAAATAAGCACCAGGCAACATCACCGTCCCGGCTTTTGATGCCGGAAGAAGATCGTAGGGAACTTTCCCGTTTTGAGACACTATTTAGCTGCGAAACTAATGGTGAATTTGCTTCCTTCACCAGGAGTGCTCTCAACCACCAGGCTTCCCCCAGACGCATCTATCATCCGTTTTGTTAGGTAAAGCCCCACCCCTTTGCCTTCTATGTCGTATCTCGCTCTTCCGTAGAGTTTGAAGATATGCTCCAGTTCGGGTGTAGGGATACCCATCCCGTTGTCTTCCACGGAGAGGACGACCTGGCCGTTGATCTTCTCCGTAACGATATGGATCGATGGTTGCAGGCTTTCGTTGAACTTAAGACTGTTGGAAACCAGATTGAAGACAATACTCCTGAGGTTCTTTTTGGAAAAGTAAATGGATCTTTCCCGCAGACTGACAATTATTTGAGTGTTGGATTGTTTGATCTTGGTTTCCAGCGGCCACAATACGCTCTGGATTATTTCTTCTATATCGACCTTTTCCTTTGATTTTAAATCATGTTCGGCCTTCGCCACGTTACCCATATCTTCCACCAGTGCGCGAAATCTCTTTACGGATGCGTTGATGATACCGATCATCTCGGTTAGTTGGGTATCATTCACGCCTATCTCGTTGATTAGTGCGATACTACCTTCAATATGAGCAAGCGGTGCCAACAGATCGTGTGACGCCAGGTGGACAAAGTTGTCTAGCTCTTCATTAGCTTCGGTTAACTTTTTGTTTTTTGCGTCTAGCTGGTGGTTTGCTGATCGCATTTCATGATTATCATGTCGTAGCCGCCCATTAGCCAGTCGCATCAACGCGTTTGCGACCTTCAAATTGTTCATCGATACATCTGATTTGTGCACTAGGGACAGTCTTGTTTTCAATTCATTAAGCTCTTTTTCAAGTTCCATCAATTGTTCTTCATGGGTAACTTTATTTTCCAGTTTATCCCCATCCCGTTTGAATCCGAAAATTTCGGGTTCCGGATTTGTTCCCGGAGAATTTGGGGTGTTTTCATTGACCGGAGCGGCAATCCCGCCGGTAAGAAATTCCCTGGATAGTGCATGCATTTCTGTCGACGTGACTTTAAGAAAAGACAGGTAATCCGCCAGCGAATAGAAGTTTTGATCCAAAGCTCTTTTTCGGGTCTTGTGCGATAGAATGTCCAATCTGTAACCCGAAAAATCAAATGTGGTATTCTCGCGGATCGCATCTAATATCATTTCCATGGTCACTTCTTCATTCTGATCCAGCAGTGTTTTGCGGCTTTGCATTACATAATCTTCTATGATTTGGGGTATAAGGGCGGGCTCAGTGACAAAGTCAACCTCATTGATGGAGGGAGCAAGGAGAATGGCGTCTTGCCGTCGCGCGATGACAATACCTCCGGCATCCCGGATCGCACTTATCCCTTCAAGGCAATCTTCGCCAATATCAAAAAGGACTACCCCTATGGCTTTTTCCCCTTGATCTGCTGCGAGGGAGGCGAAAAAACTGTCGGTGCTGCTATGCAGCCTGGGATTATACGGTTTTTCTGTGATGTATAACCTTCCCTTCCGGATGCTCATCGATTTGCCTTCGGGAATGATGTAGACGTGGTCTGTTTCGACCAGCACTCCGTTTTGCGCCTCACTGATCACCAGATATAAATCCTTGGCCAGTATTTCAGCCAGTCTAGCGCGGAAGTGTGGCGGTAAATGCTGTATGATTACATAGGCGACTCCGGCGAGCGGTTTTTGATCGAAGAAGGTCGCGATGTCGTCAATGCCGGAATCGGAGGCGCCGATGGAGATGATATGATGGTGTGCGTTCATGCGGGCGGTGTCTGTAAATGTTGTTTCTTTGAGCCGGTACTCCGGACGGATGTGCTTACGAATGTCACAGCAATCCGGTTGTGGGAACGGGAAGTAGAAAGATTGCTGCCACTCTGATATTTCGCTCGGCATGCATTTCAGGGCGGACGAGAACTAGAAGTGTGCATTGAAGCTAAACAATTCCTTCATTAAAACGGGGTATTCCGAACTTTTTAAGTATCGCGATATGGGACCTCAGGGCAATTATAAAAGTTTGATGCTCCATATATTTCAGTCCGAATTCCTGGGCTGTTTTTTTGACGATGGGAGCGATGGCCGGATAATGTATGTGGCATATTTTCGGAAAGAGGTGGTGCTCGATCTGAAAGTTAAGTCCTCCGACATACCAGCTGAGCCATTTATTTCGCGGAGAGAAATTGACAGTGGTTTCCATCTGATGCACAGCCCAGTCTTTTTCTATAATGCCTTCCGGATTGGGCAATGGGTATTGGGTTCCTTCCACCGAATGGGCAAGCTGAAAGATCACCGTCAGCACAAGGCCGGCGGCAAAATGCATGAGTAAAAATCCGGTCAGGATCGCATTGAAGGGAATTTGAAAAACCAGTGTAGGAAGCACGAAAAATATGCCCAAGTAAAGCAGCTTTATCACGATCATTCCTGTGAGCATTTGCAGGTTTTCGCGTTTTGTCTGTCGGTTCAGTCCGGATTTAATGAAATGGGCGTATTGAATAAAATCTTTCAGAAGCACCCAGTATAATGTCAGAATCCCGTAAAAAAAGAATGCATACATCCATTGAAACCGGTGAATGGATTTCACCGCCTCGTGCGGCGAAAGTTTCATAACGCCCCGGTCCTTGATGTCCTCGTCCAGGTTAGCGACGTTAGTGTAGGTATGGTGCAGGACATTGTGCTGCCATTTCCAATTCGATACGCCTGCGCCGGCCAGGCATATTGTAAAACCCAGCCATTTGTTTACCGCTGGCCTTCTGGAGAATGCGCCGTGATTGGCGTCATGCATGACGCTCATTCCGATCCCGGAAATGGCAGCACCCATTACCAGCCATAACAGCGTACTAACCCATACTCCGGGCGTGAACGCCAGTATTGCGACAAAGGGCAGTACGTAACACGCCAGCAGGATGATCGTTTTGAGCACCATCATTCCGTCGGCGTACCTTGATTTATGATTTTCTGTAAAATACTGCTCAACCCTTTTTTTAAGGGTGGGGAAGAAAAGGGTTTTGTCGATTGCGACAAACTTGATTTTTTTCTCTGTGCTCATATCTTCCTTTTTTAGTCCTTGTGGTAAAATAACTTTGGAAGATACAGGGATGCTAAATCTGCTCTGGCATAGGCCGTTTGATGTAAAACGCTGAAAATCAATATTTATTGTAGAAAATTCTCAAAGAAATTCGAGAGTGATATCAATCGTTTTCGAGATGCTAAAAACTTTTTAATAAGCTGAAGAAAGGGTGATTGCTACGTTAATTGCAGCTACCTTTATCCATGAATATCCACCCGGCACCGCGCCGTCCGACGTTTGCAATTTTTGACACTCACCCGGTAATGCGCATGGGTCTGGCGATTCTTCTCAGGAAGAATTTTGAGGAAGCGGAGATTGTAGAATCAAACAATATCCGGGATTATGATCAAAATGCAGGGCGGCCGGAGCCTGATCTGGTTATTTATGTGTTGCATGCGGATTTTGAAGAGGAGGGGTATCCGTCCATCTCAGAAATCAGGCGGAAATATTCCGGTTCGCAGGTGATCGTGTATGGGCCTGAAATACAACCCGAGGTGATCATCGATTACTTTAAGAAGGGGGTAAATGGTTACCTGTCCAAATATGCGGATATATCGGAAATGCTGATTTGCATTAGGTCTGTCATGGGCGGGAAGCGGTATCTGGGCGCTGAGCATATGGCGGTCATATTCGAGTACCTGATTGCCAGCCATACCCCGCAAAGACGATGGGATCTGCTTACGCGAAGACAAAAAGAAGTTGCCGACTACCTCGTACAAGGAATGTCGACCTCGTCCATCGCTGAAAAAACAGGGCTGCATCTCTCAACGATCAGCACATTCAAAGCTGCCATTTTTGCGAAACTAGGCATTGACAATGTTCTTGCACTTAAAGAGATTCTTGGAATGAACGAAAATTAAACGACATGAAACTGGCTCAACAAATTGCCGATAAAGTTTATCCCATCATGGAAGGTAACAGGCACCTTAGTTCGGAGAGGCTCAATCTGTCATTGATGCAGGAATTAGAAGTACTGACTGATAAGCCGATTGAACTTCTCAGGAAATTACTGGAGTGTAACGTTCCCAACAAAAGCAACAAGCATATTTTCGACGAAGTTAGGCGTTATCTGGATACCGTCAGCTAAGAAGGGTCACGACGGCGCCAGATGCTCGTGTTACAAGCATTTTGAAGATTCAATTTTAAATTGATAAGTCATTGAAGCCGAGCATTGCTCGGTCAATCCTTCAACAGGTGCCACCTGCTCCGGACCGGGTCCAATCGCAAGCGGGATATGGCCTTCACTGGTGAACAGGCCTGAAGTCGTGTCCAAACCAATCCAGCCGGCCCCCGGTATGAAAACTTCCGCCCAGGCATGCAATTCAACAGAGTCGCCCGATGTGGTACCTAATTGTATCAGATAACCTGATACAAACCTGCTCGCCAGTCCTAAACGTCGAAGCACCTGAACCATGAGCCACGCTGAATCTCGGCAAGAGCCAGTCCGGGTTTTCAGGGTCATCCCACATGACTGCACGCCTGGCTCTAATCTATGAACGTACCGGATATGGTTACTAACATGTTGATTGAGTTTTACCAGGAAAGAAAGAGTTTCACCATGAAACTTTTCGGTGCAGCCAACGAATGCAGTGAGGACAGAACTCCTGTCTACGATTTGTAAATAAGGTAGCAATGCATTTTTTACGATCGAAGGATACAAAAATGGAAAGCGCTGCGCTTCATCGTCGACCAATACATCGAAGGGGTTCAAACTGTTTAGTTTGATGTCAAGGGTGACTTCCACCGACATAAAATCTGTTTTGTTGGCGAAATCGGCCCGCGCTAATTTATTGCCATAAACATCGTGTTGCCAGTAGAGGCTATTAGCAGGCCACAATACAAAATTGTATTCTTCAATGATCGCATGGGTATCGGGCAGCGGTACCAAGCGGAATCTGTGGGGGGACAGCAGTACTTTGTGATCGTAGGAGTAGTCTATCCTATGCTTGACTGAAACGCTCGTCATCTAGTCTCCTTTCGACTTATTGTCCCGCTTCTCCTTCTTGTCCGCGCGCTTTTCTTTCAGGTTTTTGGCAGGCTTTTTCTTGTCGCTTTTCGGCTGGGTTTGTTCTTTTAACATGGTTTTCAGTTTTGTTGTAAGGTAGGTCCTTTTAATTGATATTCAACATGTTTTATGAATTCATAGAGATTTTCTGAAGTATTCGGTGACAGCTGAAATATTCCCGGGTAATACCGTTTAATTAGGTTACCTTACAACAAATCAACAGACGAAAAAATGAAAATTGCGTTTATAGGAACATATCCACCCCGGGAATGCGGAATCGGCACTTTCACCCAAAATTTATATCATTCTACCGTGGGAGAGGAAGCCCTGGTCGGCGGCTCGCAAGGCTTTGTGATCGCGATAGACGACAACGGCCTTCATTACGATTATCCCAAAGAGGTCAAACTCACTATCCGGCAGGAAGAGCAGACCGATTACCTCGAAGCGGCCAATGTCATTAACATGAGCGGGGCCGATATCTGCATCCTCGAACACGAATTCGGCATATTCGGTGGACAGGACGGCATCTACATCCTTCCACTATTGTACCGGCTCAAAATTCCGCTGATCGTGACGCTACATACTGTCCTAAAAACACCTTCCTACAATCAGAAGGCAGTTATGACAGAGATATGTAAAATTGCACAGTCGGTGGTTGTCATGAGCCAGACCGCGGTCGATATGCTATCGGACGTCTACGGGGTACTCACAGACAAGATCGCCCTGATAGCACATGGCGTGCCGGACATACACTTCGGCCAACTTATGGCCAAGAAAGAGTTCAAACTATCCTCCAAACAGGTCCTATTGACCTTCGGGTTTATCGGGCGTAATAAAGGGATCGAGACAGTATTGAGGGCCTTGCCCGAGGTAGTAAAGAAGTATCCGCAACTTGTCTACATTGTGCTGGGAAAAACACATCCCAACGTAGTCAGGCATGCCGGGGAAGAATACCGTGTCTTCCTTGCAGGCCAGGTCAAACAACTGGGCATCGCAAAGCACGTAGTGTTTCTGAACGAGTTCATCAGTCAGTCCGAGCTTTTCAAATACCTCTCGGCCTCCGATATCTACATCACTCCTTACACCAGCGAGGCTCAGATCACCAGCGGAACACTTTCCTATGCGATCGGCGCCGGCAATGCGGTGATCTCTACACCATATTGGCATGCGGCAGAACTCCTTGCCGATGGCAGGGGTCGCCTTTTCAATTTCCACGATTCTCCGGCACTCACCGAGATATTGCTTGAACTGCTGGATCATCCCGACCAGATGCGGCAGCTCCGCAAAAATGCATTTGATTATGGCCGCGAAATAACCTGGCCGAAAATCGGGGAAAAATACCTGGAATTGGCGGAATCAATAGCGAAAATCGGACTGGATCTTGAATCGGGCAGTCCGATGATTCTGGACCCGCTTGCGCTCCCGCCATTCCTGCTCGATCATGTGAGGCGCCTCACCGACGACACCGGCATTATCCAGCACGCCAAATACGGGATCCCGAACCTGAAAGAAGGCTATTGCCTGGATGATAATGCAAGGGCCTTGCTGATGGTGTTGATGACCTACAAAAGAAACAAGCATCCGCTCGCCTTAAAATTGTCGCCCACCTATCTGAGCTACATCAATTACATGCAAACTCAGGACGGCATGTTCAGAAACTTCCTGAGCTTCAACCGGAACTTCCTGGACGAAGTGGGCTCGGAAGACTCTTTTGGTCGCACGATCTGGTCTTTGGGCTATCTACTCGGGAATGCGCCTAATGACGCCTATTACCAGACAGGCCGTGAGATTTTCTTCGACGCCGTGCCGAATTTTACCAGTCTTAAATCTATCCGAAGCATTGCCAACACCATCGTCGGGATATGCCACTACCTGAAAAGTAGTCCGACGGACGAAGGCATGCTCAAAATACTGGAGACCCTGACCGGCAAGCTTCTCGCTGAATATGATATCAACCGCAGCAGTGATTGGCAATGGTTTGAATCGCTGCTAGCCTATGACAATGCATTTTTGCCTTTGGCGCTCCTACATGCTGCGGAGTTTTTGCATGATATCCGCGTTTCTGAGGTAGCGATAGAAAGCATGGATTTCCTTTCGGGTGTGACGCTTCGCAACGGCTATTTGTCGGTGGTCGGCAACGAGAACTGGTACGGCAGAGACCTCGAGCAATCGATGTTTGCCCAGCAACCACTGGATGCGCTTGCGATGGTATTGATGTTTCATCAGGCTTTCCGCCTTACCAATGAACAGTCTTACATTCAGAAGCTACACACCTGTTTTATGTGGTTCTTGGGAGAAAACGACCTTCGGGTAAGCCTTTATGATTTTGAAACAAAAGGCTGCTGCGACGGGCTGGAAAGCACAGGTGTGAACCGAAACCAGGGAGCTGAAAGCACACTAGCCTATCTAATCTCGCATCTGAGTGTGCTTGAAGCATTTGAAGAAGTCACTCAGATGGAAGCCAAACTGGTATGAGGGTAGCTATACTCTCATCGATCGCCTGGCGCACACCACCCCGAAAATATGGCCCGTGGGAGCAGGTGGCTTCCTATCTGACGGAAGGGCTTGTCGAGAAGGGCGTAGAAGTAACGCTCTTTGCCACTACCGATTCGGTGACCACGGCAAAACTGGAAGGAACCTCGCACGCTCCCTATGCGGAAGACAGGGACATCGACCCGAAGGTGGCCGAATGTTTGCATATCAGCCATTTAATGGAAAATGCCTCGCGATTTGATTTAATCCACAATCACTTCGATTTTCTACCATTGACCTACTCGAAGCTGATCAAAACACCGATGCTCACGACAATCCATGGTTTTTCCTCTTCCAAAATACTGGACGTATATCGGAAATATAACGCGTCATCTTTTTACGCATCAATCAGCAATGCAGACCGCAGCGACGAGCTGGACTACATCGCCACAGTATACAATGGTGTCGATGGCAAAGACTTCCCTTTCGAGAGAAGTTCGAAGGACTACCTGCTGTTTTTCGGGCGTATCCATCCGGAGAAAGGAACCCTGGAAGCAATTCAGATAGCCAGGAAGTCAGGGCGGGTACTGTTGATCGCGGGGCTGATTCAGGACGATGCCTATTTCGAGCAAAAGATCAAGCCCTGTATCGATGAAAGATCCGTCTTTTATTTTGGTAACGTCGGGCCATCTCAGCGCAAAACATTGCTGGGAAAGGCGCTCGCCCTGCTTCATCCAATTCAGTTCGACGAACCCTTCGGTTTAAGCGTCGCCGAGTCGATGTTTTGTGGCACGCCGGTAATCGCCTTTAACCGTGGGTCGATGTGCGAGCTGATTGTAGACGGAAAAACCGGGTTCCTGGTCCATACAACCGGTGAGGCGATTGAGGCCGTTGAAAAGATAGCGCAGCTTGACAGGCAGGAATGCCGCCAATGGGCGAAAACCATGTTTTCCAAAGAAAAGATGGTGGACAATTATGTGGCGGTTTATGAACAGATACTTCGTCGCTAATTTTTGTCCCGGATAAGGTCTTCTAATAATTCTTCCAAATTGACCACGGCGTAGGTAGAAGCGTAGTCGGAAGTCGCATAAGGAATAATCAGACTCTGATTGTGCACAAATGCGCCGCAGGAATACACTACATTCGGCACATAACCATCACGCTCGCTTGCATTGGGGATTAATAGGGGGTTAATCAGACGTCCTATCTCATTTTCAGGGCTCTCCAATTCAAACAGCGATGCACCTAGCACGTACTCGCGCATCGGGCCTACTCCGTGCGTTAATACCAGCCATCCGGCCCAGGTTTCAATGGGTGAGCCACAATTTCCGATTTGAACAAATTCCCAGGGAAATTTGGGTGCCTGGATCAGAATGGCCTTTCGCCAAATGCTGATATTTTCCGAGTAAGCAATGTAATTGTTGACCCCATCGATACGGCAAAGCATGGCGTATTTACCATTGATCTTGCGAGGGAACAATGCCATTCCCTTGTTTTGCGCGATCTCTCCATGAAGCGGTAGAACTTTGAAGTGGTAAAAGTCCCGGGTAGTCAATAGCTTCGGCAGGATATTGACGCCATCATATGCAGTGTAAGTAGCATAGTAGGTCTGCTCTTGCTTGTCGTCTGTAAAACAGACAAACCGGGCGTCTTCGATACCCCGTTTTTCCGTATCAGCGATAGGAAAGATTACGCGTTCTGAAATGTCGGTGTCCAGGGAAAAATCCATTTCGTAATGCGAGGAGGCCAGCCACATTACTTCTCTAAGAAACAGCGCGCCCGGAATATCCATTCCCGGCAACCTGCTGGTTTCTTCTACATACCGTTTGAGCTCTTCGTAGGTAAAGGTTTCAGTTAACTTTCCTTCAATAGCCGGGTACGCAGGATTATCCAAATCCTGCATTTCGCCCAATTTTGACAAAAACGACTGTTTCTTATATATGTGGTTCCGCACATGCTCGGGAGAGTCGAGTAATCGACCGGGGGTATCGATGGTGATATCATTATTCTGGTCAATGAGTGCCGACCGGAATACGATTGAAGATATATGGCCTTCCCCCGTAGCCCGAAAGCTAAGGATTACACGTCTTTCGCCGGGCTCGATGCCGGACTGGTCGGGATCGGCTACAATGGATGGGTTGAAAAATGCAGCGGCTTCGATGGAGTATTCCATCGTGAAATAGGCACCGATTAGCAGGCGCTGGTTTGTTTCCAGTTCCTGTGGGTTGATTCTCATAGTGTTTAGCAGAGCGTCGAGTTTTCGAAAATGCCGTTCGAAAACTTTCAGGATGTTCCGGTGCCGTTTTGCGTATTTCCTCAGGACGTTGTTCAATTGGCGTACCTGGGCGCTTGCATCAAGAGCGAGAATAATCAATATAAGTTCCTTACTCCGGTCGTCGCCATTGTATAGAAATCGCGCGATTACACGACTCGAATCAGGTTGAAAAATAGTGTCCTTCCGGACAAGATGTGCGGCCATAATTAAGTAATTTGAGATGCGTGGATTGCATTGGCTGACGGAATCCTCCACCGGTTGTGTGACCACAGCCAATAAGTTGGTGTACACTTAATGCTCTTTTCAAGAAAATGGTAGTAGGTCTTGGTGATGCTTAGGGGTGTTGACCGGTCCGGATTTTCCATCAGCCGAAATGTAAACTCATAACTGAACTGCGATTTTTTTCGTGATTCGACATACACGATTGCTGCATGTGATAACACTGCCATCCTCTCCCCGCCTGTTTGAACGGCAGTTTCCTGTTCCAAAAACGAAATATGGAATTTGTCGTTTCCCGGCGCAGGGCGCTGATCCGCAATGACCACCAGCAAATTTGGGATAGCAGTTTGCCGCAACAGCACCAACGCCTGTCGGTAGAACCCCTTTTTGGGAATCAGCCTGACACCCAGAAATGAACGCAGTCTGATCATCAAACTGTCCAGAGGCCTACTTTTGATGGGTGAATACGCGGTGTAGACCGGATAGTCGGTCACTTCTGGGAGATTAATTAGGTACTCCCAGTTTCCGTAGTGTGATGCAAAGGCAATGACAGACCGGCGGTCTTTGTAAAGCAACTGCAAGACTTCGGGGTTTATGTAATTGGCCAGGCGTTTTCTGAGCGTGCCCGGTGCCAAGTAAAACAAAAAAGGTTCAAGCAGCAGGTCACTCATGTGACGGTAATAAGCGCTCATAAGCTTATGGATCTCACCGGCAGATTTGGCCGGAAATGAACTTATCAGATTCTTTTGGATAACCGCTTTCCGGTACCGCAATACGAACCGAAGCAAAAAGTAAAGAATCGCCGAAAGAATTATCGTTAAGCAAAGCAGCGCCTTACTAAAAAGCGTAACTGGAAGCTGGGTCAGTAGCTGTACCACAGTCTGCCAAGTCGATCTTAGGAGCCGGTTGATGATAGATTTCATAATATTGAGTCTAAAACAAAAAATCCTCCACACCGGGAGGATTATGTTGCTTTGTATGATATGCCCGATTAGCTAATGGAAACATTAACTGCGTTCAGGCCTTTTCTTCCTTCTTCAACTTCGTAAGACACACTGTCGTTCTCGCGTATGTCGTCGCTGAGACCCGTAGTGTGTACAAAAACATCATTTCCACCATGTTCCAGAGATATAAACCCAATACCTTTGGTGTCATTAGAAAACTTAACAGACCCCTTGTTCATAATATTATTTTAAAATATTTATTAAATGTAGAATAAAATTTTGTCAATAAAAATTGTTTTGCGAATATTTAGAATAATATTTTATTCTACTCAAAATAATGTATCTCCATGAAGTGCATTAACGCACCTGATTCCAGTGATGCAAAAACCTGCTCGACATTCATTTGAATCCCGACTTTCTGGGTGTCCGTGAGGGCTGTCTGGAAAAGTTACAGCCTTCTCAAATGGAGCGGCTCGATAGCTCGATTCGAATGTATCCTGCTTTGATATCCGGCGCCTTTTTTCTCCGCTCTACATCACGGAATGGAAGTATATTTAGCTATCCGGATGAGCAAACCGGCGTTAAGCAGGTGATCGCGTGGTCGCGGATTTTCGGTGACCATGAAATACTATGCGCTATAAATTTAGACCAGGAAAAATACGCTTTTATATACGTTACAGTCGATGAGGCGATGCATCCAATCGATACCTCGATGAAATGTCTGTTTGCCACGGACTTGAGTCCGGCTGAATTAAATATTGAAGTAAGAAACGGGAAGGCAATCCGCCTGACCATACCTCCGTACGCCTTGGTGATTTATAGTTGAACAAGCGATGGGCTTTGATTCACTATGAACGGCCCACATTACACCGATCGCTGGAATTCAGGAGGGCATAGCGCATACCTGCCAATAATCCATAATGGCTTTCAGCGTCGAAATAAGCTCCTTTGGAGAACTGGGTTTAATGATGTAGCCTTGTGCCAGCTTGCTGTACACGTCGATGATCAGCTCGTGAGTTGCCCGGTTCGTTAGATAAAGGTAGGGGACACCCGTCCGCCTTATTTCAATGTCGGTGCTTAGCTGTGAATTAAGATCGATGCCATTCATGTAAGGAAGGTCAATGTCAGAAAGTATCAGGAAAGGTTCGGCATATGGAGCCCTCATGTAGGCTAAAAGATCTTACGCAGCGAGAGGAAAAACAAAAAAACACCGTAAGAGCTGTGTTTGACTCATGGAAGACAGCCGAGTTGCAAAACAGAAAGGATAAGGGAAAAGAAATAGAGCGGGCATTTGAAAAGGATGTCTTTCCACTCATCGGCAGAAAGCCAATTGGCGAGATCACACGGAATGACATGAAAGCCATTCTCGACCGCGTCCTTAAGCGTAAAGCCCAAAGTATGGGCAAACCGGCTTTTGTCCAACCTGAAGCAATTCTTCGGTTATGCGGATAGTGAAGAACTTATCAGCCAGGACCCTACACGCAGACTGACCAAGGAAAGGGTTGGCGGAAGAGAAAAGCCCCGCAAGCGATTTTTAAACAATCAGGAAATAAAAACACTCAGCGGGATTTTACCACGCTCCACCATGAGGTCTGAATACCAACATCTGATATGGTTACTTTTGGCGACAGGCTGCAGGGTAAATGAAGTTCTGCGCATGAAGTGGAAACACATTGATTTTGAGAAGCGGCAGTTGCACATCCCTTCTGAGCATGCCAAGAATACAAATAGCCATGACGTGTATCTTTCCAATTTTGCAGTTGCACAATTAAGAGCGCTTGAAAAGACAAGAACCACTGACTGGCTGGTACCAGGCCGGTCAGAGCGCGGGCCTGCCACCCGCCAGGTTTTAACCAAACAAGTAACAGACCGGCAAAAGAAACCGGGCGCAAAAAGCCGGGTTCAGGACGATCAGGCTTTGGTCCTACCCAATGGCCGCTGGGTCATCCATGATCTACGCCGCACAACGGCTACAGTGATGCAGGAACTGGGTATCATGCCGTATATCGTTAAAAAGTGTCTCAATCAAAAAATCGAAGACAAGATTGTCGAAACCTATCAACGTGCCCAGTTAAAGCGGCAACAGCAGGATGCTTTCAAAAAAATGGGTGCATTCCTGGAAAGAAGCTGTCAAAAGAGGATAAAACCTGAGCAGATTCCGGGTGTGGCGATCAATTCGATGATTTGAATTTTTCGATACAGTCAAAAATATCACAGGCTTTCCATGCCGTGATGCGTGGTGCCAGCTTATAGGGTTTTGGAAAACGTCCGGACCTGCAACCGTTCCACCAGGTTGCTTTGCTTACGGGAATCAGTTTTAAAATTTCCGGCAGACGTAAAAATCCAACGGACGAAAAACGAGTCTGATCGCTCATGCCAAGCTCCTTGCCTTGATGGTGAGCAATAGAGTTAGCATGAACCCGGGAATGTAAGCCGACAATAATGGCGCGTTAAATATGATCTTCTAAAATATCCGGGCGTATCCAGGACTCAATATGGTATATTTCAGCAAAGCTTTTTCCGACCTTTAACAGACAAAGAATATTAAGGTAAAATTGACAATCTATGATAGTAATTCTATGAACGATTGGTTATCTCCGGTTGATTCTTTTGATGCCGAACCCGACATAGATTGAGGAGCTTGAATGAAAATCGACAACACTGACAGGCAGCATTTGTTGAAACGCAAGGATGCTGCAAACTATATTGATACCACAGCAGGTGTGATGGCTGTTTGGGATTCCATCAAAAGGCATGATCTGAACCCGAAAATGATTGACGGAGAAATTCACTATCACAGGGATGATTTGGATAGATACCTGAACTTAAAGTTTATGCCCTGATAAATCATATTTAAAAGCGGAGAGGAAAAGTTCTAGAGAAACTTTCCCCCTCCTGTGCCCGCATCACATCGTTTTCCTGGGAGGAGTGCAATGGACAAGGACCATGCCGATAGTATAGCCATAACTAAAATTCTCGACAAGCTTCAAATCAAAGCGGATTATACGGGAAAGTCAAAGGCGTTATACCGCTGCCCGATCAGTAAAGAACAAAAACCGCGTTTCTGGGTCTATTTCAAGACGAATACATGGTATGACTATACCCTGTCAATCGGCGGAGATTTGAGGGATTTTGCCTTTCAGTATCTGAAATACACTGCAGAAGCAAATACGCCCGCTGATGTAACACGATGGATTTCCAATCTGAACAATGAGCGGTTCTGCACACTGCAACCAGGCAACAATTCTGGTGAAGAAATCAGCGGAACCGCTCAAACAGTTTTGAGCATCAAATCGGCTGCTCCAATTGGCTTCATCGGGCTGATCAGGTACCTGGAAAGCCTGGGTATCCCTGTCTCAACCGCACAGCGATTTACGAAGGAATTGAAAGTCTTTAACCGCACTACCGGCAGAACGTTTATAGCCCTGGGTGTAAAAAACGAAAGCGACGGTTACCAGCTTCATAACCCACTTTTTAATGGGTTTATCCATCCAGGTGGTATTACATTCTTTCGCGGAACAAATCCGAAGTCCAGACAAATACACGTTTTCAAAAATATCTTCGATTTCCTGTCGGTGCTTGCGCATCTTAACCGCGAAACATGGGAGCATGACACAATCATATTGCACGAGAGCAGCAACGTCGTAATTGCAGCCCCTTACATCAAAAATTACAGCTACAAGGCCCTGTATAGCTGGATGGACAATGATAAGGCCGGACGACAGGCAGCCATGCTTTTAAGCGAGCTGCTGAAAGCGGAACCAGCGCTTCGGCATATCAAGATGAACGCGATGTATGCGCCACACAAGAATGTAAGCGAATGGCACAGAAATAACCTGCCTTTGAAGGGAATTTGAAATGACAGAAGAAATCAAATCCCAATTCCAGGCATCTGAGATCGAAATCACCTACCGCAACAAAACTCCTTATCATGAAAGGGTGCATGTTGATGCCTCCCGGATCGCCGATAAGCTTTTCCGCAGCAGCTGGGATTCCGGCAAAATAGAGCTTGTAGAGCAGTTCAAGATCATGCTGCTGGATAATAGATGTAATTGTCTGGGCATTTCCCACATCAGTTCAGGCGGAATCAATTATTGTTTTGCTGACCCCAAGCTGATCTTTGGTACTGCGTTGAAAGCCCACGCGTCCAAACTGATCCTTGCCCATAACCATCCTTCCGGCATAGCCCACCCCAGTGAGCCTGATAAAGTCATTACATCCCGGATTATCGAGGGCGCAAAACTTCTTGAACTCTCGATCCTGGATCATTTAATCCTGACCAGAGATGGATATTATTCGTTTGCGGACAATGGCCTGATACCGGGACTTGATCACACTGGTGCCCGTCATCCTTCTCTTTTACCAGGCTAACGGACGTATTTGCTTCTCCGCAATCAGGGCCTGCACGGTGAGTTTATCCGGCACCGCTCACTGCTCTAACAAGAATTTTCCCCGGCCTCTGGGCCTTCCTCGCGGGGCAAAATTCTTGCTGTTTGCTCGCTTGCCTGCCGGATGAAGAACTCCCCGTAACCCTGACAGCTAAGGAGAAGCAAACATGAAATCCTCAAAACCTAAAAAGAAAACATCCAGAAACCAAAACCAGGAGGACGATCTGAAAATTGACACCCAGCCACAAACTGACATTTACAGCCGTGTTACCAACAAAATCCTGGCCGATCTTGAAAAAGGCAACTTGACTTGGCGTCAACCCTGGAGTTCAGGATATCTTTCCACAAACGTCACGCTGCCGCTTCGTTGGAACGACCAACCTTACAGCGGTATCAACACAATCCTTCTCTGGGCGGCAGCCTGTGAGAAAAACTACACGCTCTCCCACTGGATGACCTTTAAACAGGCCCTGGAGCTGAAAGGCTCGGTGATTAAAGGCGAGAAAGGAACCCAGATTGTCTATGCCGATCATATGATCAAAGAAGAAGAAAGTCAGGATGGTCAATCAGAAACCCGGAAAATTCCTTTCCTAAAAACCTATACGGTCTTCAACGTTTCACAAATCAAGGATTTACCAGCGCATTATTACAATATTCCGGAAAGAAAAGAGCTGAATCTCGCTCAACGTAATCAGGAACTCGAAACATTCTTTGCCAATACCAAGGCAGACATATACACCGGTACCAATGCGTCATACAACCAAACCACTGACCGCATTCAGATGCCACCGTTTGAAAGCTTTGAAAGTGCCGAAGGATTTTATTCCACGCTCGGACATGAAATTTGCCACTGGACAAAGCATCCCACACGCCTTGACCGGGATTTCGGCAGAAAACATTTCGGTGACCAAGGGTACGCCAAAGAAGAACTTGTCGCCGAAATCGGCTCCTGCTATCTCTCTGCAATACTGGGCATTGAGCCTATTCCACAAGAGCAACATGCAGCCTACATCCAGCATTGGTTGAAAGCTTTGCAGGATGACAAGCGTCTTATCTTTTCTGCTGCTTCCCATGCACAAAAGGCGGCTGAGTTTGTATTGGCTCATTCAACATGATTCCAAAGTTTGTTCGAAGTTGCCGTCTTTGATTTTACTTCCTTTCGATCTGTGAAGTCCAGATTGCCTTCCATGTGCAGCCTACGGGCTTGCCGCATTTTGCAAGCGGTTTTTTCCCCGCCTTGCGGCTTCCTCGCGAGACAAAAAACAGCTTGCAAAGCCGCTGGCAGACAGCCCGTGGACGGTCTGCACAAGGCAATCAGGCCTTCACAAAAAGAAAGGGAAATATCATGGAAAACAAAGACGCCATCCACCTGTCACAGACTTTGAGAACCTTCACAGGAACGGTGAACTGGTACAGACACCAGCTCTTTCGTCAGTTCACCTATACCGACGGTATTCAATTCCTGGCCACCGAAGCACAATGTTACTGGCTCATAGACCGGATTTTCGCCCTTCAATATGAACAGCCAGCAGTTAAAATCGAACCTTTCCAGGTCTGGGAGCTTACAGTCAACCCAGATCAGACCGCGATGCTTACCTGCGGAAACGGCAACGATGACACCGTTTATTCAGAGCATATCAGCTATACGGATTTCAAACTTCCTAAAATCCGACTGTTTTTGACAGACAGTGTCCTTCTGCTTCCGACAGAATACTAAGGAGGTCAGTATGACCCATAAAAATGACTTTGCCTTTTTCAAAGAATCCATCAACCTCGGCCAGTATGCCGCAGCGCAGGGTTATGAGCTGGATAGCAGAAAGTCTACCCGCAGCTCACTGGTTATGCGCCATAACAATGGTGATAAGATCATTATATCAAGAAAAGCAGATACCTGGATTTACTTTTCCGTCCGAGATAATCAGGACAACGGCACAATTGTCGATTTTATCCAAAGACGAACCGGAAAAACGCTGCCTGAAATCGCCGAACATCTGGCCGGATGGGAAAGCCACGGCCAGACTTTGTCACACTACAATGTGCCTGATGTGAAAGAACAGGTCTATGACAGGCAGCGTATTTTGAAAGCGTTTCAAAGAATGAAACCGATCATCACCCATCCTTATCTTACCGACGAGCGAAAAATTCCCTCACAAGTACTCGTAAACGAGCGCTTTCGCGGGAAGATTTTTCAGGACTATTACGGCAATGTTGTTTTTCCGCACCAGGACGGTCAGGGAATCTGCGGTCTCGAACTGAAAAACCACGACAAAGGCGTCTTTATGCGCGGCAGCGAAAAGGCGCTTTGGCTGGGAGCTATCGAGCCTTCAGATACTACTTTGGTATTAGCCGAAAGTCCTATCGATGCTTTAAGCCATTATACGCTTTTCAAACCGGTAAACACGGCTTACGCCGCTGTCTCCGGCGGCATGCGTGACAAGCAGTTTGAGTTTCTGGTAAGTGTGATAGCCAAAATGCCGCTGCTGGAACAAATCGTACTTGCAGTGGATAATGATGCTGGTGGCAATTCAATTGCTGAACGGATCGAGGAGTTTATCGGGAACAAATTTACTAAGCGGGTTATCCGACATGTTCCGCAGGAAATAGGTGCGGATTGGAATCAGGTTTTGAAAATGGCCCTATAAAGGACAGTTCAATGCTCAAATTCAATCCATGATACTGTCTTTAAACGGGACTGAATTGATTTCAGGCAATCGAGAATGGATGCTTCGTCAGGCAGCTTGCCAAATACAAGATTTTTAAAATCTCTGGTGTAAGCATCTTTGATCTGGTTCCATGTATTTTCCAGATTGCCGAACATCATAGCATCAGCAGGGTGTATCTTGAGCCACTGGTTATTATTCCGAAAGCTTTTGAAGTCGTCTCTTCCGACATCTATTAATATTTTCTCAAATGCTTCGGAGCGGAGAAATCCGGAATATTCTTCCAGTTGCAATAGTTGATGAAGGTCGTAAAGATGGCGTACCTTTTTACGCAGATCGGCTATGGGTGTATCCGTATGTGAAAACCGGACAAGACTCATGATTTTTTCGCATAGAGTGCGCAAAGGTGATAGTACCTGAACCGTGAATGGTAACAGGTGATACTGTGATGCGATCTGATGCTGGTTGGCCTCCAGCATCATCCCGCCCACGAACGAAGCAATAGTCTGCTCACCGTACGGCTCGTAGTTTCCAAGCCATGTGGTTTCCAGGACAATGACATCCCGTATCTGGCCATAAGCTCCGGTGAACTCCTTTGGAAACTGGTGAGCCGTTTTCCTGTTCATACCTCTTTTATGAGTAAGCCCTTCAAGCTCGATTTCGGGCAGAACGGGTTCAATGCAGGCACTTATTGTTTTGAGCTTGGTTTTAAGCCGGTTATCTGTTTCTCCTTCTTTTCGAATAACGACAAGGTCGATATCCTCGGAAAAACGTTCGATCATCTTGAAGCATTTGGATAGCGCGGTGCCACCTTTGAATATCGTTTCTTTGCCAATTTCATCTTGGAAGATCGTATAAAGGGCGTAGGTTACCCAATAGTCTTTTTCAACATATATTGCCGGAATTTGCATGCGGTCCGCTGTTGCTTGTACCGCCTGACGGAAAAGTGTTTTGTTTTCGTGTAAATTCATTTGATGTTCCACTTTTCCGTATAATCAAGAACCTTGTCGGCCCCAATAAGCTCATATTGCGTAATGGGGTTCAATGTTGGGTAAAGCCCCCCTGATAAGGTAGTCATGCCAAGCTGATCCAGCAAGGCACCGAGCAATGCCCTGGTGGATGGCGGATATTTCAATGCCAGGCGTACCATCCGTGACAGTTCATTTTCCGAATGGCCCTTTAAAAGGGCTATCAGCCGCTTGAGAGCCGATTCGATAGAGGTATCGGGTATCTTTTTGATGTACCGGATCGTGTCCAGCATTTGCAGTAAGGGTATATTGTCTTTGGTAATGATGTTCTTTTGTTTGATAAATGAAATGGTATACCGTTCCCTGTGAAAAGAGGAACGAATATCATTTCTGCCAATTTGAATAATGTTGCTGACCTGCGTGGTAAGTCCAAGCCTGTTGTAGATGCTTAGTCCCGTTAAATAGCCAATCGGCTTGCCGCCTTCTTCGAGAAGGTCTTTAACGACTTGAGCCACGTCCGGCAACAAGGTTCCGAAAGGGGTTTGTTCCGGCTTGTAGTATTTGCCTTTTGCCAGTTTTGCCAGCTTGCCTGCGGAAACCATACGGTTGAGCGCCTTTATCACAGCCTCCCGTTTATTGACATCGTCAATAAGGCTCTCATAGGTAAAAACATACCCTTTGGGTAGTTTATTAACACTAAAAGCTACATAGTCAGATGTTTTCATGGGTACAAGTATAATACAACCAACGAATAATGTCCAGTATTTTTTATAAAAAACTGGACAAATAGCTTGCCGACAAGTACCGTATCGGTTGTAATATCGTTCCATTTGGGTAAAAGCGTATTACCAGCAGCACAAACAACCCTGGCCTACGAGCTACCTTGCTCATGTGAAGCCGAGCAGAACTCCGTAATTCCCAAGCAAGCCATATCCCGCACAGATCATTCATGAAACCAGGTAAGCCGGTCATACCCTTTCGGATTTGTTCGCGACCATTCAAGAAATCACCTTTTTGTCTATCGATTCATGCTGTCAGCTTAGCGCAGTCGGCTGTGACGGACGCCTATCCCTGATTTTTTTACTGCATAAAAAATCATCTGACGACTCCGCTTCGCTTCGGGGAGCTGTCACATCCTTATGCGCTATTTACGCTGCCATCATCGACTAACAAAAAGGAGATTTGATGATGACTACTAAAAACCAAACCGAAAAGAAACACCCAACCCACAACATTTTCTACACGACCGACAAAGCGGATAGTGACAAGAAAAACTGGAATAAAACAGGCGTAGCCTGGCTCAACGAAGAAACCGGCAGTATGAACATCTCACTGAACCTGTTCGGGCAAAAGATCTCGCTGGTGGTACTTAAATACCAGCCACGGGAAAGCTGAACTTTCTGCCGGGCAGGGAAACTTGCCCGGCATTTTTTCAAATCACGACGGCTTTGCCACCATGATCTCGGTGACAACAGGCCCACTGACCTGGCCAGTGGCCAGGTAGCGGGGATCTTCTTGCAGGATCACCCGTGGCAGATGATCGACTAGTTCGGCAAACAAAGCCTGCAAAAGATAACCCCTGAGCGCTACCACATACCCTGAAAAGTTCAGCAGGATCTCGTTGAGATCATCACCGTGACTGAACTCTGCGTGGACCAGGTAGGCATAGTTTAAAAACGATTCCCTGCCATCCAGCCAGACCAGATGCAAATTGCGCACCGAGGCCGCCTCATAGACGGGGCGGTCAGATGTGGCCTGGTCCTGTGCGTCAGGCTGCGCCTGCGCAGGAGCGTTTTCGCGCATCTGGTCAAAACGGAGTTTAAATCCCTGGTTCATAGCCTTTGTCTTTTTTCACACGCATAGGTTTTTGGATATCGACAGGTTCCTTCACCGGCCTGTGCTCACGTTTGTACATTTCCTCCCTAATGCGCTGCATGCCATGCTGCCAGACCTTGTCATTGTTGGTGAGCAGCTCGATGGCCGACTTGCGGTCACCGATCCTTTTGGCATGCTCTAAAAGGCTCTGCTTATCGTCGGTATAAATGCTGACACGCTCGCGCCCGCGTGAGACGGATACATAAAGCTGTTTGGCATCGGTGGCTTCAAAGGTCGATGAGGGCTGATAGAGCAGCACCTCATCTACCGTTTTGCCCTGCGAGGCATGCGAGGTGATGCAGTAAGCATGCGTCAGATGCCCAAAATCCTGTCTGATCTGATAGCGATTCTGGCTGGCAGCATTCATCAGGGTGATATCCCCACTTTTTTTGACGGATTCAACCTGCAATATCTGCCCGTTATTGAGTCGTTTTTTGTCCTGGTCAAACCCGTTGCGCGTGATGCGGATAAGATCACCCTTGGCAAGGGCGATCTCGCCTTGTTTGTAGACCTCATAGCTGCCGCTGTTTTCGACAGGCAGCATCACCTGCCGGTTTTGTTCGTCTTGGATGTAGACACTGTGGTCGGAGCTTTGCCCAACTGTCCAGATGCTGCCACGGCGGATGCCGGGCAGGT
This sequence comes from Dyadobacter sp. CECT 9275, assembly GCF_907164905.1. NCBI lineage: Bacteria > Pseudomonadati > Bacteroidota > Cytophagia > Cytophagales > Spirosomataceae > Dyadobacter > Dyadobacter helix. The sequence continues at coordinate 3,802,335 of NZ_CAJRAF010000002.1, read as the reverse complement.
TCTGGTTGAACTGCACCATCTGCCCCTGTGGCAAGTTCCGATAATCGGCTTTCTGTGCCTGGGTCAAATTCAGGTTGGTGTAACGGGTAGCTTTGATTTCTTTCTTTCCCAATTGTCCTTCCTGTTGCAATCTGGTGCGGATCGATTTTGTGATCGCGCCGCCCTGCTGGTGCGTGGGTGAGATCACCAGCGCAGACTTGCCCTCTTTGAGAATACTGACATAGTCATCAACCAACGCGGCATCAGGCTCCATAGGGTCAACCTCTTTAATGGCCCCATTCTGCTCGAGCTTCTCGAAAGCCTGCTTGATATTACCCGCTGACAGATCCTGCACAACCGAGCGGTAACTTTCGCTTTTCTGACGATAGATCTTGCTGACTTCGGCGGACTTGATGCCACCGACGGTGTTCAGAATACGCAAGGCATCCCCGCGCACCACCGAAGAGTGTTGGCGCGTGTCGCCGCCCAGCACCAACCGGGCGTTCTGCTGATGGGATATTTCCAGCAAAGCTGTCATGTCCCTGGTGCCAAGCAGCCCGGCTTCATCTACCCAGAGTACCTGATCTTTGAGCTGGCCCTGCATTTTCTTATCGACCAGTAGCTGCGCTACGGTCTGTGCGTTTTCAAAGCCTTCTTCTTTGAGTACGCCCCGCGATGCCTCGGCGGTCGGGGCAACGACCGTGACGGTCTTGCCCGCCTTCGCGATATGATCCGCCGCTTCTTTCATCAGCGTGGTCTTACCGCTGCCTGCTGCACCCCGGATGATCGAGACGCGGTCGGTAGTGGTCAGCACATGGCTTACAGCCTGTGCCTGCTGACCATCGAGCGCTACCTTTGGGGCCTTTTTGTAAAGCGGCAGCATCTTGCCGCGCCCTGCGCGGGCAAGGGCGACCATGCGGCGCTCTTCGGCAAGCACCTCTTTGGTCGTGTTCATGTTGCGCCCGCCATCCATGACATGGATGAGCCGGGCGTCGCTTTTGAAAGCATTGTCGATGCCGTTCAGTGTGATGGAGCGGTCGCCCATCCCGTACCGGTAAGCTGAGGCCAGCAGCCGCCGGTCACCAATGACCGACGCACGCTCGAAGCCATGCGAGATCGCATGGTCTACGCAGTGCTGCGGTATGCTGACCTCACGCTGCCGCTCGGGCGCAAAGCGGACGGCCTTTTGCCCTTCACCGGATTCGTCCGGCCCAAGGTCACGGATCTGACCGCGCCAGTGATCTCTTAGTTCTTCCATGGTCAGCCCCTTCTGTTTTTTTGAACGGGTGCGAGAGCCAAGGCTGTCGAGTTCTTTGGCATCGGTGATGCCTTTTTCTTTGGCAACCCGTCCGATTTCATCGGTGCGTTTTGAAAACAGATCGATCACCCTTGGTGGCACACCATCAAGCTCAAAGGACTTTTCACTCAGGCGTGTCCCGTAACCCAGGCCGATCAAACTGTCGGACAACCTTTTTTCCATGCGGGCCTGGTAGTAAGGCATGTCACGCTTGATGTCGCGGAACTGCGCGGCTTTCACTTTCTCTTCCACCCCGTCCCAGGTGGCATTGAAAACAAAACAGTGCGCATGCAGGTGCGGGTCAGGCGGAGAGCCATCCGTGGGCCTTGCCGTCTGATGGATGAAGTCTGCATAGAGCATTTCACCCGTCAAACGCTCGTCATAAACACCGTCCTTTCGGACGCGTGTTTTCATGTCGGCCTCGATGTCCTGCATGGTCTGGGTGACACAATCCTGGAAAGCATCCAGGATGTGGTTGTCCTCAGAGAGCGCATGCAGGATCGAGACTGATTTAGGACAATGGAAGTTGATGTCATAGCCAACGGTACGCTCCTGCCTACTTCGTGGTGTCAGCGGTTTGCCGGTGGCTGGATTGATGTTATCACACAGGGCAGAAAAAACTTCATGGCTTACATCACCGTTTATTTCTAAACGTTCTGCGAGTTTACCCCGGATTTTTCCAGTGAGTTCTTGTCCGTCGATATAGTAATCGGCTTTAGAGAGTGCCTGGGTAAAGTAGGATTTGGCGTGGTCTGCATGGCTGCTCTGGATCATTCGGATCATGGCTGGCAGGTTACTATGGTTTAGCGTTTGTCCACCCCGGATTGTGCTGCCGTTAAAGCTCGTGAATGGTATACCCTAAGCACAGTTCGCGGATACCGGTTATGTAAATTGAAAATCATCAGACATCTTCCCTAAGCACAGCTTAGGACTGCTCACAGGGCCTCGACCACGTCCTCAGATTCAAAAAAACTGTCAGCTACCTTTCTTCTCACATCAGGATCCGCAGGGCGTCTTCCGTAGTAGTGTACCCCACGCGTTTTCGAGGAATCCTTACCTTCCACGAAAGAGGAGACCAGCTCTTCGCTGCAAATCATCTCGTCTATTTTGTCCATGACAAAATTGTCTCCCTGATGGTAGGCGGCCATATAACCGATTGAATAAAAGATGCTGCATACGATGATGAATATTCCAATACCCTGGTCGAATTTCCAAAGAATGGAACCTATGATAAGGAAAAGACCGGGTTCCAGGATTGTTTCGATTGTCCTGACATCGGCAGTTTTACCGAAAAGTTTGATCTTAAAAAATAGCGGATGGATCTCACCGGTAGAGAGACTGAACCGGGCAAAATCAAATACCGATGGTAAACGGGCCAGTTCTGATTCCCGCAGAAAAGAGAAGATCACAAAACATACTATGAAAATATACCAGCTCAGGTTGTAGGCAAAAAAACTTTCAGAAGCATAGTCCTGACGGTAGGAATCCGGCATCCACAGGTTGTAAAAATGGCGTAGCATCGGCAGTATGAACAGTAGCAACGCAATCATCAGTGGAAAATTCGGTGAAACTGACCACCCCAATTCGGTTTAAACTGACCACCTGTTCCGGGCGAAATTGACCACCCCATTTCGGATCAAACTGACCACCTGATTCCGGAGTAAACTGACCACCTGAGAGATTAGAAAATGCTGTAGAATCAACCATATTTTTGGCACGAACCAATCGTGTAAAAGGTATGGCCAATTCGACAATCAGCATGAGCAAAATAAGACAGATTTTACGGATGTACAGCCAGGGCCGCAGCAAGCTCTGGATAGCGGAACAGACAGGTGTTTCCCGCAATACCGCTAAGAAGTACATGACCACTTTTGATGCGAGCGGACTTACCTTTGAACAGATCAACAGCCTGAATGATAAAGAGCTGGATGACTTTTTCGGAACGGTTAAACAGCAGCCACCGCAAGACAGATTGTTGAATCTGCAACGTTGTTTTCCGCAAATAGACAAAGAATTAAAACGGACAGGTGTTACCCGTCATATGCTTTGGGAAGCCTATAAAAAGGAATTTCCGGAAGGATTTGCTTATACCCAGTTTTGCTTTCATCTGACCAAATGGAAGGCCCGCGTTAACCCTGTGATGCATCAGGACCATAAGGCCGGCGATAAGCTGTACATCGATTTTGCAGGTGTTAAATTAAGTATTGTAGATAAAGAGACTGGTGAATTAACTGAGGTTGAAGTGTTTGTGGCTATCCTGGGAGCGAGTCAACTCACTTACGTGGAAGCAGTCAGTAGCCAGCAAAAAGAAGATCTGATCGCAGCTTGCGAGAATGCACTTCATTATATCGGTGGTGTGCCGGCAGCAATTGTTCCGGATAACCTTAAAGCTGCTGTTATAAAAAGCAATAAATACGAACCTACGCTGAACGAGGCCTTTGCCGATTTTGCTGATCATTATGGGACTACGATATTACCTGCACGCGCTTACCGGCCAAGAGATAAGGCGTTGGTGGAAGGTGCTGTCAAAATCGTTTACAGCCGTATTTATGCGCCTTTAAGAAAGCAGGTTTACAACTCACTGACAGAGTTAAACGCAGCTATATTGATTGCTCTCGAGGCTCATAATAACCAACTGCTTCGGGGCCGTAATTACAGTCGCAGACTCCAGTTTGAAGAAATTGAGCGCAGTGCTCTGGCCCCGCTTCCGATCCTGCATTATGAGTTCAAAAAACAGCTACATGCCACTGTAATGAAGAACGGACATGTCTGCCTGAGCGTTGACAAGCACTATTATAGTGTCCCATACCGGTTTATCGGCAAGAAAGTCAAGTTGTTGTATTCCAATTCTGTGGTTGAAGCATATTATCATTACGAACGTATCGCCCTTCATAAAAGGCTTAAAAGTCCCTATAATTATTCTACCGATAAAGAACATCTGGCCAGTACACACCGCTTCGTAACAGACTGGACACCAGATCGATTCTTGGAGTGGGCTTCCTCGATCCATGAAGATGTCAGGTTGTATATTCTTAAAATCCTGGATCGCAAACAGCATCCCGAACAGGCCTACCGCTCCTGTATTGGTATCCTCTCTTTTGCGAAGAAAGCTGGTGAACAACGCCTGATCAGCGCGTGCCAAAGGGCTTTAAGCTATGGTATCTACAACTATAAAACAATCCAGACTATACTGGAAAAAAATATGGATCAATATGAAGACAGCCTGTTTGCAGACGAATTACCCATGCCCAAACACGATAATATCAGAGGCGAAGACTATTATCAATAATCCTTTAAACAATTAATAAAAATGAACACAAACACTTTGGAAAAGTTACGCAAGCTAAAATTTTACGGCATGTTCCATGCCTTTAAAAGTAGCCTGGAAAGTGGAAAGACTAATGATTACACGGCGGATGAGCTTTTAGCTCATCTAGTTGACGCTGAATGGGATGACAGAAATAACCGTCGGGTCGAACGCCAGATCTTGTACGCACGGTTCCGCTATAAGGCCATGGTCGAAAATATCCACTATCATGCTGATAGAAGTATTGACCGTAATCAGATCATGCGCCTAGCAGAATGCTCCTTTATTGGCCGAAATGAAAACCTACTGATCACAGGCAGTACCGGAATCGGTAAAAGCTATGTAGCATCTGCGATTGGTCATCAGGCATGTATACTTGGCTACCGCGTAATGTATGCCAGTACTCCCAAATTGTTTGCCAAACTCAAAATGGCCAAGGCGGATGGATCCTATATCAAAGAAATTACAAAAATAGAACGGCAACAACTTCTTATCCTGGACGACTTTGGTATCCAGCCGTTCGATGCCCAGAGCCGGGCAGCACTGATGGAAATCATAGAAGACAGGCACGGAAAAACATCCCTGATAATTACTTCTCAGTTGCCTGTTAGCAAATGGCATGAAGTAATAGGAGAAAAAACCATTGCTGATGCCATTTTAGATCGTATAGTACATGATGCACACCGGGTTGAATTAAAGGGGGAATCAATGAGAAGAAAACGAAAAACGGAGCTCGAAACCAGCTACGAATAATTATAACTTTTATTTACTAATTTTGAATCGCTTCTACTAGCATTTTCTACTACCGGCCGCCAGTTAATTAGGTGGTCAATTTGCCACGGAATCAGGTGGTCAACTTCTCCGAAATACCCAATCATCAGGGCGGAGAAGAACGAAAAATAACGTTCACCAAAATTCTTACGGACGAAGACTTCCAGCATCAGGCGGGGATAAGAGCAGAAGTACAAAAAGAAGTCCATGACGAATTCATTCAACATGCTCTGGCGACGGAATACGGCGCGGTAATACAGGTTAGTTTTCATGTGATTATTGTTTAGAGGGGATTATAATTCTGATTGAAGCTCATTTTGGTATAGTTGCGTCCTTGGAACAGCAAATCGCCCTGCCGGTGGAAATATCCCTCTACATAGTATTTGTTGGCAGGCCCGCCGGTTTTTAAGCTCACAAACTCTTCCTGTCTGACAGCGCGTTCGAGTTTGAGAGACTTTCCGCGGGTTTGTGAAAAATTTTGTGCGTAAGTGACACTTTCAGATTGGTCTTCAAAGAAAGTATCACCGATCAATTCTGAACCGTACCGGTTGGTTTCTATATCGGCATTGGCGTGAAAGATCTTGGTGGCAAGTGTTCCAAGGAATGATTTGACTTTGAATTCGGCTTTTGACCCACCCATACAGGCATAATAGTTGGGAAGGTTCTGCGAGATGTAGACCGTTGCCACCCGGCTTGAACGGGCGGTCGCCTGAAAATCAGCGTCATGCTCGTGGATAAAATTCTGGGCTTCATCGGCCCACAGGAATACCGGTCGGTCATTCAACCTGACATCGCGCTGCTCCATGGCCCTTTGCCAGATGTATTTGAAAAGGATCTGGCAGTCGCGTCCGACCTTGTGGTAGATCTTAATGGGCAGATCGATCAAGATGATCTTGCCGTTCAGACTGTCCTGAGGTGTTACAGTGGATTTCTTATCACAGAACAAGGTGTAGACCGGATCACGAAGCAGCCGGAATAGAAAGCCCGAAAATGTAAAATCGATGATCGAGCGTGTTTTTTCGCTCAATGGAATAAAGTTGTCGGAGAAAAACTGCTCAACGAATTTGTAAAGCCGGGCTTGCGGGACTTTTTCGAAGAAAGCTGCTTCAAAACTTTGCCCGGCATCTATCGCGCTACGCTCCTCAAAAGACTTTGAGCTGTACCAGTGATCCATTTTACTGACGATGTTGTCCTTTGCAGCCGTGATCGCCTGGTAATAGGCATTACTTTCCTCGCCCGTATAACGCATGGTGCCGTCTTCATTGATTTTGGGGATCGCAGTCGCGATGTCATACATGCTTTGAACCGATAGCTTCTCATAGGCAAGTTGGCATAGATCGATCACGTTGAAGATGAGCATGTCCAGCGCCTTTTCCCAGAACGGGTCGTCAGACTTGCCTGCACTTTGCTCTTCACCCGCGCGGATGACCGTTTTGAGTACCTGGACAATGTTTTCGGTAAGAGCGGCCCCACGAATTTTGGGACCGGACTCGTAATCCAGAAAGTTGAAATAGTGCTCACCTCCAGGTTCTATGATGACAAGGTCATTGCTTCGCCCGCTGATACGGCATAACTGCTGCCACATTTCTTTTTCATCTGGCTTTACAGTCAGCACCAAACCACCGAAACCGGCTTTGAGATATTTGATGGCGATCATCCTTCCTGAACCCGATGTTTTACCTGATCCGATACCGCCGAAAATCTGCGTGCCTTCTACCGCGCTGCGTATGGTCCAGCGGGAGTTTCCCTCACGGGAAGCCAGTTCTATCAGTGATCTGTCAAGGTCGAAGTTATTCATACAGGGAGGGTGTTGAAAATTTATTCAATTAAAACAGAATATTTTGTAACCTGTAAGTTGCTTGATGAGACAGCTAATATTTCATACGGACAGCTGGTTTTGTTGTTTGAAGACAAACCGCCATACGTTTAGAGCCAAGCGGTACGTCAAAACGCTGGTTTATAATTAGATAATGGGGTCTGATTATTACAATAATATTCTTAGATTTAAAATCACGTACTGTAATCGCATAACAAACATGGATAGAAAACAAGGCAGGCTGTATAGCCATGCATGGTTTGCCGTGATGATATTAACCGCTGGTTATTTCATTGATACAGCCCATACAAAAGCCTCAACGGAATTACCCATTTTACAAGATGTCACTTCAGCTTCTAGCAAAAGGCTTGCTCAAAAGACCAAGGAATACAATGAGGCGCTTGCAAGCGGGGATTCGTTGAAGATTGCCGAACAAGGCTACCAGTTGGGAAAAGCTTATATGGTAGTGGGGGATCACCTAGCTGCCCAAAAATACTTCATGCAGGCACTTCGGATTTGGGAGCCACGTAAAGGGTGGGAAAGTATGAGCAAGATACATTTACGGTTGGCAGAATATCATTTTCGTCTTAAACACCACAAGGAGGTATTCTCAAATGCCTCCTTGGCAATGCATTATGCAAAACTGAGTGGTGTGCGTCACAGTTTGATGGGCGCTGATATTTCGATGGCTGGAGCTTACGGGCTTAGATATAAAATGCAGACCAATCATAAACGTGATTTAGACAGTTCTCACTATTATTATGACCAGGCGTTGGAGCTAGCATTGAGCTTAGGGAATCCAGGCGACATAGCCAATGTCTACTCGCTGTACGGGCCTCGCATAAATGATTTGAACCACACCAGGTATATTTCCAATCTGAAGAAGGCGGAAGCAATCTTCACTCGAGAAAAAGTAACATCCATGATTGTCACAACTCGCTTAAGTTTGGCTGATGCCTATCTTGATACACATCATCCAACACTCGCCAAAAATTGGTTGAGAGAGGCTAAACAAGTCATGGATACTTCCAGCTTTGAGAATTTTGAGTTAAGAGGCAACATACTCAAGTCCACTGCTAATCTTTATGAACAAATGTCGGATCATAAACAAGCACTGGCCTATTACAAAGAATATCATAATCTGGCAGCAAAAGCACTGACTGAGGATCGGGAGGGTGCGATATCGCGTCTTTCGGTCGAATATGAAACCGAAAAGAAGGCTGCAACGCTTGCTTCCCAACAGAAAGAGTTGTCACTTCAAGCACAAAACCTGAAATCTCAAAAATGGCTGACCCGGCTCGCTATGATACTGAGCCTTTCGGCGATAGGTTTTGGCGGGGTATTTTACTGGCTCTACCGAAAGTACCGCCGCACCAGTGATCAGAATCAGCTATTGGTAGCAGAACAAAACCACCGGGTAAAAAATAATCTTCAACAAATTACCAGCCTGCTATCACTACAATCTAACCGGATGCAGGACAGTGTAGGTAAGCAGGTACTGGAAGAAAGTTTACTGCGTATTCATGCGGTGTCATTGGTCCATCAACGGCTTTATGATGGCAGCCAGCCCGTCCAGGTTGATTTGGAGGAGTACATCCCCCGGCTAGCTGCCAGCGTATTTAAGATTTTTGGAATGGAGTCATTCCGTCCAAACTATCTGGTAGAGAAAATATGGCTGCATGCAGATAAAGCAGCATCATTTGGGTTGATCCTTAACGAGATGATGACCAATGCCTGCAAATATGCGCTCTCTCATCAGCAAGAGCCCAGTTTGATAATCTCATGTGTACAGCAAGGCAAAAGCATTGTCTTTGAAATGAAAGATAACGGGCCCGGGTTCAGCTATGAGTCAGTAAAGAAAGGTTTTGGGCTGCAACTGATTGCTGTTTTGGCGGGCCGGTTAAAAGCTCAGTTATCTGCCGATAAAAAAGGTAACCATTTTACCTTGGTATTTGAACCATAATATTGCCAAAGAAAAACCTTCCAATTTAAATAAACACCCTCTTATGAATTCAAGTTAAGTAAGAAGGACACGTCATATCAAGTGATGGATCGGAATGGATATATTCTGAATTGGCTGCACGCTATAATTTAAGGTCAAGTAGTGCAAAAACTTAAAAATATGGATAGAAGATTAGAAAAGCCGTATGGCCGTGCATGGTTTGTCGTGATGATATTAGCGCCAGGTAATTTCATAGATCCAACCTGTGCAAAGGCTTCTCCGCTATTACCCATTTTGCAAGATCTTGTGTCGAGCTCAAACGAAAGGATCACCAGAAAGATCCGGGAATACAATGACGCGCTTGCAAGCGGAGATTCGTTGAAGATTGCGGAGCAGGGCTACCAGTTGGGTAAAGCTTATATGGGAGTAGGAGAGCAGCTCGTGGCCCAAAAATATTTTATTCAGGCCCTAAGGATCTGGGAGTCTCGCCGCGGATGGGAAAGCATGAGCAAAATATATTTAAGACTGGCAGAATATCATATTCGTCTGAAACATGAAAGAGAGGCATTTGAGAATGCCCGTCTGGCAATGCATTTTGCAAAGCTAGGTGGTGTCCGTCACAATTTAATGGGAGCAAACGTAGTGATGGGGGGAGCTTTTGCACTCCATAGTGAAATGAAAGGTAGTAACAAGGCTTATGGTGATAGCTCGGATTATCACTATAACGAAGCGCTGGGGCTGGCATTGGCGTTAGGAAATCCAGTTGACATTGCCAATCTTTATTCACTTTACGGGCCTGGCCTAAACGAAGCGGATCGCATCAAGCATGTTTCCAATCTCAAAAAAGCAAATGTGATCTTTACCCGAGAAAAATTAGTTACGGAGATAATCACTACAAGAAATAGATTAGCAGATGCCTATCTCAACGTACACAACACGGCATTAGCGAAGCAGTGGTTGCAACAGGCTCGTTATGTTATGGACACTTCACGATTCCATAGCTTTGAGCTAAGGAGTAACCTACTCAAGTCCTCCGCCACTCTTTGCGAACAAATGGCTAATTATAAACAAGCATTGGCTTACTACAAGGATTATCATGATCTGGCCGCAAAAGCACTGACTGAGGATCGGGAAGGAGCCGTGTCACGTCTTTCGGTCGAATATGAAACTGAAAAAAAAGCAGCAATGCTTGCTTCCCAAAAGAAGGAGCTTGCACTTCAGGCGGAAAATTTAAAGTCTCAAAAATGGCTGACGCGGCTCGCTATGATACTGAGCCTTTCGGCGATAGGTTTTGGTGGGGTATTTTACTGGCTCTATCGCAAATACCGCCGCACCAGCAATCAGAATCAGCTATTGGTAGCCGAACAGAACCACCGGGTAAAAAATAATCTTCAACAAATTACCAGCCTGCTTTCGTTGCAATCCAACCGCATGCAGGACGATAGCGCTGGAAAACAGGTTTTGGAAGAAAGTCTACTGCGTATTCATGCAGTGTCATTGGTCCACCAGCGGCTCTATGATGGCAATCAACCCGTTCAGGTCGATCTGGCAGAGTACATTCCCCGGCTCGCTGCCAGTGTATTTAAGATTTTTGGAATGGAGTCATTCCAGCCGCAATATCTGGTGGAGAAAATATGGCTGCATGCGGATCAAGCGGCGTCGTTTGGTTTAATCCTCAACGAGATGATGACGAACGCCTGCAAATATGCGCTCCCACATCAGCAAGAGCCCAGTTTAATGATCTCATGTGTTCAGCAAGGCGAAAGCATTGTCTTTGAAATGAAAGATAACGGGCCGGGATTCAGCTATGAGTCAGTGAAAAAAGGCTTTGGCCTTCAACTGATAGCCGTTTTGGCGGGACGATTGAAAGCAGAATTATCTGCCAGCAAGGAGGGTAACCACTTTACGCTGGTATTTGAACCCTAATAATACCAAAGAATCCATCCAATTTTATAAATACCCTCTTATGAATTCAAGCAACGCATTAAGGATTTTGGTTGTCGAAGACGATGAGCTGACTGCATGGGCCATTGAAGAAGCGCTGATAGCAGCTGGTTATAATGTCTGCAGTAAAGCGCGCGATTATGAGACAGCGATCCGGGTTAGAAAACAGGAGTCGCCTGATCTGGCTCTTATTGACATCAGGCTGAATGGTCAACTTGACGGCATTGCCTTGGCAAAGGAACTGACGGATATCGAATGGATCCCTTTGATTTATCTGACCGCTAACACCGAAATGGAAACTTATAATCGTGCCCGCAAGACCAGTCCAGCTGCTTTTTTGCACAAACCTTTCAGGCCGCGGGAGTTGTCCATGCAGATCGATCTTGCGCTGGATAATTTTTATAAGTGGAGAATTCCAGCGGGCAAAAGACCACCTGAAGATGTATTTGTCTGGCATGACAAGGCGTATGTACGGGTCAATACAGGACAGATTATGCTGATCAATGCCAGCGGTGGATACAGTGAGCTAATTTTAACCAACGAGGAGTTTGCCAGGATCGCGCCAGGAAGTGTTCATCAAGGGGTGCTTTTATCTGTACCTTTTAAAAATGTGTTGTTCTATTTAAACGATAATTTTTACCGGGCTTCTCGTTCTATTTGTATCAACTTGAAACATGTTGACCGGGTAGAATCGGACCGGGTTTTTCTTGGGCAGCACGAGGTACTTTTACCGGTAGGTAAGCATAAGGAACTACTTGAACGGTTGCCTGTGATACGATCCCGCAGGTGAAACGGGCGTGGCTATGATGATTCAGCGACTGAACTCACTATCCGGCTCACAATTCAGTACCGGCCAGTTGTCGGCAGCGTCTTTACCCCTTGAAAGTAGGATCTGCCGGTACCTGATCAGGGTCATTGCTCTGTAGTCGACCGGAGTCATTTCCAATGGAAGCCGGATGAGCTCATTGGCGAGTATTTTACGAAGGTACAATTCAGCAAGAAGCGAATGTTTAAGCTCCGGTGCGTAACCCATCATATCAATCAAACGCTGTTTTGCCAGCGCACCGTAGGGCAGATATTCTCGGAAATACGTCTGGTAAAGCTGCTGATCGTAATCATCCACCAGGTTATAGCGTACATCTTCGTTGCGGATCAGGCGGACATGCTGCTCTGCCAGCTTGCTGTACTGCTCATAGGGCAAAAGCCCGGCATTTTTCTGTTGGATCAGGCTTCTCAGAAAAGGCTCAAAACGAATGGTGATGCTCTCATCGGGCAAATAACCCAGGTAGTATTCGATTTCCTTTTTTGCCTCTTGGGAAAACTCGGTGAGCACAGTGGCGGACCGGTGTAAGTCTTCCCATGAAATGGTTTTACAAGGGACTGTGTGATACGGCTGTGAATCAGGATGGGAATTACGAACGCTTTCAGCGGGCTGTTTATCAAGGTTCATGGCTGGTCTGCTGATAGTTAACTACTTGAGAATATTATCATAATTCAAATATGTTGTCAACTAAATATTATATCAAATGAAGGATCACGAAAACAAAGAGGATTTGGAACACTCTTTTCCGGAAGGTTTCGATTATTTCAAGAATATGGCTGACGAAACAGCCCGGCAGTCTCGACTGATTGATGAGCGCATTAAAAACATCCCCACCGAGGATATCAGGCAAACTTCTCACCGGCTGGAATTTAATCCTGCCGGGTTGACCAAAGCCAGGGAAGCATGGGTCAACCGGGAAGACCGCAGGAGCCTTGAAGGGCTAAAGACAGAGTTAGAGGCAGATCTGACTAAGAGAATGGAGCAGGGCATTAAAAGCTGGGATCTGGACAAAGATACAGCCACTCAAATTCGGGATGCGACCCGGGAGACACTACACCCCAATCCGTTCAAGGGAAAAACCAAGGAGCAGTTAGACCAGATAAAGGGCAAGGAAAAAGACCTGCAAAATTCTCAGGATTTTATGCGGACGCTGCTCGACAACGAACGGAAGGGTACAAATTCACCTGCTAAAACCGGAAAAGGAAGAGAGCCAGGTATGGAATGATGGAGAATCATCGTTCAGGGTCAATTTGACGGCCTTTTGTCTTGCCCAGAAGATTTTTGTCCAACTTTTGCGGATCAGGTTTTAGCCAGGAAGGAGCCTTGCTGACCGCTTCCTCCGAAAGGAATTGCTGCCTACCGTCCTTCATGGCCTGTAAATTAGGGGTCTGACTTTTTGATTTCGAAATCTGTTCAGACAGTCCCGGCATGTACTTGGCCAGAATATAACCCTGGTTGAACTTTCGGATATACTCAGGGTCTGGTTTTTCGTTTTCTGTATCCATGACTAAAATGTATTACGGGCGTGTTTGTTCAGATATTGTTCAATGGAATCTCTGTCGTAGAGAATAATCTTCTTTTGGGGCTGAGAGAAGCGAAGCTGGCCTTCATCCCTGAGTTTCTGTAAGGTGGTTCTGGATTTAATATTGAGAAGGTTCATCGCTTCATCCTGTGCCACCCATTTTTCTGCATGCTGCTTGTGCTTTTCCGTTAACCGTGCGACGACCTGTTCGACCAGTTCATAGAACGCGGATTCTTCAAGGCAGATGACTTGCATAGTTCGGGAGATTTACACGCCTCGGGTTTATGTTTGAAAAGTTCGGTAATCTCAGTTCGAACCATACGAAGTGAGAAATGTTCATTTTGGAACTCTCATTAAAAAGGAAAATCAAATAAAGTCCTTTCAAGCGTTTAATTTTCAATTATTTATCGAACCCAGGAAAATGATGTACGAACAGTGGCTTTCTTTGTATGAATGTTGTCAGCACGGGATATCTCGTAAATAATTGCGAAGTTGTGGGCTGATTTTTAATGAGGTTTGCAAGAGCGGCAGTAAGTACAGAAAAACGGTCGTTAAAGCGTAATTTGAATGATCAACTGAATCCTGCCTTCTAAGTGAATAGACTATATATTTCAGTTCACTAAACAGCTAGGGTGCACCTTAATACGTAATTCAACTTTAAAGCGCAGGATAGCCGTCTTACTTGTAGACTGAAATAAATTGGGTGTACCAAAAAAGCCTGGCCAACTATTGACCAGGCTTTTAAGTAAGCATTGTTTTCGTCCGTGCGTGCGGATTTGCCTTCTATGAAGTGTCAAATTCAAATCACTTGGTATTGGTATATTCAGCAGCCGTTACCGGTTGGAGCCACTTAACCCTTCCGTTAGCATGATTAGGCGTCACTGCCATTTGAACAAAGCCAGTTTCGGGAGAAGCGCCGTGCCAATGCGGCGTGCCGGGTGGGCATTTCACCGCATCACCTTTTCTTAGGACTTGGATGGGTTTGCCTTTTTCCTGATAATAGCCAACACCATCGATGGCGATAATTCCCTGGCCACCTCCATGTGAATGCCAATAGGTCCTGGCACCTGGCTCAAAGGTCACAGAAGACACCGGGATGTTGAATACGCTATCAGCTGGTATCAATGGGTGAACCCATGCTTTTCCAGTGAAATTGCTAGCTGGGGCCAGCTGTCCTTTTGGAAAAATCGACGTGCTCGGCGACCGGGCATCTTTTACCTGGGCGCTTACAAAAATATGCGTGAGCGTCAGCAGGAATGCTAACAGCAAACGGTTCAGTCCTTTTGATCGCTGCATTTCGCGAGGTTTTAGATTAATTGAGATTGCTTAAAATCCTGTATTCATTTGGAGTTTGCCCGATCCGCTGTTTGAATAGGCGGCTAAAATGCTGGGGATATTTAAAGCCCAGTTCAAAGGCGATTTCGTTAACGGTTTTGTCGCTACTAAATATCCTTTCCTTGGCGGCTTCAATCACCTTCATTTGAATGTATTCCTGGGCAGTCTGGCCGGTTTCTTTCTTGATCAGGTCACCAAAGTATTTTGCTGACAAGTTGAGCTCTTCGGCGCAATACGAGACAGACGGCAAGCCAATAGTTTGAGGTTTCTCTGAGCTAAAATAGCTGCTTAAAAGGGCCTCAAATTTTGCCAGGATTCCCCTGTGTATGGTATCGCGCGTAAGAAACTGCCTGTCGTAAAACCGTATGCAATAATCAAGGAACAGTTCAAGGTTAGCGACAATGAGTTTTCTGCTGTGTTTATCGATGGCATGTTCGAGCTCATACTTGATCTTGCCAAAACAATCCATCACTATCTGCCTTTCACGCTGGGACAAATGCAGCGCTTCATTGACCTGATAACCAAAAAAGGAAAATTCCTGCATCTTTCCGTTCAGTGACGTACCTAAAAGCAGATCAGGATGAAAGACGAGCGCGTGGCCTTTGGGTTGATAGAGCTCCCCATCATTTTCTACGGTGAAAACCTGTCCAGGAGACATGAAGACCAGCGTGCCTTCCTGATAATCATAATATTCTTTCCCGTAACGAAGATCACCACAGACGACATCTTTTAAGAAAATCCCGTAGCAGCCCATGTATTGGCTGGTCTTGTTTCTGGGACTTGCGGTTGACAAATCAATCACAGTTACTAGCGGGTGCAATGTTTCCTGCTGGTTAAATGCATTGTATTGGTTTACAGTTTCGAAACGAATGATGTCTTCCATAGTCTGAAATTTTTAGGTACCCAAAGTTACCCAATTCATTACCTGCTGAAAAATCCGGAAAGGCAAATCAGGAATATTGGTAGACAAATCGGGAATCTGTATACCATTTGCTCTCAAAGCAAAGCCGAAATTTACAATCCAATTAAACTGCGGAAATATCCAAAAAATGAGAAAGATACTTACAGGTTTAACTTTCATTTTAAGTTTCAGTTTGCAGGCCCAGCAAACATCAACCAATACGGATGCCAGCGCAAGTCCTTCGGTCCAGACAAGCGCTGGAACTTTACGGGGGCTTACAGAAGCAGACGTTGATGTTTTTAAAGGAATACCCTATGCGACAGCACCAGTTGGAGAATTCCGATGGCGAGCCCCACAGCCATTTCCTGCATGGCAGGGCGTAAAGGATGCAATCAAGTTTTGCGCAGATTGTGCCCAGGCAGGCTGGCCACGACAGGCGGGTAAGATCCGGGAAAACACATCGGAAGATTGTCTGTTTCTAAACATATGGAAGCCTAGTGCAGCCAAGCCGGGAGCCAAACTACCTGTCATGGTATGGATTTACGGAGGCGGGTTTGTGGGCGGTGGAAGTTCTTACCCTGAAACTTTCGGCACTCAGTTTGCCAAACAAGGCGTCATTCTGGTGAATTTCAATTATCGCCTGGGGCGGCTTGGGCATTTTGCGTTCCCTGCATTAAGCGCTGAGCATCCCAATGAGCCCAAAGGGAGCTATGCCTATATGGATCAGATCGCGGCGCTTAAATGGGTGCAGCAGAATATTGCCGCATTTGGTGGTGATCCAAAGAATGTGACGATTTTTGGAGAATCGGCTGGTGGTGTTTCAGTGCATTCGTTGCTGACGATCCCATCTGCGAAAGGCCTTTTTCAAAAGGCAATTATCGAGTCGGGCGGTGGCCGCGACGGCGTGTTGTCAAGCAGGCCGATCAGTAAGGAAAACGCCGATAAATACTATCCTGTTTCAGCTGAGACAATAGGTGTAAACTTTGCCGCTAAACACGATATCCAGGGTAAGGATGCAGAAGCTTTGGCCAAACTCCGCTCACTTTCTGTGGAAGATATTGTCGATAATGGACAAGAAAGCAATGGCCAGGGCGGGGCGCTGATTTATGCAGGGCCGATCCTGGACGGAAAATTAGTTGTAGAGACATTCGAGAGTGCATATAAGGCTGGCAGGCAGATCCGTGTTCCAATCATCATTGGTTCGAATAGTGCAGAAGTACCGGCTGGCTTTGTGAATGCAAAGTCAAAGGATGAATTGCTCGCCCAATTTGAGCCCGTACGCAAGGAAATGGTCATAGCCTATGATCCGGATGGTAAAGCAGACTTTGCCCAAATGCTTTCGATGGTCAACACCGATAAAGTTTGGGCAAAGCCAGCCAGGTTTACAGCAAGTGCGGTAACAGCCAAAGGTGACAAAGCCTACGTTTATCTTTTCTCCTATGTTGCAGCTGCTATGCAACAGCGGATGCGTTTTGGCGCAGGACATGCTTCCGAAATCGCTTATGTTTTTGGCAATCTGATGGAGCGCAACGGAGCTACAATTGCACCAACAGACAAACAGGTTGCTACGATGATGAACACGTATTGGGCCAATTTTGCTAAGACATCAGACCCGAATGGTAAGGGCTTACCAAAGTGGCCGGTTTATGATCCAGGGAAAAACGAAATCATTGAGTTCCGCTCTGACGGCTCGGCTATGGGCGGGCCCGACCCTAAGAAAGCACGGCTTGATGTGATGCAGAAGGCTGCGAAGAAATAGACCGAAAGTAGTTGCAGCATAGCTTTCCTACCAGGGGTTGACCCAAACTTTACCGGGAATATTGGTAGAGAAAACGGGAATCTATATACCATATATGCCCCTGGAAAGGCGGAATTTTGCATCATCAACAAGAAACCACTATGGAAACAGTAAAATTAAATAACGGCGTAGAAATGCCAATTCTGGGGTTCGGGGTTTTTCAAGTACCGGACCTGGCAGAATGTGAGAGAAGTGTATTGGATGCGATCGATACAGGTTACCGTCTGATTGATACGGCAGCAGCCTACCAGAACGAAGAAGCCGTAGGGAATGCAATAAAGAAAAGTGGCCTTGCCAGGGAAGAGCTTTTTATCACTACCAAGCTCTGGATACAATCCAACGGGTACCAGGATACCAAAAAGGCATTTGAAGTATCGCTGAAAAAGTTACAGCTGGACTACCTGGACTTGTATTTGATCCACCAGCCATTTGGCGATGTGTATGGAGCGTGGCGGGCTATGGAAGAACTATACAAGGAAGGTAAAATCAGGGCGATTGGTGTAAGTAACTTCCAACCTGACAGGCTCATTGACCTGATCATCCATAACGAGATTGTCCCGGCAGTCAACCAGATTGAAACGCATCCTTTTCACCAGCAGATCCAGACACAACAGTTCCTGGAAGAAAACAATGTGCAGATCCAGTCCTGGGGCCCATTTGCGGAAGGCAAAAACGGCTTATTTGAAAATGAGCTTCTAGCCTCAATCGGTCAAAAATATAACAAAACAATCGCGCAGGTAGTCGTCTGTTGGCTCACGCAGCGGGGGGTGATTGCAATTCCGAAATCAGTCCGTAAAGAAAGAATTGCAGAGAACCTGAACATTTTTGATTTCCAGCTGAGCGCGCAAGATATGGACGCGATCAAATCTCTGGATACCAATGCGAGTAGCTTTTTCGATCACCGTGATCCCAATATGGTGAAATGGCTAGGTGAAAGAAAGCTGGATGATAAATAGCCTATAAGAGGGCGAGAAATTAATATTTAACCTTTAAATCAACTTATTACTCATGCAATTGCATTCTCAATCATTTTTCAAATCTGTTCTGGCAGCTACGTTTTTGGGGCTATGCTTCGTGCTGGCAGGTACTCAATCGTCACTAGCACAAGGCGCAGCCGGCCAGGAGCAACAAATCATTGACCTTTCAAAAAAGAAGTGGCAATGGATGGCTGATAAGAACGTGGACGAGCTGGCCAAACTCTTTGATGACAAAGCAAAATTTGTCCATATGAGCGGTACCTGGAAAAAAGACGAAGAGCTCGAAATCATCAAGACCGGAAGCATCTGGTACAGAAAAGCCGACGTGCACGATGTAGCGGTGGAGCTTTTTGACGATACGGCTATCATTTGGAGTCGTATTACGCTGGAATCAACAGTTCGGGGTAGCGAGGCGAAAGTTGAATTTACAGTTACGGAAGTTTATAAGAAACGGGGCGCTGACTGGAAACTGCTGGCGCTTACATTCAGCAGTGTGCGCGATACGCATGTTATCAAACATTAAACCGGAGATACAATGAAATTGAACGTAAATAAAACAATCACCAGAACCCTTACCTGCCTGATACTTGCAGCAGGCTTGATGCTAGGATCTCAGGGAGCATTCGCGCAAGCTGAAAATAGCGCCGAGCAGAAAATCATTGCACTTTCTAAAACTAAATGGCAGTGGATGGCAGACAAGAATGCAGACTCACTGGCTGCGCTCTTTGATGAAAAGGCCGTCTTTGTTCACATGGGCGGATCATGGGGCAAACAGCAGGAAGTCAATATCATCAAGTCCGGGGGCATTCATTACAAAAAGGCAGATATCCATAAAGTATCCGTAAACATCATTGGATCAACGGCTATCCTTTTGAACAGGATTACACTGTTAGCGGTCGTTGGCGGCAGGGAAGTCACCAACGAGTTTGAAGTAACGGAAGTGTATGTGCAGCAAAAAGAAGGTTGGAAACTGGGATCACTCTCATTTACCAAGGTGGGAGGATAATAAACATCAGAAAACATGAAACTAACCGCTCCATTAGCACACCTGCTGCTGGCTTTTTTGTTCTTGGTTTCGGCTTGCTCTTCTACTCAAACTGAGCGGATCGATGCTGAAACGGGCACTGATGTGGCAGCTGACAAGATCCTGATCGTCTATTTATCCCGCACGAAGAATACCAAGGCAGTTGCGGAAATGATCCAGAAGAACGTAGGTGGAAAACTGGTGGCGATTGAGCTGGAAAAGCCGTACCCTGAGAATTATCAGGCAACTGTCGCGCAGGTAGCCAGTGAAAACCAGTCGGGATATCTGCCGCCTTTGAAAACTAAAATTGATAGTATCGGCCAGTACGATGTGGTCTTTGTCGGTTTTCCGACCTGGGGGATGCAGCTCCCACCGCCGATGAAAAGTTTTCTGAAACAATACGATTTGAGCGGAAAGACCATCATTCCCTTCAATACGAACGGTGGCTACGGCATTGGTAGCACGTTCGAAACAGTCAGGCAGCTATGCCCGAACAGTAAAATACTGGAAGCTTATTCGACCCGGGGCGGTCTTGAAAGGGACGGGCAGCTGCTGATGATCAAGGATGAGAAAGCGCGCCAGACCGAGGATGAGATCAAGCAATGGCTTGAAAAGCTTAAAATGATTTAATGCGAACAATTTGATTCAAGCGTCGCAGACTAAATGCAATAGATATGAGAAATAAAGCAATACTAAGCCTTGTATGTGTGGTATGCTCCATAGTAAGCTTGCAAGGCCAGGCACAGAAAACTAAAAGTCAGAAACCTTTAATCATCCAGGAGCAGGGCGCTTTTTCGGCTGGTGGCAGCGTAACCAAAAGTGAAGGCACGTTCGACGCGCTCAAACCCTGGAATGTAGCGCAGGGCGGACAAACCCGCCACGGGGACCATGCCGACGTGTTTTACCAGATCCCGCCAAAGGCAAAGCGACTTTCTATGGTTTTTCTGCATGGCTACGGGCAGTCGCGCCGCAGCTGGCAAACCACGGCCGATGGAAGGGAAGGCTTTGCCAATATCTTTCTAAGAAAAGGCTACGGTGTTTATCTGGTAGACCAACCCGGGCGTGGCCACGCAGGGCAAACATCAAAGCCAGGACAGATCACGGCCACACCCGATGACCAGACCTGGTTCACCCAGTTCCGGATCGGCTTGTATCCAGATTTTAATGAGGGTGTGCAGTTTCCCAAAGACAGCGTATCGCTGGATAATTTTTTCCGGATGATGACGCCCAACACGGGCAGTGTCGATGAAGCAACGATTGTAAATGCTATGTCGGCAGTGATGGATAAATCTGGCGACGGGATATTGTTTACCCATTCGGCCGGTGGTTCGCCGGGATGGAAGACTGCTATTAAAAACCAGCATGTTAAAGCTGTTGTGGCCTATGAGCCGGGTGGGTTTACTTTTCCCGAAGGCCAGGAGCCCGAAGGCAACCGTGGCGGTAAAGGAGTCCCCCTTGATGAGTTCAAGAAACTGACCAAGATACCCATTGTGGTTTATTTCGGTGATTTCATCCCGAAAGACGAAACGAAAGCAGCTTCACTTAATTTTTGGAAAAATGTATTGGCTACGGCGCGCCAGTGGGCAAAGGTGGTAAACAGCCACGGAGGCGATGCTACTATTGTCCATTTGCCAGAGATAGGTATTAAAGGCAATACCCATTTTCTGATGTCGGATTTAAACAGTGAGCAAGTTGCAGGCGTGTTGGAGAAATGGTTAAAAGAAAAACGCCTGGATAAGTAATCATCAGACTATGGATTTAAGCAAAAACAAATTGAGAACCATCAGGTTAAAACCAGCTGCCTTTATAACGGTATTAGCGGTGGTTTTAATGACTGTTAACAGTATAAAGGCACAGAACGTGGCCAGCTCAAAAGAAGGATTAGCCCCCAAAGAGAAGAGTATCATTATTATTTCTTCCCTGACAGCACAAGGTGAGATCCCAGAGCTAAAAAAACAGCTTGGCGCGGGCCTTGATCAAGGTTTGAGTGTCAATGAGATTAAGGAAGTCCTGGTGCATACCTATGCCTATTGTGGTTTTCCACGGAGCATTCGCGGCTTGCAAACATTTATGCAGGTCATTGAAGAAAGGAAAGCCAGGGGCATCCATAACAACATGGGAAAAGAAGCATCTGTTGTCCCAGCTGATAGCAACAAATATGAGCGCGGCAAAAAAATACTAGGTGAACTGACAGGAACGCCACAGCCCGAGCAGCCTTCGGGCTATGGCGCATTTGCGCCTGCCATAGATACATTCTTAAAGGAACATTTGTTTGCAGACATCTTTGAAAGAGATGTGCTGACTTACGGCCAAAGGGAACTGGTGACCATTTCGGTAATCAGCGCCATTGGCCAGGCAGAGCCGATGCTAAAAAGCCATTTGAGCATTTCACTACGTACAGGTTGGTCGCCTGCCCAATTAAAAGAGTTTGTCACTGTCATTGCCCCAACAATCGGCAAGCAGAAAACCACAGCGGCAGATACAGTTTTAAACGAAGTATTAAGTAGTAATAAATAGAATGAAAAATATAGCAATCGCAACAATGAGCCTGTTAGCATCGATGTCAGAAGTGCAGGTAGCAAACGCTCAGGCTACAACAGCTAAAAACCCGTTTACGCTGGTTTATGATGGTGCTATTTCAGAAAACATAGCAGGCAAAGTCAACATCCACCCCGTAAAATATAAGTTGAATGGGATTGATATTGCCGCCAACGTATATACTCCAACGAATTATGACCCTGCAAAAAAATATCCAGCATTAGTCATTGCCCATCCCAATGGCGGTATTAAAGAACAGACAGCCGGGCTGTATGCGCAGCGGCTGGCAGGGGCAGGATACATCACCATTGCTGCGGATGCAGCCTACCAGGGAGCTAGTGGCGGCAAGCCCCGTCACACCGATAGACCTGCCTTTCGGACCGAAGACATTCGTGGGATGGCCGACTTTATCACCCGCTACAAGGGAGTGGATGTGAACCGTGTTGGCGCTTTGGGGATTTGTGGCGGTGGTGGATATACGTTAAAAGCTGCCCAATCTGACAAAAGACTAAAAGCGGTTGCAACCCTGAGCATGTTTAACTCGGGCGAAGTCCGGCGCAACGGCTTTCAGAATTCAGGCCTGGCAACCATTTCACAGCGTTTAAAACAGGCTTCCGATGCCCGCGCGCAGCAGGCCGCAGATGGCAAAATTATTTACGCCGGAGTGGCCAGTATCACTGATGAAGAAATTGCCAAGGTTTCCACAGATCTGTATCGCGAAGGGTACATTTACTATTATAGAACGCATGCACATCCCAACTCCACTTTTCTGTACCCTATGAGCAACTTACTGGATTTGATGACCTGGGACGCTACCGAGAACATGGATTTAATTGATCAGCCCTTACTCATGATGGCTGGAAGCAAAGCGGACACAAAATACATGACCGATGAAGCATTCCCCAAAGCTACTAATTCAAAAAGCAAGGAGCTGTTTGTTATCGATGGGGCAACACACATCCAGACCTATTGGAAGCCAGAGTATGTAGATCAGGCTGTTGACAAGCTCGCTGAGTTCTATACAAAGTTTCTGTAAGTCAAATATTTGGATTGTAGTTGTTACCAGCTGTAACTGCTTTTTTTTCTAAAAATATAAGCCTAATCTCACCATCAATTAAACCTTTTCACCATGGCCAAAATCACATTGAATATCAACAAGAAGGATTACCCTTTGGAAGCTGATCCACAAATGCCGCTCTTGTGGGCGATCCGCGATCTGGCTGGTCTAAAAGGTACTAAATATGGTTGTGGGGTCGCGCAGTGCGGGGCTTGTGTGGTGCATTTAGATGGCGAAGCAGTACGCTCTTGTGTGACCAAGGTGAGCCGTGCGGCTGGGAAAAAAGTGGTGACGATCGAGGGGTTGTCTGAAACAAATTCACACCCTGTCCAGAAAGCCTGGCAGGAATTTGACGTGCCGCAATGCGGTTATTGTCATTCAGGGCAGATTATGTCGGCTGCGGTGCTGCTGCGCGAAAAGCCCAATCCAACTGACCAGGATATTGATGATGCGATGTCGGGCAATATTTGCCGCTGTGGCACCTACCTGCGGATTCGCGAGGCGATCCACACGGCTGCCGAGTTGCAGAAAAAAACAGGTACGAAGGGTTAACAACATCCATTTTCAAACTCACCTTATGAAGCAAAAACCAGAAAATGGAATAAAACAATTTGTTCCAAAAAAGGCCGCTACCGTGCTGTCAATATTCATTTTTATCGTCGCCGTCGGGGCATCTGCATTCCGAAATGATGCGACGGTAAAACAGATTACATTCAGCACCATTAACCGTGATAGCGTAGAATCCGTACAAGCTTTTGAGATTGTTTATAAAACGCTGATGAGCCCGCGCTGTATGAACTGCCATCCGGCTGGGGATGTGCCGCTGCAAGGGGATGACAGCCATTTGCATGCGATGGGACCCAAACGTGGCTTGGATGGAAAGGGCGTCTATGCCATGAAATGTTCGAATTGCCATCAGGAAACCAACATAGCTGGCCTTCATATGCCGCCCGGCAACCCTGAGTGGCATTTGCCGCCTGCTGCCATGAAAATGGTTTTTCAAGGAAAAAGTGCGCATGAGCTGGCTAAACAGCTGGTTGACAAAAAGCAAAATGGGAACAAGGATATCAAAAAGCTGATCGAGCATGCCGATGATGGGCTTGTGCTGGCAGGCTGGGATCCGGGAGAAGGAAGGACATTGCCACCGGTAACACATGCCGAATTTAAAAAAGCCTGGATTACCTGGCTTCAAAGCGGCGCTTACGCCCCCAAGAAGTAAGGCTTTCAATTCAGGATCATCAACGAAAAAGTAGGAACACAATGGAAAAAAGACAATTAGGAAAAAGCGGGCTTGAAGTGTCGGCACTTGGCCTGGGTTGTATGGGACTAAGCTTCGGCTACGGCCCGGCAACAGATAAAAATGATGGTATTGCACTGATCAGGGCTGCATTCGAGCGTGGTGTAACTTTTTTTGACACTGCCGAAGCTTACGGGCCATTTACAAATGAAGAGCTGCTGGGCGAAGCACTTGAACCTTTTCGGGATCAAGTAGTGATTGCGACAAAATTTGGCTTTGAAGGTGGCGACTCGAAAGGCGGGCTTAACAGCAAGCCTGAAAGTATACGGGCATTTGTTGAAGCGTCACTCAAACGCCTTAGAACAGACCGCATCGATTTGCTATATCAACACCGGGTCGATCCACAGGTGCCAATTGAAGATGTGGCCGGAGCAGTAAAAGAGTTGATCCAGGCTGGAAAAGTCAAACATTTCGGACTTTCAGAAGCAGGCGCGCAGACGATTCGCCGGGCGCATGCGGTTCAGCCAGTTGCCGCGCTTCAAAGTGAATATTCACTCTGGTTTCGAGAGCCTGAGAATGAGATCTTGCCGACGCTGGAAGAGCTCGGGATCGGCTTTGTGCCATTCAGCCCGCTAGGCAAAGGGTTTTTGACCGGCAAGATCGACGAGAACACAACCTTTGACAAAAACGATTTCAGAAATATCGTACCCCGGTTCACCACAGAAGCACGTAAAGCAAACCAGGTAATGGTGGATTTGCTTAATCGTATTGCGCAGCAAAAAGGTGGAACAGGATTGCCTGCCACAGGAATGCCTGCCACCGCCGCGCAAATTGCATTGGCCTGGTTGCTCGCGCAAAAGCCCTGGATTGTGCCTATTCCGGGGACAACAAAGCTGCATAGATTGGAAGAGAACTTGGGCGGGGCAGCTGTTCAACTTAGCGAGCAGGACCGGGCTGAAATTGAAAGTGCAGCTTCGGAAATTAAAATTGAAGGGGCGCGTTATCCCGAAGCGTTGCAGAACCGGGTTGGAAAATAGTCAGCAGCTCGCTGTCTGTCATAGATGTTGAATTTGCCGTTTCTATCTCCTATTAAACATAGCAATATGAACTATATCCTGTCAATATGCCTGGCGATGCTTGTTTTCATTTCATGCAAGCAGAAATCTGACAATACGCCTGAGCCTTCTGTTCCCACCGGTCCGGATACAGAGCAAGCGGCAGATTCATCTGCGGTTGAGACTAATCCGCCCAATGCTACGTATTCACCTGCCGTAAAATGGTAATGTACTTTTAACTATTGCCAACTGGCGAGTTTGAATCGCCAGATCTTCTATAAGAACATTTTTTTTTCTCGAACTGACCTACGTGTGGGCAGCATTATCTTCACTTACTCATAAAAACCCTAAATACACTTATGGAGGAATTATGTTACAATGTAAGGCGTAAACTAATTCATGTTCAGGTAACTATATTTCAATCAGGATATTCTAAAATGTCTCGCACCATTTGAAATTATTTTGGATAATGGTGGATTTATGCCGGTTAACTTGCTCTAAAAATGAGGAAGATGCATTGGAATGTTTCTTACCCTTCAACCAGATCAAGCTCCACATCGTGTTTATGGGCAGCCCTTTAACCATTACTATTCTTAATTCGTTATTAAGCAGTTCGTTTCTAATTCCTATCAAGGGCATAATTGAATATCCTAATCCAGCCAAGATTGCCTGTTTAACAGCCTCATTAGAAGTAAGTTCCATTTTTTTTAATGCAGAAATTTTATGTTCGGCAATGAAGACCTCCATGACCTGACGCGTTCCAGAGCCTTTTTCCCTAAAGATGAGAGGAAGATCTTTGAACACCTCGTTCACATCATTTGAATGCTTACACTGCTGATTGGCTTTTCCAACCAGAAACAGTCTATTGGGCAAAAGATCCAGGCATTCAATATTGATTGCCGATGGCAGGATGGAGACAAGGGCAAAGTCAACATCATTGTTTTCAAGGCTTTCTATTACCTTGTTTTTATTGGTAACATCCATCAGCAGCTCAATACCTGGGTGCTGCTGCAAAAAATCGGATAGAAAAAATGGCATGACATATTTGCCGGTAGAAACTACTGAGATCTTCAGTCTACCAATCAATTGTCCTTTGTAAGCCAAAGTCTTATAATTGATTGCATATACCTGGTTCAGGATATTTTCTGCTGCCACGGCAATCTCATGACCGAAGTCCGTAATGTAGATCTTCCTTCCAACAACTTCGGTTAAGGGGACGTCAAATTGTGATTGAAAATTTTTTAGCTGGATAGAAACAGCGGGCTGGGATAAGTGCAATTCCTCGGAAGCTTTCGTAATACTTTCAGTTTTAACAACCGCTGAAAATATCCGTAGCTGATTCAATGTATAATTCATAATTTTTTTTTATGGATAGTATTGTAAATATAAATAAAAATATATGTTTTAGAGCGCTTATTTTTGATGCCACAAACCGTTCAAGATCATATGACAAAAATTACAATTGCCAAGGGCGATGGGATTGGCCCTGAAATCATGGATGCTACTTTGAAGATTATTTTATCTGCGGGTGCAAAGATTGACATTGAAGAAATTAAAGTTGGTGAAACAGTTTATCTTGCAGGAAACACCGCTGGTATAGCACCAGAATCCTGGGATACGATTCGCCGCAATAAGATTTTTCTAAAAGCGCCTATCACCACCCCGCAAGGTGGCGGTTACAAAAGTTTGAACGTAACGACCCGCAAGTTTTTAGGGCTTTACGCCAATGTGCGGCCCTGCATGAGCCTTCATCCCTTTGTCAATACCAAGCATCCAGATATGGACATTGTTATCATCAGGGAAAACGAGGAAGATTTATATGCCGGGATAGAACACCGTCAGACAGACGAAGTCGTTCAATGCCTGAAATTAATTAGCCGGCCGGGCTGTGAAAAAATTGTTCGGTATGCTTTCGAATATGCCAAGCAGCAAGGCAGAAAAAAGGTTACCTGTTTCACCAAAGATAACATTATGAAACAAACTGATGGCTTGTTTCATAGCGTCTTCGATGAAATATCAAAGCAATATCCGGATATAGAGAATGAGCACTGGATCATCGATATTGGCGCGGCAAAACTGGCTGATACCCCGGAGCTCTTCGATGTACTGGTAATGCCCAACCTGTATGGTGATGTGCTAAGTGATGTGGCTGCTCAAATAGCAGGGTCCGTTGGTTTAGCGGGTTCAGCCAATATTGGGGAAGAATGTGCCATGTTTGAAGCTATCCACGGCTCGGCGCCGAGAAGGGCGGGCCAAAACCTGGCTAATCCATCAGGTTTACTGCAAGGTGCTGTAATGATGTTAAACCACATCGGGCAAACTAAAGTAGCTGAACGAGTACACAACGCCTGGCTCAAAACCATAGAGGATGGAACGCATACCTATGATATATTTAGAGATCAGACCAGCAGATTGAAAGTGGGCACGAAAGAATTTGCTTTGGCAGTTATAGAAAATCTTGGGAAGAAACCGCGCGCTTTGAAGGAGGTATCTTTTAGCGGGAATTCAGCGCTGGTACTTCCAAAATATCAGCGCCAGGCCAGGGCAGTCAAGGAGCTTGTCGGAGTTGATCTATTTGTTGACTGGGTTGGCAAAGACCCGGATGAGCTGGCGATTACCATGAAACGTATAGAGGTGGACGGTATTGAGCTTGCAATGATTACGAACAGGGGGATTAAAGTTTGGCCCAATGGATTTGAGGAAACTTTTTTGACCGACCACTGGCGGTGCCGTTTCAAGGCAAAGTATGGCAAGCTGACAGATAAGGAAGTTATAGCTCGCCTTCTTACCAGGTCTATATCAGAAAACGTAGACACTATCAAGACAGAGAACCTTTATATGTTCGATGGCAAGGACGGGTTTTCAATGGGTCAAGGCCAATAACGTGTCAATCCTAATGGTAAATATATATTCAGGAACATAACAGCCAACGAAAAATGACAATCCAATTAATAAAGGGTGAGTTTCAGGTTGATGATGCCATTGAGCTGGTTACTACAATGGTCCAGATAAAAATCAAATACCATGAACGTAAAATTCATTCCCAGATGAACGAAGAAGATATTAAAAGCCGTGAAGGAAAGATAAAAAATCTTCAGCGGGAGCTTTCCGAAATGAAGGAGTACATGCAACAGGGTGAGGATAAAATCGCAATTATATCGCATATAAATGCTGGATGATCCGCAAGGATTGCCTGATTTATAGAAATGATACGGGTCACCACCCTTGAATCATCTTTTAGAGCTACGTCATTACCGATGTAAAAAACAGTGTAATGCAAATGTGGTGATAGATTTTGGTCAGGCAAACACTGTAAGATCCGGTAGCTGCCCAGAACATGCCAAAATAGAAAATTTTATATTTTTCAAAGCATCCTGTCCTTATGTATACAGCAGCGGACATAAAATTTTGTGTCCGCTGCAAAGTTTTTAACTGCGGCAGGGAAATTGACTATCTCTCAATAAGCAAATAGTGCAAGCCTTATGGAAATTACAGACAATATCACATTGATGTCCGGTATCTTCGAAGCAGAAGATGCCCGGGACATCTTATTAAGCCTGATTACAAACAATATTAACTTCCACACACTAAGAAGCTTCAGCGCGCAGGAACGCTTTGGTGTCAGTGATTGTGTAAGCGAACGACAAATCACGGCATTGTCAAAGGCCAGGTTAGAGATCCAGGATAATCTGTCATTGGCAAAATCTTTGGGGTGTAAGATATCCGTGGACTCCATTATACGAATTCGGTTACTGCCCTAGCGTCGTTAGAATAGTAAAAGCCTTAATAGGTACACTACACCTTACTTTCAGAAAAATGATAGCCGAGTGAGATTAGCAGGTTGCAATAGAAATAACAATTGAACAACTATCGATTATAGAGCAGCTATTGGCGTAGAATAGTTTTAACACCCAAATCAAAAATTGGAATGAATTCAGATATGATAAAAGCTACTTTGATCCTAACGCTAATGACGGCTATTATAACAATGGCTTTCACAACTAAGAATTTTGTTGAAAGCCAATTACTCGCGTCTTTCGGAGTAATAATTGGAGCTTATGCATCCGGTCAAATGTTAACCCAAAATGAAATCAAAATTGAAACAAATGAAAGCCAAAAAATTTAACTCGTGAAAATTGAATTTAGGATACAAGATAAACCTAATTAACAGGCCTAAATAATCCGTCCTTGTCTATTACGTTTCATTCTCTTCTCAATCACGGTCCGATGCCCATCCTCAATTTAACCACTACCTATAATGTCCTTGACTCCGGAATTTTCGTATAAGTTCGACTGGGAATCTTTTGGTAATATTCAACGAGTTGCTTTGTGCATCGCTACCTATGGTATCCTAAGTTTGAGCTTTGACAGATTATCAAGTACAACTAGCGGTATTGTTCATTTGTTTATCAAAAAAAGTATTTGTTGTTGGGTGGTCCGATGATCGATGGATGTTCCATCATCGCAAAGCCCTGAAACGACCGGTACAATCCTAACTATTGACAAGGGTACGACTAAACAAAAATACTTAACAAGAAATAAAACTTTATGAATTACTTAAATAAGACATTAATTTTATTCCTTGTTATTTCCAAAGCTTCATTCGGACAACAGAATTTATTCAATATACCATCAGGAGATATAACAATCGATAAAAAGGTTTTCTATCAACATCAACTTAATATCTATTCGGATAAGTTAGAGTCTAAGGCTCATTTTGTATATGGACTTGGCAAGGGCTGGGATGTAGGGGTGAACTTGGTGGGAAAAGGAATTTACTTTAACCCAGAATGGCGGTTATTACACAATGACAACTCACAAAAAGGTTCATTGTATCCCGTTTTGATGGGAACTATTCAAAAACAATTTGCTATTAATGAATATTTTGATATCAATTTTGGCACACAAATAGGCTATAACTTAAGCAGTAAAATACAGAAGAAAGAATTAAATTACTATAACTATGGTATCGGAATCTATCATTTCATGCAAAATAAAAGTAGAATTGTTGGTGGGATTTACCATACCAATCAAATGTTTGTTGGGCAAGGAAACACCTTTGGGGCAATGGTCGGCTATGAAATCAAACTCTCAAAAAAGTGGTATTTAATGGGTGACTGGGTAAGCGGAAGTAATGATGCTGCTGTTGCTGTAATTGGAGGAATGTATAATGTAGGTAAAAAAGTGCAAATATGTGCTGGTTGGCAAATACCAAACCTCAATACACCTAAACCTATGGGACTTGTTTTGGAACTGAACATTATGGGGTGGAACCTATATTGACAACTGAAGTGCGCCGCCTTTGGCGTTGAATTTATGAAAATAAGGGATAAAGTGGGTAATTTGGATAAGGTGATTTTTATCAGATTTTGTGTTTTTTAATAACGGTACGCGTTTCGCTTCTTGTAAAAAGCTTTCTGTTTAACATTCCCCAAGGGATCTATTATTTTTCAATTGCCTTCGCCTGTTTAGTGGTATAATAAAATTAAAACGATTAAATGCAAGTGATAATGGAACTACTACCAATAGAGGTAATTAAGATGAACCAAAAAAAGATAGACGAAATTGACAACACAATAAAGTCAATTTACAGACTGATTATCTACAGCCGGCACCACCTCGACGATGACCTATTGGACATATATTTAGAAGGAGTTAATAATCTAAAAGAACTATTGAGTATTAAAAATGCTCAAATGGAAGCTCAAAATGAAGAAGAAGCCAAGGAGTATTTACAAAACTTAAAAGTATCACTTGATTTTGTTATAGAAGAAATAATTTTGCACTATAATTTTGAAAGGGAAATGCAGTTATTTCAGCTTCTTCGTTTAGCCTCTCCCGAAACTAATGCTATCCATCCCAACCGGTACAGACAAACCTTTGTTCAAATTGGAGCCTATATTTGTCCCGATCCAACAGACGTTCCGCAATTGGTTTCTGAACTTTTTTACAAAATTCAATTCATTTCAAATCCTGTTATTAGGGCAATATATTTTCATCATGAGCTAATTAGAATTCACCCTTTTGTGGATGGAAATGGAAGAGTGACAAGAATTGCAAAAAACTGGATGCTAATGTACGAGTTATATCCCCCAATATTTATAAATGATACTCCGCAAAAAAAGGAATATATTGCTACACTTGCTAGTAGCTTTAAAGAGCTTATGAACCACCCAGGTAAATGGAATGATTACACCGAGCAGTTCTTTGAACAGGAACTTGATCGCTTGTTGGTCAATGTTACTTTACTTTATGATAGCGTCAATCTTATAGGAATAAATAGAGAAAAATCTCAGTCAAAAAATCGTGGAATAAAATAATGAAAATGAAATACAGCCACCTTATTATTATACTTTGTACCTATTCGCAAATTGTATTGGGTCAGTCAAAGCTAGTATCAATGTCAATAAGTAATGTAGATTCTACTTTAATAAATAAAGAATATACGTCCTTGGGTGAGGCTCTTAAAAATCCAGAAATAGTTTACCGTTTAAATTTGAGCAACAAAAATTCAATGATGCAAAATGTTAATTGGGCTAAATTTGAAAATCTGCAATATTTAAGTCTCAAAAACGATCATTTAAAAGAAATACCTGGTGAAATTGCATTTTTACGGAATTTGAAAGTACTTGATTTAAGTGGCAACGATTTTAAAATTCTACCTAAGTCATTGAGTAATTTAACTAAATTAGAGGAACTATTTTTAAATGATGAAAAACATTTCAAGGTAGCTACTGCGATAAGGACGCTTAGCCTGTTACCAAGTCTCAAAATTTTACATTTAGAAAATGACCATTTAAAAAGGTTGCCTAAGAATATTGGTAGCTTGGCGCATTTGGAAATGCTCTACTTAAACGAAAATGACTTCAATTCTGTACCTGCTGAAATAAAGGGTTTGAGAAATTTAAAATATCTATATATCCGTGATAATAGAATAAGTCCAGATAGTCATCAAAACATTCAGAATCAAAATTATGGAATTAAAATAAAATTTTGAGTTCTAGATGTTCAGAATACTAACTAGTATTTCTAACGAAGATTTCGGTTTATTTTTTATGAATTTAATATTTGCACAAAGTTTTGAGGTTGGCATTTCAGATTTTTATGTTCTGCAATGAATACCTCCATGGCGTGACGCGCTCCTGGGCTATTTTCTGCTCATTAACATCAGCAAAGCTACAAGCATTTATATGGTTTGTAGTCTGCTGGATCTTGACAAGAGCAAAGTAGACATGATAGGTTCCAAAGCTTTCTTATACCCTGTTTTTATGGGTCGAGTTTGGCCAGGAAGTAATCATTTTGTCGCGATTTAGATTTTCCAATGATAAGTATGATGAAATTCGCTTTGATAGGCAGTTCAGACCGCACTCATATTTAAAGGGCAAACTTAAACAACATTATCCGTGGAATTCGAAATCATCATTTCACTGTTATCGCTGGTCGCTTTGGAAGCGGTTCTAGGCATTGACAACGTCATTTTTATATCTATTATCGCAGCGAAGCTCCCGGCAGATCAACAGATGAAAGCCAGGCAGTACGGTCTGGTACTTGCTGGTGTGATGCGCATTGGGCTTTTGCTTCTCATCTCACTCATTATGAGGCTTGATAAGGACTTATTTGTGGTTTATGGCGAAGGGTTTTCCGGTAAAGAGCTGGTGCTACTTGCCGGAGGTTTATTTCTGCTTTATAAGAGTTCAACTGAGATTTATCATAAAATGGAAGGGGAGGAAGGCGACCAGAGTAAACAGATAAAAGCTTCCTCATTCGTAGAAGTCCTTACGCAGATACTAATCATGGATATGGTTTTTTCCATCGACTCGATAATTACCGCCATTGGTATGGTAAGGGAAGTTTGGGTAATGTATGTGGCGGTTATTGCGACAGTGATACTGATGCTGGTAGCTGCCGAAACGATCATTAGTTTTGTAAACCGGCATCCCGCATTTAAAATGCTCGCTTTGTCATTTTTGTTACTAATTGGCTTTTCGTTGGTGAGTGAGGGTTTCGGGCTTGAAATCCCAAAGGGTTACATTTACTTCTCTATGGCATTTTCGCTGCTGGTTGATGTGTTTCAGATACGCATGAACAAATCAAAAAGCACTCCGGTAAAAACCCATGAACATTACCAGCAAACAGAAGATCGCCTGCTATCATAGTTGGTAAAAAGTACGAGTAATCCACAAGCTTATCTTACGTGCAATATCAAACATTTCCAATACTTTATGAAAACAATACTGGTCCCTATTGATTTCTCAAAAAATTCACAAAAAGTACTGAAAGCGGCCAAAGTAATTTCGGATAAAACAGGCGCTGAATTGGCCATTATGCATACCTCCCAGTCTGCGGATAAGGGCATTGCAATACCAATCACAGAGGGTACGCGTGTAATTTTCAACGAATTGGAAAACTCGTACAAGCAGCAACTGGACGAATATGTAGCTGGCGTTCAGTCAGAAGGATATCAGGTGCACGGTATTTGGGAGTCGGATGCGGTCCAGACTGCGATATTGCGGCAGGCAGATGAGATCAATGCTGATCTGATTGTCATTGGCCGGACAGGGCAGGGGACATTTATGGATAAACTGATCGGCAGTTTGTCAGCCCGTGTTGCGTTGGATGCGCTCTGTCCTGTCTTGGTTATCCCGCCCCAGGCTACAGTAAAGGAGTTTAAAAATATTGTATATGCTACGCGGTTTGACCCGCGAGAAACTGAGATTTTGCATCAGATAAAGGCGCTGGCAAAGCAGCTTGGTGCCAAACTTATCCTGGTTCACATTAATCCGTTCCACCAGCTTGGGAGCCATACAAATGAAGAGCATATGCTAAGAAACATCCAGGAGCTCGATATAGCAGATATGGACGTTGTTATCGCACAGGATATAAATTTTATTGAGGGTATTAGAAGGTATTGTTACCAGGAAGGCGCTGACTTATTAGTTGTTTCTACCCGTGAAAGAGGCTTTTTAGAACAGTATATCACAAATCCAAGTATGACAAAAAGATTGGTTGTGGAAACGCGTCTGCCCTTACTCGTATACCATATCAGGTAAGTGGCTTTCGTTTTAAGTTGATTGTATACTTAGCACAGTTTAGTAGGCAGTCTTATGTGGTCTGATCAAAACAAGAAACGTTTGGCCGGCCGAATCTCCAGATTGGGAGAGGGCATACGGGTGCAAAACGCCAACAACGCACACCATTATCACCACCATTATTCTAGAAAATTAAAATGTGCCAGCTACAAAGCATATATTGGTAGCCGTGGCTGACCGGCACTTTGTATTACATCCTTCGACTCTGGGCTACCGGGCAATAACCACCGGGCAGTATTTAATCTTGATGTTTGTTTAGATTTTAGAATTGTTTAGTCCAGCAATCCCGCACTCCATTGGAGAGCATATGCTATTTTAAAATATTTCGTTTTCAGCTCGATGAGTTTTTGCCGGGCTTCCAGCGCTTTATTTTCACGGCTGTTGATCAGGAATAACGAGCTTTCACCATTGGAAAACCGAACTTCTTCGGCCTTCACCAGTTGCTGGTAGTTTGCATAGTTCAAATTTTGCAGGCTGATCTGCTGCCTAAGCGCATTAAACTCATTGTAGTATTGTCTGACTTTCACTTCCAGCTCCAGCTGTTTTTGCATTCGTCCCAGCCTGGTCTCCTGGATTTTGAGCTGCGCCTTCTTGTATTCCCCGCGTCCTGCTGAAAGCCGCAGGGGTATTTCAAACTTGAATCCGTACTGGTAGTTGTTATCAAAAATTGCGTACTCTCCGGCGCTTGCCAGTGCATTATACCCTTTGCTCAGGTGGTTGTATCGGAAATCGGCTTTTGGTAAAAGTTGTTGGAATTTGAGCTTTTTTTCAATGTCCAGGGCACGTAGCTTAAAATCATAACTACGCATTTCAGGATGTGTTTGTGCGGCCGTCAAAAGCAGACTGGACAGGTCTAGCTCGAAGTCTTTTATGTTTTGTTCATTGTCCCAGTCGGCGGGAGGTACAACCGCTTCAGGCAGCGTAAATGGCTCGCCCGCATCATTCCATAGAAACGCAGAAAGCCGCAGACCTGCATTGCGAAATTCAAGCTGATACTGATTTTGTTGATATTGAAAGCTCTGTAACTGGGCCAATGTTTCAATGGTGTCAATGGCAGCACGCTCGCCATTGAGCAGCGACTTGCGGACAAAATCAAGCCGCTGCGTGTTGATTTCAACATTAGCCTTAACAATCAGAGACTGATTGTAGTAACCGACCCACTGCCAATACGCATCCATGGTATCCATCAACAAATCATTCAGCACCAGTTTTTGCTCGGTATCAGCCAGGGACCTGAAAATGCGGGCTTGCTTCAAGAATGCCCGCCGCTTGTCCATGACCAGGTCCCGTGCCAGGGGAACGCTCACACCCAGGAAAGCCGATTGTCCTTTGGTTATCGTCGGGTCGAGCCGCTCCCCGGTGTAGTTATCTACGCCGCTGTGCACTTCGATCCCATACCAGGTAGGAATGGTGATTTCGGGCGAGGTCGCGTTGTAATAATTAGTTCCCTCAAAACGCTTGCGCGATACGTAAGCACCCAGGATGGGATCAAACCCGCCGCGGGCGATCAACAGGTCGGCCTGGGCCTTATCAATATGGATACCAGCCTGTATGGCCACTGGGTGAAACTTTCGCACCAGCTCCATGACTTGCGCCGCATTTAATGTTTTGGTAGAATCCTGCGATTTCGCCGGGGTTAAAACCGTCAGCCCAACCAGAAGGCCTAATTGTATTGCCAAGCTTCTCATAATTCAGCCTCATTTTATTTTTCTTTACCCGAACCTTTGGACCCGGGCTCCTTCAAAGTGTAATAATCCGGTGGGAATCCGTTGATGTTACGCCATAGCTCGTACCAAAGGGGGACGTCTTTCAGAAGGGCAATCCCTTGCGCCCCTGTTCCCAGTTTCAGTTGCTGCGGCCAGGGCCGGTCAGTGGCATCTTCGGCCACAAGCACCCTGAACATCCCATTGGTGCTGATCGTGTGCTCGAATGCGACCACCTTTCCGCCAAAGGTCCCGTAACTGTTCTGGGGCCAGCCGCTGAATATGATAGCGGGGAAGCCATCAAACATGAACCTGACTTTTTGCCCGGTGCTGACCAGCGGCAAGTCTACCGGGCGCACATACATTTCCACCGCATAGTTTACCCGTGTCGGAACGATCACCGTGATACGTTCCCCGTCTTTGAGTATCTCCCCAATACCCGCCTTATTTGCCTGGACGATCTGGCCATCCTGCGGGGCCAGGATAACATACATGCCATTTCGAATGGTGTAGTTGGCAACCTGGTTTTCCAGTTTGGCCATTTCCCCCTGTCCGGATGCGATATTGCTCAGGCTCTGCAACCGGTCGCCTTCTGCCTTGCTGATCTTTTCGGTATATTCCTGCTGCACGCCGTTTTGTTCGATCTTTACAATGAGCATCTCCTGCCTGGTCTGTGCTATCTTATTCTCGGCAGCTATTTTTTTAGCCAACGCATTCTGAAACGTGGTGTTGCGCTGCTGGAGCTGAGTCTGTGAAACCAGCCCCTGCTCGAACATTTTCTGCTGGCGCTCGTACTGATCTTTGGTCAGGTTAAATTCATTGGTGATGGCTTCCAGCTCAGCCTGCTCGCCTGTGAGCTTGTTGTTAAGCTGGCCCAGCTTGTTTTCAAGTTGACTGATCTTAAAAGTTTGCGCGGAGCTGAGGGCTTCCATCTGCGAGACGGAGGTGGCCGCTTTTCCTTTATAGAAATTGATTGCACCTTTTTTTGCTTCCACCTGCTGCTGGGTACGGCTGACCAGATTGGGGTCCAGATAGTCTTCTTTGATCTCCGAGATTTGCAAGATCGTGTCGCCTTTTTTTACGAAGTCCCCTTCCTTGACAGCCCATCTGACGATTTTACCCGGAATAGGGGAGTTAATGTTTTGAGGGCGCTGTTCCTGGTAAAGCGAAGTAATGTCGCCCCGGGCCTTGATGTTCTGTGTCCATGGTAAAAACAGCGTCAGTCCCAGCAGGATAACGATGCCGTAAAACCAATACCTGACCTTGCTTTCCTGGTCCTGCAGGTAAATGGTATCCAGGGATTTGAGCGGGATTTTATAAGAAAGCGGATCCATCTTCTACGTTTGGTGTTATAGTGGCTGTTGCGTTACTGAGTACAATATGGTAGTCGCACTGTGCTAGAAATCCGGGGTCACTGCTTGCAATAACTACCGTGGACTGGCCGCGTTTACTGGCCAAGTACCCCATCATTTTCTGCTTTTCAGGTCCGCCCATGCCCTCCCAGGGATCTTCCAGTAGTAAAAGGAGCGGATTGTCCAGCAAAGCCCTGAGCAGGGAAATGCGTTTGACATATTGACTTGGCAGGTTCTTGCCGTTGGGGGCTACCTGGGTTTCAAACCCTTCAGGCAATGCGTCCAAAAATCCAGAAAGGCCGGTCTTCTCGGCCAGATTTACTATTTCCTGCGAGCTGATATGGTTTCGGCCCACAAGAATATTTTCCAGAACCGATCCGATAAATATATCCTTTTCATTCAGGTACAGACTTAGTCTTTTGCGAAGCGACGGCAACCGGTAATTTCTGAGGGGCACCTTATTGATCAGTAAAGAGCCGGAGAATTGCTGAAAGTGTCCGGCGAGTATCTTTAAGAAAGTGGATTTGCCTGACATGCCGGTTGCATATACGCCTACCAGGCTCCCTGATGGAATATGAATGTTGACACCGCTGAATATTGTCTTACCGCTGGGGAATGCAAAAGAAAAATCAATCAGATCAATGCCGATGCCTTTTTCAACTGAGTCCAAAGTAATGCTTCCCGTTTGTTCAGAGAGGTTTTCAGTAATGGTCGCAAGCTTTTCCAGGCCAGTGACCACATCGTATACACTATCTAAATTGATGATCAATTTCTCAACTGCATTGATCACGGTCAACACCACGATTTCAGCCGCAATGAATTCACCAACATTGATTTCCTGTTCGAGCAAAAGGTAAGAGCCTCCTGCCAGCATCGCCAAGGTGATGGCCACTTTGGTGATCATGAGTGTTTTATATTGAAAAAGTAACACACCGAAATGGTCTGTACGCGATTGCAGGTACTTGCTTACGTTCGTATCGGTCCTAGTCAAATTGAAATGGGCATCATAGGCAAGCTTAAAGGGATTGTTAATTCTTGCCATTTCTTCAAGCCAGCCGACGGTCTTGTACTTATTGACGCTCTCTTGCAGGGAAGTCTTTAAACCGTTTGCGCCCGTTAGTCGGAAAATCAGCGAAAGCACCAATAGCAGGGATAGTCCAAAAAGAATGAAGAAAGGATGGTAAATTGACAGTAAGGCCAGACCGAAAACGATCTGGATACTGGCAATAGGGACTTCAAGTAATAGTTTGGAGATACCTTTATGTACGCTCAATACATCGAAAAACCGGTTCACTTTTTCCGGCAGATAGAACCCGTCCGTTTTTATCAGGTCGAACCGGGGGATTTTGTCAGCGAATTCAAAAGCATAACGCGTGAAAATCTTTTGCTGTATTTTTTCAATGATCTTCATTTGATTGATCTGCATCAGGCCGACAGCGGCCACCCCGATTACGACTAACGTAATCAATACATAAATGGAAGTGACCATCGAGGCCCCCAGGACAAAGCTGATAATAGCTTGAATACCAAGTGGTAGGCTTAAATTGACTACTCCGCTCAATATTGCATAGAAGTAGATCGATCCAATATCGGACCTGTCTGTTAAGATTAAGTCCCATAGCCGTTTAAAGGGCTTTATTTTCTCCATTGTCTTATCATTCTATTTTATGCAAATATACTGTTACTAATTTAAATAGTAGTATTACTATTGTTTAAATATTTATTTAACTATTTGCAATACAAAAGCTATTTTTAGCTTGTGTTACACTAATTTCAAATTTTGCTCGATATGAATTTTCATCTAAGCTTTCACTTAAACGAAAAAGTCTACCTGCGGGACCCTGAAAGCAGTGAGCTTGGTAAACGATTGATAAAAAGCGCGATAGACCTGATTTATGAACTTGGCTTTGAGCATTTTACATTCAAAAAGCTTGCGTTAGAGGTCAATACGACCGAAGCGACAATTTACCGGTACTTTGAAAACAAACACCGCTTACTACTTTACATATTGAACTGGTATTGGAGCTACATGGAGTTTCTGGTCATGTTTAGACTGCAGAATATGACGGATCCGAAAGAAAAATTGAAGACCATTATCGAGCTGCTCACCCAGGAACTTCCAGAAAGTAGTGGCATGATGGATTACAATAAAAGGTACCTCAACCAGATCATCATTTCGGAAAGCAGTAAAGTGTACCTGGTAAAGGAAGTTAAAGAGATCAATAAGTCAGAGGTTTTTAAACCCTATAAAGACTTGTGTGCTAAAATTGCCGAGGTCGTCACAGAATATAATCCTGACTATCAGTATCCCAGGTCCCTGAGCAGCACCTTGATAGAGACATCGCATTTTCAGCAGTTTTTCAGCAACTATCTTCCCAAGCTGACAGACGTTGGTGCGTTGGGCCAGAAAGACTACACAGCCTTATTTCTAAGCAATCTGCTTTTTACGGTACTAGGTGACCAAAGTTTGAAATAAGAGATTGATGAAAAGCAGCAATCATAAGGGCTGGATAACATATCCAAACAACACGATCTGAAACCTTCAAAATCAGGATAACTACTTTGCCCGCAAATACTTTGAGGCCAAACCGATTTAAGGATTACTTTTCAAACTCGATTAGCTGGTGAGATCTCTGACTACTTTGCCTTATTGCTGTCGCTATAATTAGATTATAGTCCGCTTTTTTTGCTTTTTTATTCAGAAATGCAGGGATGCATTAATTTTCCGTTAAGGTGTCCCCTATATAACTACCTGCAAAAAAGACCAGCTTCGATTTTGGTGGAAAATTCGGTGAAACATTTGGACGAAAGTGGGGAAGTATGGCGGTTTTTTCTTTATGAAGACAAGACAAACCCGCAGTCTAGTCCTGCGTACTGGGATGAATATTTTACTAAGATTAAATTTCTTTCCAAGTTTGAAGTTGATGAGATATTAGATGACAGGCGAGTAATAAGACCAGTTGTTTGGAACAACGTTATCGACTCTATGCCACAAGATGATAGGCCTTTACAAGTGCTATCAAGTAAAGAGGATGGTGAAAAGCAGGCATCTGCAACCTACAATAGCATTGATGATGGAGATTATCAGCCGGGTTTTTATATGCTAGATGAAAATCGTGATGAAGTGCTAGTTACCTTCAAGGTATGTTGGTGGGCATATGATGACTACCTACCATATTAATTAAGCCCCATTTAGGGGCTTAATTTCTTGATATCTGAAAGAGTTTCGCCTTGTTAAAAAGCAATTCGTCGAGGTCGTCCATTGAAAGGTGCAAAAGGCTTGCCAATTCTTGTTTCGTGTAATTCAGATCATTGAGGTACAGTTCAACGATATCACTCAAAATTGTTGGTTTTTCAGGCTCAA
Organism: Dyadobacter sp. CECT 9275; assembly: GCF_907164905.1. Classification (NCBI taxonomy): domain Bacteria; kingdom Pseudomonadati; phylum Bacteroidota; class Cytophagia; order Cytophagales; family Spirosomataceae; genus Dyadobacter; species Dyadobacter helix. The sequence continues at coordinate 3,761,504 of NZ_CAJRAF010000002.1, read as the reverse complement.
ATAGTTCCGGCTCACCGAAAGTACGGTAACCATTGGCTGAAAAGCCCTTCATCATATAATAATATTGGTCTTGGGTTATTGTACCCAAATCTTTTGCTTTTCGGGCGATAGAAGCCATTGATGTTTTCCAGTACCTTTTTAGATCAGTCAATGTGCTAGAATTGAGCTTGTTCAAATACGGCTTTATGTCTTGGCTTGGCATTAGTAGTTCGCTTGCAAATTCGTGTGCTTCCTGCTCTTCGTCACGGCCATGATCCTTCTTGCCCCAGTGTAACACTAAGTGCCCCAGCTCGTGGGCAAGTGTAAATCTAAGCCGGTCTGAGGTTCGTCTGTTGTTAAGGAATATGACAGGGTACTTAATGTCTGAGTATGTGCTAAAACCATCCTTTTCACCAAGATCAAGTAGCATCACTAAAATTCCATTGTCTTCAACCAATTCAGTTAAGTTGTTGATGCGGCCTTTGGGTATTTTCCATTTATCCCTAACAAATAAAGCGGCCATAGCTGGATTGCCGCCATCTACATCAATATCCCAACTGGGCACATTAGGCTCCGGCAGCTCGACGGCAGTCTGTAAAGTCGTAAAAATGCGTTCAACAATGGTCATTTTGGCCAAATACATCTTTGATGCTTTATCTGATATGGACTGTTTTGACCGGTAATGTCCTCGAACATAGAAGTAAGGCTCCTGAGCAAAAAAATCGACTGGATAGTTTAGTGCCTTACTAAATAGTTCTATTAAATATTCAGGCGCAGAGAGCTGGCCTAGTTCAATTTTGGAAATAGTGCCTTGGGCAACCCCTGATTTTTCAGAAAGTTGCTTTTGAGTATACCCGCGAGATTCTCGGGCGAGGGTTAATGTTTTTTCATTGAATTTCATACTTAGTCATTCGTGCCAGATTTCCTGATGTTGAGTGTTTTGTAGATTTCATCATCGGAGAGTTTTAGCTTAACCTTTCTTTTGCGCCCTTCGTTTCTTTCAAAGACTGATAGTTGTTCGCTGCTATTGCGACGATCCAATTCATATGACCAATGAAGAACATTCTCATTATCAGGGCATAATAAATATATTCCCCTAATTGAAGTCCAGTTCTCGTCAGGCAAGTATCCAGCAAAAAGTAATGTTGGACTTGCGGGAAACCCTTGAATTTCCCCTTGCCTCATATAGCTGATATACTGATTTGTTTTACGGCAGCTAATTTTGCGGCTCTCATTGATTTTGTTGAACCGTATAAATATGTCATCGTTTACCTTGACGCCGAATATGTTGTTCCATTTGTCAACCTCAAACACATTACTATTGAGAAACTTTTCAGTCACATGAGATTTTAGGTGGTCATGTATGATATTAGCCTTGGTCCTATTTTCATAGGAGACAGGCCTGCCAAATTGATTGGCCAAATCGCACATAGTCAGATGTTCAGCAAAACTACTTTGGATGCAATCAGCCAAGTCGTCATACATCGGTGATACGATTTCATGCGCTTCTGCATAAGTTAAGATTTTTCTCATTTTGGTATAAGTTCGTTTAGGACAAAGCTAGTCGAATTTCCAAAAATTAAATGAAAAATATTCCAAAATATTTAAAAAAAATATTCCAAAATGAAGGCGTTAAATATTCCAGAAACACTTCATGCTAGCTTAGATGGGTTTCCTGGCATAAGTAAGGTTTGCTCGATCTATTGAAAGCCTAGCGCTTAGCGTGGGATAATTACTAGCTTCGCAGCTTCTGGATCCTGGAAGGCGTTGGACTGGATTAATTCGTTTTCCATATTGAGCTGATCTTCCCCATAGATATACGAACTGAACTCAAAGGTCCTTAGAAGCATGCGGATGTAGGGAGTGGGATCATACTGACGGGTGAGCTTTCGTAATGCACCCATGTAGTCTTCTCGGTAAACAGTAGGAATTATGATTTTTGAAAGACTTTTTGACGAGAGTTCAGCATTCATCATCACCCTTGCAATCCTACCATTTCCATCAAGAAAGGGGTGAACTTCACTGATCATAAACATCATATAAGCTGCCTTGGCAAAGGGATCCTTAAGAAGGGAATACCAGTCAAATCCTTTTTTTAAGGTGCCTGCGACCAATTGCCAATCTACAAATTCAGTGTTGCCTGCCCGGTTATTTTTATCCTTGAACTGTCCTGGCTTTTTGGAGATGCGGGCTCGTAGTAATGTAGCATGTCTGTTTCTTAACAGCTGTAATAGCTCATCAGGCGAACTGGGAGTTATCGACATTTCCCTCCGGTCTGAGACGATTTGATAAGTACCTAATATATCGTGAGAATCTTCGTCCCGTTCAGGCAGCGGCGTTTCGGTTTGAATAATTTGTTGCGCTTCATTAACAGCAAATTCGGTTCCCTCAATGTAGTTAGAAAAGTAACTCTCGAAAAACCCGAAATTTCGATATGCTATCAGCGAGAGGTTTTTATCGGCATAAGCAGGAAATGTTTTACCGCTTAAAGCTTGATATAGTATCTCGAATAGCTTGATTCTTTGTGGGTCAAATGGCTCTCCGAGCGATCGTGCTATGGCAACAGGCGAATGGAGGCTCCTAGAATCGCCGGTATTCAAAAGCGTACTTATCACAAGGTTAAGTTTCGAAAACTCCTTTTCCATGCCTAAAATGGGAGCCAGTCTTCGAGCTTCGTCCCGGATAGCATTAACTGCTTCTTCGCCCCTGGATCTAATGATTAGATCGAGCCTTTCCTCAATGTCAGAGATCGGAAGCGTTTTAGAAAGATCGTTTCTCGTTCTGGTCTCTTGCATATTTTCCAAAAAGGCTCGTGCTTCCTGTGAAGCATATAGGTTTTCAAAAAATACATTGTCATTTTCTTGTCGAACCGGCCCTTGCTGGAAATGGATTGTGAGACCAGGTAAGTGGTTTTTTCTTGTGTAGCTGTATGTAACAAAGATATGCTCACCGTTCACCGGCTTAAACTCCAATGCACTACGGTGACTTAAAATTGCGCCTGGGAACTGATTGGATAGAATCCTAAACCAATTTCTTTTAATAATAACCTCGGGATGCTCTTGTAGGTTTGATGTGTAGATACGTGGAGCTATCTTAAGTATCACACCCTTTTTCTCTAATGCACTAATTTTAGCAGATTCAGCTTTATTAGAGGATCCAAAAAGCATCTCTTGTAATCTAATCATAAGAATTCTTTCCATTAACTAATGCAAAATAAGCATTTTACTGGAAATTTTTCTAATAAATCACGATAATGTAAGAAAATTTTCTATTAAACTGAATTTTGCTTGAAATCTAAACAATAGGAATCTACATGCTAGGACAGTGAAGTAGATAGTCATCTGCAACTTTCCTTTTTTTGCGGTCTGACCGCCTTTACATTGCTTGTAATTCAAAGGTTGGCTGCAAAACACTGAAAAACAGCATACTTATTAATCGATCGATGCTGTCCTACCGAAATTTTTAACAGTGAAATACCTTTGGGTTGTTCCTAAATCAAGAACAATGATGCGAAACAATTATAAAGGTGACTGGATAGAACATCCAGTGATCGAAATCACAAACGGAAGGCAGCGTGGGACAGGGCACAGAAACCGCAAAACAAGAAAAAGAAGGAGTATGTATGGGTTCCTATAGACTATGAAGACGAGGCTAGGCCCGGAGTAGTTATTTATGACGAGGAAACTCTTTTCAAGAAAGAGCTAAGCAAGTACTATCTACAACCTGTAATAGAAGGTTTAATAGTCATATGAGGTGGCTCCAAAAAGCGGCACACATTTTTGCACAACCTGATGCAAAATGGGAGTTCAGAAGGGGAGCAAAACCAGAAAGAGTTACGATGCTGATTTTAAGCAGGAAGTAGCGAGAATGTTGGCTTCTGGAAGAAGCGCGAAGGAAATCTCGGAGACGTTTGGAATTGCTGAAAATCTTCTATATCGTTGGAAGAGAATGGCAACTATGAAGACAAAAACAAAGAATGTGGAGAGTGAAGGTAGTAAGGCTGCAAAACTTGCTGCTGAAAATGCTAGGCTACGAGCGGAAGTTGAACGCCTGAAAACCGACCGTGAAATCTTAAAAAAGGCGTTGGGTCTCTTCAGCACGTCCGACTGAGAGACGTCTATGACTTAATAATATCACTTTCGAGGACAAATAAGGTAAGTTATCTGTGTTCGCTTTTTGAAGTAAGCCGCACAGCTTATTACCGGTACCGGCGAGGAGAAAGTTATAATGCGGACAAAAAATACAACCGCCCAAAGCATGAAATACGGATCGAGTTTATCCGTAATTTGAAGCGATATGGCAGTCGACGTATCAAAGAATCCTTGAAACAAAAAGGCATCAAGATTAGTCGCCGAAAAGTCGCTGAAATCATGCGAAAAGAGGGTTTAAGGGCTATTCAACCACCTAGGTTTATTCCAAGGACAACTGATAGTAAACACGGAAAACGAGTTTGTCCAAACCTTCTGCTTAACCAGTCAAAGCCAGATCGACCCAATGCAGCTTGGACATCGGACATTACTTACATGCCTTTGAAAGGCGGGAAGTGGGCTTATCTCTGCACCTGGATGGATTTGTATTCCCGGCAAATTGTTAGCTGGCAATTGGCTGACAATATGCAAGAAAGTCTTGTCAGGGAACCGTTGTCGAGAGCACTGTTGAAGCGCAGGGCCAAACCTGGTATGATCGTGCACTCGGATCGTGGCGGACAATATTTATCACGGGAAATGAAGAAAGTAATAAAAACTTTCAAACTGAGACAAAGCATGTCCCGTGCCGATGACCCATACGACAACGCATGGGCGGAGTCGTTCTGGAGTAGGCTGAAGGCCGAATTAGATATGCCCAGAGGTGGTTATGAGAGCATTGAAAGATTGAAGTCTGCTCTATTTGAATACATCGAGGGATATTATAATACAAGAAGACTGCATTCGTCTTTGAACTATTTGAATCCCGCAGCATTTGAGGCCGAATATTACCGACAAACGGGATAAGAATTGAAGTTTTAAATATTTACTAACCCGCAAAAGTGTAAACCAAAAGGGAACCACGTCAAAGAACTATTTCTTAACCGCCTTTCGGAATAATGGGTTAAATTAAAAGATTGAACCGAAAGTACCGCGGGTTCGGTAGAGCTGTTTTTCTAGTGAGCCGTTTGCTACGTGTAAATCTCACCGCCATCTTTAAATATTGACGATATAAAATTTACCTTTTCTCAAACATGCTCTCTGGAACTGGCTGCCATAAAGCATAGACACATTTCTTTCAACTATATTGATGCTCATATTTGCTTCTTAAAAAAGCTTTCAAAAGGCTGGCCGTCATTTATGTACAATTTTTAGCCTAACCCGACATCATGACAAAAGAGGTTTTTGGTTACAGATTCAGCCAATACGTGAATTTGATCACCAAAGCCCGATTTTTAGGTTGCCAGGCCCGCATCAGCCGGTTGTCATCATCGAGGGTTTCGTACGCAAAGTAGTTATCGGTGTACACCACGAACAGGTCCGAGACGGGTTTGTACCGCCACTGGAACCGGATGTTGGTGTTGACATTGTTTATCTGGTTGTTATACTGGACGTAGGCCGTTAGAAACAACGACCGGGTGAAGGACAGATCGACCTTGGGGCCGATCAGCAGCAGGTCCGATTGACTGTGGGGCGCGGGCAGCCGAATACCGTTATAGGTGAAATCAAGCGAGAAAACACCGTAAGGTTGCTGCCGGTAACTCATGACGGTGTGCAACTGCGTGATCCGACCGTTGAAGTACTGCCCGTATCGACCGTTGAAACTATAGAAAAAAGGCTTCCTAACGTTGGACACGTAGGTCAGCCTGTGGCTGAAGTACAGGTACGAGGTGTTGGCGGGAAGGGCAATCCCGCCGGTGTTGGATGGGTCGAAGGGCGAGAAAAGGTAGGTGTAATCCCAGCGCAGAAACACAAAACTCAGCTGCGACTGGTTTTGCATCGTGATGCCCCCGAACAGTCCCGCGTCCCAGTCAATCAGGCGGTTCTGCCGTTTCCCATAAATAAAATCCCAGTTTGGTCCCAGGTAAAACCGGTTGATGTGCCGGCCCAGCCGCCCTTTCGGGAAAAGCACCCTAAAGACCTCGCCATGGAATTTCAGCAGGCTCGCGCGGGGGACGTACCCCACGTCGGCCCGGAAGTTATCGCCAATGTCGTAAACGCCAACCCGCCCGTTGACCGCTGGCTTGTCAACGAACAGCAGGGCGCCCACCGCGTAGGGCTGAGCCGGCCGGTCCGGGCTGAACGAGCGGTGGTAGAACGCTTTGCCCCGCCACTGGTTATTGGCCGAAGCCAGGGAATACTCCAGGCCGGCGACCCGGTTATACGGTTGGGCGGCACCGGCTGGCATTATCCCTACGGGGTCCTTGTTTACCAGCAGTGCGCTCAAAAACGAACGGGTCGAAATCCGGCGCTGCACGGCCAGCATCCCGTAGTTGATCGGTGGCAGCGTGACAGAATCGGCCAGCGACCGCCGGCCCGTCTGCATGTTCAGCACCCCGACCCGCCAGTTCCGGTCCAACCGGCCGCTCAGCCGTAACCCGGCCAGAATCGGCACCCGCTCGTTGAACCCAGTGCGGGGATTGCGGACAAGGCCGATGCGCCGGGAGAAAAACGGGTTGGTAACGCTCGTGCCGAATGAGCCGAAGAGGTCGCTGTTTTCCAGGAAAAACTGCCGCCGTTCGGGGAAAAACAACTCAAACCGACTCAGGTTCGTCACTTGCTGATCGACTTCTACCTGCGCGAAGTCTGGGTTTACGGTCAGGTCCAGATTGAGCGAAGGGGTGACGGCCACCTTCACATCGAATCCGGCGTTGACGCCCCGTCGGGGAGGTATCCCCGACGGGTAATCCCGGCCCGTTTCGGCCAGCCCGTACGGAATCAGCGAGACGTTGGCACCGGGCCTGGGGGGGGGCTGCTCCCAGATCAGCCGGCCCGAGAACGCCAGCGCCTGTCCGGTAAAATTAAGGGGTATGGGTGCCCAGGCCGATTGCTCGTTGCGGGCGATGTCGCTGCGGATGAAGTTGATCAGCCACACGTCTGGCCCGTCCCCAGTCTGCCGTTGCTTGTAGCGGAGCGTTTTGAAGGGGATGGCCATCTCGACGGTGTAGCGATCGGCGGCGTTGCCTACCCGGACGTACCACTTGTTGTCCCAATCGGTGGCAAACTCCTGTCCATTGGTGATCAGGCCCTCGCGTTGCACGCCGTACGGGCTTGCCGCAAAATTGAAGCCGTTAAGCTTATCGCCGAAGGGGTCAATGTTAACCTCAAACAGGTCTGACTGCCCGCGGGCAAAGTCGCGTTTGAGCGAAGTGACCACGTACCGGCCGGGTTGATAACATTCGGCGGCTATGTATAGGAACTCCGAGTCGAACAACACCCGTACGCGGGTTCGGGCACCGGCCCGGACGGTGTCATACGGAAAAAACTGCCAAAAGTTCGACACCGTGTCCGCTTTGTCCCAGGCGGCTTCATCCAGACGTCCGTCTAGCACAATCGGTCCGATGGACCGGCGGACATTCAGACCATAGTCGGCTTCGTTCACGCCGAGTGACTGGGCAAACAAACGGCTGCTCAACAGCAGGAAAAGGAAGGGTAAAACTGTTTTCAAAGTCATTCTACGGGCGCTTCTGGCCTCCTTTACAAACACCACTACTCAAAAACTAGTTGCCAGCATCTGGCCGTACTGAAACCCAGGCCCCCGCTTGGGCACACCGAGGATTTTCCTATCGTACCAATACGCGCCCACTTCGGGGACCAGAGTTATGTTGGGCTGGATATCCTTTTTCAACCCCAGCGATACGCCCCCGATGTTGACAAAATTAGCCTTAGCGCCCTCCGTGGCTGTTGGTATCCCGAGGTGGAATGTGGCTTCCTTGTCCACAAAGTTTTTGATCAGCCACGGGCAGGCGATCCTATCGATTTTGGGGCGTTCGCGGGTAATCCAGTCCATTTCCTAGTGCGTTGAATGCGTCGCTTTAACAGGTTTTCCTAGAACATCCAGGGCCGATCTGAACCCTTTTGCAAGCGTAGTGGCCGGTCCACGCCCATAATAATGCAGAAATATGATCCTTGGGTTCTCACCAAACATATGATTATGCAATGCCACTACTTCTAGGTTATTGGCCCGAAGCGCTTTGATGACCGTATTAACTTCATCTTCCAGCATGGCAATGTCACCCGCTATATGGGCGCTGTCTTTGTTTCCAGCAAAGCTTGCCCAGGAGTTAAGTCCTATGGCAGCTGTCATTTCTGCACCCATGGCCATAACCGTCAGATCGTCACGGCCAACAGTATATTTATAAGTTGGGCCGTTTACTACGCCGGTATACTTGACAATGCCGTCAAGGGCTGGTATATCAAAGAGTTCCTTGCCCGTAGTGGTGGGTGGCGCAGAAGGCACAGGCTGGTTAGCCGGGGAGATTTTGGCATCTTTAATGGTGGCAGCAAACTTTTTGGCAAGCTCTTGTGGCGTACCCATGCCATGCATGTGCATGTAGAATATGCGTGGCTGCTCATAGAAAAAATGATTGTGAATAGCCCCGATTTCAAGGCCGTTGGCATGCGCCGCTGAAATCAAGGGATTCACTTCTTCTTCCAGCAGAACTGTATCGCTCATTAAAACGGCTGATTTCCCATCTACTGTTTTTTTGATAGACGCCCATCCCCCAAACCCAAATGGAATTGGAACAGGTTCACCTTTGACAGTGACTTTCAAATCGTTGCGTGGAAGCGGAGTGGTATGAACCGCTTGTCCTTCATTATAGTTGCCCTTTTTACCCATAGCAGCTTCAATAGCTGCAATCTCTTCCTTGGTAAGTGCAGGTGTTTTGGCAATCGTCGAAGCTTGCACAGCGTTCATACTTGCCAATCCGGCAACAGTAAAATAAGTGCTGGCTTTAAACCAGTCTCTTCGTGAAAAGTAGTTCATAACTTGGTTTATAAAAGTGCGATTTAATTATTTTTTAAGCTGAATAAAGGGCTAATATTGTTTTTGATTTTAGAAGTATGTAAACTAATTTTTTACAAGCTTTGCGATAACCGAAACATCTGCTTTTAATTCCTCATTGGCTTTTAGTATCAGCGTATCTCCGGGCATGATATTGCCAAATACTTCAATTTTGTCTCCCAGGTTAAGCCCCTGGTTTATGTCAATCCACTGCGTTTTCCCCTGCTTTATTTTAATGGCAAACTTTTTTTCCAAAGTGGTCACAATAGCGGATGATGGTAATGTAACGCCTGGTTGTGAACGCTGAACCTCTAGTCTGGCATCCGCATACATACCCGTTTTCAGTAACTTTTTCGTGTTGGTTACTTCAAATTCCCAAATTTCACTCCGCGTGGCATTGTCTATATTTTCTGATTTACGGACCAGTTTGGCGTCAAATACTTTTTCAGGCATCGCTTTGGTTGTAAATTTGATGCTTTGCTTTTTCAAACTGGTGCCGGTATATATCTCTGGAACAGCTACCCGAAGTCTTAGCCGGGAATTATCTTCAATTTCCAAAAGTGGAAGCTCACCGGGGTTTCCCACAAAAGTACCTTCATGCACATTTCGTTTGGTTACCACTCCGTTAAAAGGTGCGGTGATCGCCAGGTAATTTCCCATTTGCTTATAGGTAGCAGCGGTGAAGATAGCGGCTTTATAATCCGCACTGTCGGCCATAAAGAGATTTTTAACTTTATCCAGTTCACTGGCTGCAATGACACCTTCGGTTTGAGAAGCAGAATAAATACGGTCAAAATTGTCTTTGCTGGCTAAATATTTAGCTTTTGCAGACTGGATCTTTTCGGTTACCTCGCTTAGACGCGAAGCAATTTCCGGCGCATCGATAAGAGCTAGTAACTGCCCTTTACGCACCCTGCTTCCGATGTCAACATTTATTTTTTTCAAATAACCCTGAATCTTTGAACGGATTTCTACGCGTTCATAAGGCAGCAATTCACTGGGTAAAGTAATTTTTTTTTCGACAGAATCGCTTTTTGCAATGTAAATCGCTACCGAATCTTTACCATCCGGGTTGGTTTCAGTGGTTTTGGCACCGGACTGCTCTTTGCTGTTGCAAGAATAAAAGAGAAACATGCAGACACAGCTGAAAAAGAAAATTCTAAGCATATCATTCGTTGTTTTACTGGCCAAAGTTTTTGCTTTCATTGTCATCAGGATCAAGAGAAACGCCTACGTAATTTTTGTTGCCAATCCAGGCGTTATAGATCAGGGGAGTGATCAATAATGTACTTAGCGTTGAAAATATCAAACCGCCGATAACGGCCACACCCAAAGGTGCAGTTTGCTGGCCGCCTTCACCAACGCCCATCGCCATCGGTATCATACCGGCTACCATGGCAATAGCGGTCATCAGGATCGGACGAAGCCTGGTTTTTGCAGCCTGGATACCTATATCTTGACCAGACAGCCTTTGCTTTCGAATGGCTTCTGCATTGGTGACCAAGAGGATGACATTAGCCACGGAAACCCCGATGGCCATAATACAACCCATAAAAGACTGAATATTTAAACTATGTCCCGCCACAAAAAGTAGCAACAACGAGCCGGTTACCACAGCAGGAATAACCGATAAGACGATCATCGGTATTCTCAGTGATTGAAAATAAGCCGATAGCATCAGGAAAATTACAGTCACTGCCAGCAGCAGACCGATGGACAGTTCCCTTAAAGTTTGGGTCAATAAATCAGACTGGCCACGCATATAAACTTTCATACCATGCGGTTGTTCACCAAGCTTGGATATGGCCTGGTTCACATGCGTTACAGCTTCTCCCAGATCCTGGTTGTAAATATTTGCTGTTATAGTGATAAACCGCTGTTGGTTCATCCGGTCGTATTCGCCCACTGAAATGGTTTTTTTCCAATCGGCAATATCGCGTAGGTACAGATTGTCCCCCTTGTCACTACTGATAGGAATCTGTTCGATCTGCTCAGGGCTGTTCATCATATATTGCGGATATTCTACCTGCACCTGGAAGGAATTACCACCCGCCTTGTCAAGCCAGTAAACGGGCTGGGTATTTCGGCTTGATGATACGGCAGCAGTGACCGCCTTTCCGGCCTGTTCGATAGAAAGGCCCATTTGTCCCATTCGGACCCGGTCATAATTGATTTGGATACTAGGGTAATCTAGCGGGATGCCAATTTGTACATCCCGTAAAAACCCAATTCTTTTCATTTGAGATTTTAACCGTTCTGCAAATACTCTGCCTTGCGTTAGATCCTTCCCCTGAACCAGCACTTCAACAGGTGTATTGGATCCCTGGCTCATCACCTGATCAACCAGGTCGGCCGGTTCGAAAGAAATTACAGCATTGGGGATCTCGTTTACTACCTTATCCCTGATCTGTTCTTTCAAAGTTTCAATGTTTATGGCTGACCCTTTCAAAAGATTTACTTTTAAGAGGGCTTCATGCGGCCCACTTGTCCAAAGAAAAATCGAATTGATCGCGTACGTAGATGGCTGTAAACCTACAAAGCAGGAAGTGATGGCAATATTCTCTTTTCCCGCTAAGCTGTTAATCAGTCCCAGTATTTTTTTCGTAGCATCCTCTGTTCTTTCGATCCTGGTCCCTGTTGGCATCCTTAAACGTAGCTGAAACTGGCCACCATCAATTTTCGGAAAAATATCTCTCCCCGATGCATTGTATAAAAGAACCGTAGTACCAACGAAAAGTAAGGTAATCAAAGGAGCGATAAATTTTATAGCACCAAAATGCATCACCGTTTTACCATATTTTTCACTAAACCGATCAAAGGAAGATTCTGATTTTGTTGCTGTTTCATTTTTAAGAAGCCAGTTAGCTAGAATGGGGACCAATGTCTGTGACAACAGAAAGGATGCGGTCATGGCAAACCCAACCGATAAGGACAAGGGGATAAACATCGCCTTAGGCACGCCTGTCATAAATATAGCGGGTAAAAACACTACAAGTACGCTAAGCAAGATCAGTAGTTTGGGAGCCGCAATTTCCAAGCATGCATCCAGGATTGCCCTTGATGTTGATTTGGACATTTGCTGATGCCGATGGATATTTTCAATGGTTACCGTCGCTTCATCAACTAAAATTCCCACTGCCAGTGCCAGTCCACCCAATGTCATCATATTGATGGTGTGCCCAGCCAAATAAAGTCCCACGACAGCTGCAAGCAGAGCCAGCGGAATTGTGAGTACGACAATGAGCGCGCTTCTGACATCGCGTAGAAATAGCAGAACCACAAGTCCGGTTAGTATAGCCCCCAAGCCGCCTTCGAAAAGCAGGCTTTTCAAGGAATTGATCACATACCCTGACTGGTCAAACTCGTAGGATACTTTGATGTCATCGGGAATGGCAGCCTGCATTTGTGGAAGATTTTCTTTAATGCGTTGCACAACATCCCAGGTTGAAGCATCGGCCCGTTTGGTAACCGGAATGTAAATGGAACGCTTCCCATTGATGAGCGCATAGCCGGATGTAATGTCTGCTCCATTTTCCACACTGGCCACATCCCGGACAAAAACAGATGTTCCGTTTACCTCTTTAACCGCGATCTGTTCTAGTTCCTTAAAATTGTCAACCACACTGTTGGAAGGCGTAATCAGTGTTTGATCACCAATACGCACGTTCCCGGCGGGTAAGAGCACGTTGTTTTTGGCAATGGATGCCACCAGTTCGTCGGGTGAAATATTGTAGCTTCTTAGCCGTTCAGGGTTTGCTTTGATCAGAATCGTGCGCTGATTCCCTCCTAATGGCGGGGGAGCAGAAACGCCTGGCAACGCACCAAACATGGGCCGCACTTTAAACAATGCCAGATCCTGGATTTCATTCAGTGAACGGGTAGCACTGCTGAAAACCAGCTGACCAACCGGAAGTGAGCCTGCATCGTAACGCATAACGAAGGGCGGAAACGTACCGGCGGGCATAAAGGAGCGGGCACGGTTGACATAGGAAATGGTTTCAGCCATGGCAGTTGCCATATCCGTCCCTTCGTGAAATTGCAATTTAATGAGCGATACACCCTGGACTGATTTGCTTTCAACAAATTTGATTCCGGTGATGTACAGGAAATGATACTCGTAGTACGAAGCAAGAAAACCTTCCATTTGTTGTGGCGATAATCCGCCATAGGTCTGTGCCACATAAATAGTGGGCGTTCCCATTTTTGGAAATATATCGATGGGCAATTTCCTTATGGCCAGAATAGAAAAGAATAGCATCCCTACAATGGCAACCACTATAAAAACGGGCTTCCTTAATGCAAAACGTATGAGTTGAAGCATAACTTTCTATTTCAGTTCATTTAAAAATATGTTGATATCACCCTTTGTGACAGCCTTATTCAATAGCGCTTTCCAGATGTACCAATAAGACTGCTGTGAATCGGTTTCGGCTTTCAAAAGATTATACTGGGCTTGAATAAGGTCACTGAAATTCACCAGACCGGTATTATATCTGATTTGCATTGCCTTGAAAGCATACTGTGCAGATTGTAATTGCGTAGCTGTTTCAGTGGCGATCAGATAAGCATTGTTGTAGGTCAGCTGGCTGATCTGGTCTTTCTTATCCAGAATAAGCAGATTCTCTTCCACTTTTTGCTGGATAGATTGCGTCATCAGGCTTTGCTGCTGGATTTGTATATTTTTATCCGAAAATTTTAATATTGGGTAAACAATCTGAAATCCCAAGCCGTAATTGAAACGACTAAATCCCAAACCATCACTTGCCTTTACGGTGCCATCATACTTGATCCCTGAACCTCGGGCATAAGCCGTGCTCCATATATTTATCTTAGGCAGATAGGATCGTTTGATTAATTTTTCCTTCGCCAGGCTGTATTCTAAAATACTTTTCGGATAGCTGATATAAGGATGACTGCTAAAATCAGAGGAAATAGCTGCGTGCGCCTGTGGGAACTTTTCAAAGAATAGGCTGTCCTTTGTATTAATTGCCTCATTAACCGCCAAAAATTGGGAAAGTAATATTTTTTGGGTTTCAAATTTTTCTGTGGCATTCAGTAATTCAATCTTGCTTTTAGAAAGTTCCGATTGAAACAAAGCCGTATCCACACCGGGCTTGAGTCCTTTACTTGTGAGTGTGCGCGACTGGATCAATGCAAATTCAACTCTTTTAATATTTTTCTGGTTTATAGCAATCAGCTGCTTTGCCAATGCAACATCCAGATAAGTATTGGTCACTTTGGCCAGATGTCTGAACAATTCCATTTTTGAGTCCGATTCCTTTTGATTTACTCCGGCTGTTGCATATGCGGTTTGGGCATCGCGATGCCCGAAGGTGATTGCCTGCCAGTTCATGGAAAATCCTGCTGCGCTGCCAAAGACAGGCTGATATTTATTCTCGGCGGAAGGTGGCCCGCTTATTGGAAAAATACCGGATGGATCAAGCATTCCCGTAATATTATTGTAGGTCGCCAGATTGGCCTGGTAACTTAGATCCAACGATGGGATAATGGTATTTCGGCTCAGCGCTACGTCCTTCTTTGCCGCTTCTGATTCATAGTACTTGGATTTAAGCAGCGGGTAGTTTTTTTCGGCCAGTAGCAGCGCTTCGCGCAGGGAGACAGTCGTGTCTGGTTTTTGTCCATAGACTAAATAGGAAAGGAACAACAAAAAAAATGTGCTCGTTATTTTTAGATATGGCATAAATAGTAAGCGTTCTGTGAAACGAACGCGAAACTATTTATTGATTTTGGAGAAACTTTGTAGGCTTTGGTTTAACAAAAAAATACTGTGATGCGGTGTTCTGCATTTTCATATTCATATTGAATTTTGAGCTGGTATAACTGGGTAATTTGTTTGACTAATGCAAGCCCTAGTCCCGTGGTTTTAGATGCATCGTCACCTTTTTTAAACCTTTCAAAAAGCTTCTCAGGATCATCTTTGATTTCATTACCTGTGTTAACAATCATCAGTTTTTCGGTGTTCAACTCCACATGAATCCTGCCATTAGGGATATTATGTATTACGGCGTTACCTACCAGGTTGCTAAGTAGGATTTCAAAAAGAGAAAGATTCGCTACAATGATTATTTGTGGTTGAATGGATTTTGTCAATTTCGGGAAATGTTCATAGTGTTCATGATAATTTTCAAGAATTTTTTCAATGACCTGTGAAACATCGACCTGTTCCACTTGTGGGAACTGATTGTTATCGATCTTGGCCAGTAATAATAGGCTTTTGTTTAATTGGCTCAATCTCTCGTTAGCCGCTGTTATGTCGGCCAATAAAACTGCCGTTCTTTCGGTTAAAGCCGGATCATTGATAAGAAACTCAATTTTTGATCGGATAATAGCCACAGGGGTCTGCATCTCATGGGATGCATTCTCAACAAATTGTTTTTGATTCGTATATACTTTGTTCACTTTTCCCACCAGGTCATTCAGCTCATGATTCAGTTGATTGAATTCGGCAATTCCAGTCTGGGAGTCCAGATGCATTGAAGGGTTACGTACCAAATCATACGCAGCGGCTTTTTTCAGTGTAAGAAAAAATGGTTGCCAAAGCACACGCGAGCTCCTTCGGTTGACAATTACGATGGCTAAAAGCAGAAATAAAAGGATAGCGATTTCTGCAAGAAAGACCTTAATAATTAAGTGTGAAACTTCTTTGGAAGAAACATAAGTCGTTAGCCTATAGGGCTCCCCCTTCCAATTCATTTGTCTTGTCAGTATTGCAAATTCGACGAACTGTTTTTTTTCGTGATCAAATAAACTGGTATCGCGTGGCTGATTAGGCAAGTCGTTAATAACACGCTTATTGGCATCGATATCATACTCGCCTGCAATATGCAGAACCATAGATTCAGGGTGTAGCGTGAAAGCTTTCCATATGTTAGCTTGTTTTAGATCCAGCTGCTTTTCCCGCATGTGGTGCGCATGGAAAACAAGCATAACATAAAATAGTGCCGAGCCAACAAGCAGCACAAGTGGCAGCCATATGAAAAGATACCGGGTGTTTTTTTGTTCCAGCGTTTTGGTCATATAGAAAGCTTATAACCTAGTCCGTACACCGTTTGAAGCAAATCTCCACAACCTTTTTCTTTCATTTTTTTCTTCAGATTTTTTACATGTGAGTATACAAAATCAAAGGAGGCGAGATTGTCTGTTTCTTCTCCATATATATGTTCAGCAAT
Organism: Dyadobacter sp. CECT 9275; assembly: GCF_907164905.1. Lineage (NCBI taxonomy): Bacteria > Pseudomonadati > Bacteroidota > Cytophagia > Cytophagales > Spirosomataceae > Dyadobacter > Dyadobacter helix. The sequence continues at coordinate 3,745,365 of NZ_CAJRAF010000002.1, read as the reverse complement.
GGCTTGTCTGCTTACTACACGGTTTTTATTGGTGAGCATAAAAAGCAGCAGGTCATACTCGTTTTTGGTAAGAACTACTTGTTTTCCACCCCATTCAACCGTTTTTAAAAGTAAATTTACTTTCATATGGCTGATTTCAAGTGTATCCGAACCGGACGCATATTGACGCCGTATCAGTGATTTCACCCTGGCAAACAGTTCGGACAAATGAAAAGGTTTCGTGAGATAGTCATCCGCGCCCAGATCCAGGCCAGCAATTTTATCGTCCAGTGAGCTTCGGGCAGAAATAATGATTACACCTTCACTTTTCTTGTTTTTTCTAAGATATTTTAGAAGCTCTAGGCCGCTACCACCAGGAAGGTTAATGTCCAGGATAATGCAATCATATTGAAAGTCCTCCATTTTTTCAATACCTTGCCTATAAGAACCCGCTCCTTCACATAAAAAGTCTTCCTGCGTAAAGTATTCAACAATACTTTGCAGCAAGCTTTCTTCATCTTCGATAACCAGTAATTTCATCTACGGTTTTTTGCTAAGGTAATGGTCAATTTTGGAGAAAGTTTGACGGTGTGAATTTCATTAGAATATTACACCCGTTTCTTTAAAAACCCTTTTATATCTACCCCAGCGTACTTTAAAATCTTGTAAAGTGTAGGTTGGCTTTTTATTTTGAACATCTCTCGGATTTCATCCGTACTCCGGTTGTTCTTTTCATAAATCTCCTTGACCTCAGGTGCGATTTTTCGATAGCGCTCACTTAATCCTTCTGGCCTTCCCCCGGATCTGCCACGTGCACGGGCTGACTCCAGACCAGCTTTTGTTCTCTCGCGGATAATGTTGCGCTCGTGTTCGGCAAGCACACACATAAATTGAAAAAATAGATTACCAGTGGCCGTGCTGGTGTCAATAGATTCAGAAAGTGATTTAAGATTTACTCCTTTATTTTTCAACTCTTCTATTAGCTCAATGAGCTTAATGGTGCTGCGCCCAAGCCGGTCCAGTTTCCAAATTACAATGGTGTCACCTGGCCGTGCATACTCCATCAATTTTTCAAAGTTTGGCTTGGTAGCCTTTACTCCGGAGACCTTATCGGTAAAGACCTGCTTGCATCCCTCTTTTTTTAGGGCGTCCAGCTGAAGGTCCAGATTTTGTTCCTGGGTAGAGACCCGGGCGTATCCTAATTTGATCATTTGTTTACAAAACTTGTTAAAATCAAATATATTACATTTAGTTTAATTATATGGCAATATAAATAATTGAATTGTAAGAAATATCGGGGTTTGGAGTTATGTAAAAATACGGTCGTTAAAATACATAGGTGATATGGCTAGAAAAGAATATCTGACACCGGAAGAACGAACCAGGTTTGATAACCCGCCCCAACTCCTGAGCGAGCAAAAGGGACTGTTTCTTCAAATTCCGGAATGGGCAAGCGCCTATCTAAAAACTTTGCAAACGCCAACAACACAGGTCGGTTTTCTGTTGCAGCTCGGGTATTTCCGTGTAGTTAGTCGCTTTTTTCTGTCTAACCGATTTATTCAGGCTGACATTAACTATATCGTCAGTGGAATAATGGTTGATCCTAATCAGATTGATTTTACAGATTATTTCAGAACCACCTATTTCCGCCATCAAGAAGAGATACTCAAGCAACTAGGCTATACAGGTTATGATAAAGATGCTTCTCAGCTGATATCCCAGGAAATGAAAAGGCTGGTTTCGCTCCGGACCGAACCGGTTCTTATAATGGAATCAGTAATAACCTTTTTGGATGGACATCGTATCGAAATACCGCCATATGCCACACTAAGAGCTTTACTTGAAAAGTCATTTAGGCAATTTGAGCAAGATTTGGAGGCAATTATGGTTCAGTATCTTCAACAGGAGGACAAAAATTTACTGGATTCTTTGCTTGTGCAACATGATTCTTATCAACAGGAAGAGAAAAAACATGTGAAAGTCCAGAGATATCAGCTTACATTTTTTAAAAGGATTACCCAGTCCATGCAGCCATCCGTAATCAAAGGAAGAATAGACAATTTTGTCCGGTTGAAGGAAATGTACTTCCAACTATTGCCCATCATCACCAGGCTTAATCTTCCGGAAGAAACAATAAAGTTTTATGCTGAATATGTGATTGATAACCAGATATTCCAGGTTGCCGACCGGGACAATACCCGCTACCTGCTGCTGGTCTCATTCATAATCCACCAGTACTACCAATTGGGTGACGCGCTTGTGCTCACTTTTAACCAGGCTGTTACCAGTGCCGTAAACGATTGTGAGAATAAAATCAAGGAAAGCCTGTTTGAAAACAGGATGAATACCTCACGTTTAGTGAGCTCCGTTTCTATCCGAAGCGTTACGCATATTGATGTTTTGAGCGAAGTGGAGCGGATTATCCATGATCAGGTAATGGAAGCAAGCCAGAAAGTAGAACTGATTGATGAGCTATTAAGAAAACGGAAGGTTTCTTCTCAGGTACTTTTGGAAGATCAGCAAAGGTTGAATAATTTGAAACTGGTCAATCAGCGGATCAGTGACCGGGAGGACTATTACCAAGCGCTCGAAAAAGGGTCATTGCGTCTACAAATCCGCGTATCTGACTTAATCAAAGTCCTGGCATTTGATTTTGAAACATCCCAGAAACAATTGCTGGATGCCATTGATTATTTTCAAATGAAGGATGGCAATATACAGCAGCACAACAGTGTACCGATTGATTTCTTATCTCTTGAAGAAAAGCAACGCGTGATAACCCCAGATGGTAAAATCAGGATATCACTTTATAAAGTATTGTTGTTCAGAGAAATGCGCGACCATATCCGGGCAGGTGCTTTAAATGTCCGATCCTCGTATTTGTACCGGTCTTTTGAAGAATACATGATTACAAAACTACAATGGGTTAAGGATAAGGATTTTCTTTTAAAACGGGCATCACTAAGCCATCTGCAAAAGCCTGCTCCAATTTTGTTAAAACTGAATGAAGAATTAAATTTTCAGTTTAGGCTTGTCAATCAACACATAGGTAATGGACAGAACCAGCAGGTATATGTTGATGCAGAAGGGCAATGGCATATGCACCGGTACAAACCTGACGAAAATGAAATTGAGGATCCACAGAACCTATACCCACAAACCAGGGCTGTGTCGTTGTTGGAAGTTTTAACAACAATTGACCAGATTAGCGGATTCAATACTGCTTTTCAGCATAAGGGTATTGATTATTTGCCGCCTAGACCAGCGGAAAAGCTATTTTTTGCTACTATTATCGGATTGGGCTGCAACATTGGCATCCCTAAAATGTCAATGATTTCTAAGAATATAGCAGCCAATGCATTACAAACGACTTCGGTTCAGTACTTTTCACCTGATATGACTTTGAAGGCCAATGACCTGGTTGTCGAATTCAGCAACAAGCTGCCTTTGACTGACAAGTTCCGGATTCACCCTGGTTTTATCCATACGAGCAGTGACGGGCAAAAATATGACGTTTCCGTTGCATCGTTAAGAGCAGCATGGTCATTTAAATATTTTGGTAATGGAAAAGGTGTAACCGTATACTCTCATTTGGACGAAGCAGGTCAGCTTTTCTATTCAACAGCATTCAGTTCATCGGATCATGAAGCACCCTATATGATTGATGGCCTGATGCATAACCGTGTGATCCAATCCGACGCACATTCGACAGATACAGGCGGGTTTTCTGAGATCATATTTGCTATTACTGCTTTGCTCGGAATAGCCTTCCGCCCCAGGCTTGCCAAAATCCATGAGCATAATTTGTTCTCGATTGATTCAGTCACAACCTACCGGGACTTTGGATACCAGGTAAAGCCAGATTCAAAGATAAACTTTGAACTGATTATCGAGCACTGGGATGAGATTTTAAGGTTTATTACAACGATAAAGCTGGGCTACTCAAAAGCGTCCACATTGATTAGGAGACTGAATTCCTATTCCAGGCAGCACCCACTTTATAAAGCACTTAAAGAACTTGGCAGGATTTACAAAACCCTTTATATACTTCAGTATATGGATCAGCCAGCTGTCCGTAAATCCGTTGAAAGGGTTTTGAGCAAAGTTGAGAACAGTAATAAGTTCGCCAAAGCAATATCCCACGGCAACAATCAACAGCTGATCGGGGCCACATACCGCGAACAGCTTACGGCAGAAGGCTGCAAAAGGTTGATCGCCAATTCAATTAACTGTTGGAACCTGCTTCACTTATCAGGAAGTCTGGCAGAATGTAAGAAACCGGCAGACCGGGAAGTATTATTAAAAAACATACTGGCCACATCTACCCACAGCTGGGAACATATCAATATGCTTGGAGAATATGACTTTTCAGAAAAAGTAGATTTTCAAGCCTTCAATCTCGATGAAATCTTCAAAGATGGCGCTGAGATTTGAATACAGTTGATCTACTCCCCGTCAATTTTGCTACGCGAAACCCGCGGTACTTTTGGTTCTAACTTTTAATTTAACCCCCCTTTTCAGATGTTGAATTATAAAGAAGATGTATTGACCCAGCGTTTTTATTTTTTAAATGCGGTTTACACCGTTTTGTTTATTGTGCTGAGTTATAAAGACTTTACCAAACGATTTCGTGGATAATTACGCCCAGATCCTGTGCGCTCACTACCAAATAATTACGATTGTACCTGCATCAATCATCAACGCGCCAAAGATTGTTTTAGGTTCGATTGGCTCTTTCAGAATCAAGATAGATAATCCGATGGCAATGGCGACGCTGAGCTTGTCAATCGGTGGGACCTTTGAAACATCCCCTGTTTCCAATGCTTTGAAGTAAAATATCCATGACAGGCCTGTTGCAATTCCTGACAATACAAGGAAAATGAGGTTCGTCCGGCTAATGTCTTTGACCTCCTTGATTTGGCCGCTGAAAAGAACAATTCCCCAAGCGATGAACAGAATCACAATGGTTCGGACAGCAGTAGCCACATTACCACTGATACCTTTGACACCCACTTTTGCCAAGATAGCAGTAGCTGCCGCAAACAAGGCAGAAAGCAAAGCATAGTATTTCCACATAGTTGGGCCTGATAAAATGATGAATTGTAAAGTACAAAATTCAACTGCATAACGGAATTCAAAAAGAATTCAAAATCGGCTGATAGGTTTATTGTTAAAATGGGATTTCGAATGCCCGTGGCGACACCTTCAAATCTGCTTACTTTAATGAAAACTGATTCCCTGTTGGATCAAATTAAAGCTTTTGTTTCGGCTCAATTATCAGCCTGTGGTAACGAGCTGGCCTACCATAACCTAAACCATACGTTAAGCGTGGTAAAAAATGCTTCACGAATTGCTGAATACTATCAGCTAGCTGATTCTGAACGGTTTGTGGTTATTGCCGCCAGTTGGTTTCATGACCTGGGTTATGTGAACGGTGACCCGCAGGGCCATGAGCAGCGGGGCACTTCGATTTTCCGTGAATTCGCAAACAGTTTATTCATTGAGGATAACCTTATAGAGCTTGTCATTGGGTGCATCCTGGCAACCACGCTACCACAAAAGCCTAACAATTTGTTAGAATCTATCGTCTGCGATGCGGACTTATATCATTTTGGTACAACGGAGTTTGCCGGAAAAGATGCCTTAATGCGAGAGGAAACCAGGCGCAGGTTGAAAACAGATATCCCTGCTGCCAGTTGGCTAGCAGGATCCGCAAAGCTGCTACGGTCTCACCAGTTTTGCACTGCCTATTGTCAGGACAGACTAGCTGCTCAAAAGCAGGAAAATTTCAGGCAATTGGAAGCACGGATACAAGCAAGCTCCAAAGCAGATCAATAAGCCAGCTTGTGTTTCCGGCTTGCCTTTCCCCATTTGTACTGATGTGTCCAGTATGCCACTTTCATGGATAAATATCCAATACCAGCGCCAACGAGCACATCGTTGATGTAATGCCGGTTGTTGGCCACCCGCAGGATTCCTACGGACGAAGCTACTGTGTAGGAGGCATAGGGCATCCATGGAAATCGGTCTTTATATTCTTCATTCAAAAAAGTGGCTGCTGCAAAGGCCTGCGTGGTATGGCCCGAGGGGAACGAATTGTAGCTGCTGCCATCAGGCCGGAGCGTATGAGTGGCAGACTTTAATAGGGTGACAGTTGTCAGTGCCATCGCTTCTCCTTTGATCAGGATCACAGTCCGGTTAATAAGATCTGTTTTAGAATGCACGCCAAAGGCGTCAAGGCCATAGGCAACTACCAGTGGTGAAAATTGAAGATAGTCATCAACTTTGGTGCGGAACCGGGGAATGAGGTGGTTCCGTTCTTCGGCCACTTCGTTTCTAATGGCTTCTTCGGAATGCCCTGTTGATAACAAGCCACCGATAATCAGCGAAGCGGGCGGATAAAATGACCGGAGTGTAACGGGTTTTCGGGCCGGCAGTGTATCACCTGGCATCACAGATGAAGCACTCGCCCAGCTGGACAAAACAATAAGGATTATGAATGCACGCATGTTTAGTGATGGCACGTGTTGATGAAGGTTAAAATTTGAAACTGTAACCAGCCCGGATAAGCTGGGTCTCGTAATAATCCCGGCTGGTGTAATGAAAGCCGTCGCCGTAAACTGTTTTGCGAATAATGAGCGTTCCGAAAAGATCGGTTGCATTCACAAACAGCTCGCCTTTACGCAACTGGCGTTTTGCCCCCGCATCAACGGAGAAACGGTAACCGGTTCGGCCCTGCGGGACGATGTCAGGTGCCTGGTATATAACTGCTACCTGAAACTCAGTCTTTTTTCCTTTTAATAATGCATTGACTTTTGCACTGCCGGAGGTAAGCTGCTGCCTGGCGGCGCGGTATACCGAACGGACCGGATACAGGTTTTCCACTGTAAATGCATCAATGCTGTTACGATAAAGATTGCCATTGACATTAAGTGAGAACCACGGGGCCAAATCCTGCTGCCACACTAGCTCACCACCCGTATTGTAGCTTCTGCCCGCATTTTGAAAAATATTGTAAATCAATGTGCTGCCGGGCACGGTTGTCCCAATCCGTGTAATGGTACCATTGGTCTGCTTATGATAAGCTGCTGCATAGAATGACCCACTGGCCCAGCTGGTTTTGTATCCTGCCTCCAAGGAGCTGGTGAATTGTGGTTTCAATGCAGGATTACCGATTTTAATGATTTCGGCATCGTCGTATTTTGGGAAAATACGGATATCCACTTCGTTAGGCCGGTCGACACGGCGGTTATAGAAAAGGGAAATTTTATCATGCTCATTAAGCTTATAAGCCAGGCGCACATTAGGGAAAGGCTTGGCATAGGAATACCCATCGCTTTTGTAAGTAGGGTGCGTGGGGTTAACCGTGTAGCGCAGATTGATATACTCTACCCGTAGACCCGCTTCCAGCTCGAACTTGCGGTTTTCAAAAACATAGTTTCCATACAAGGCGGGAATCGTTTCCTTGTAATTGGCCCACCCGCCTGCAAGACTATCAAGAGGCGAATTCAGGCCCGGGAAAAACTGCATATTGGTCGGGATAAATCGCCTGCGCAGTTTCAATCCACCTTCAAAGCGGCCATATCGCAAGGGCCGGATATAGTCTGCATTCAAATCGAACACATTCTCGTCCGAAAGCAGTTTGAATGCATCCTGACCAGTGAAATCGGGCATCATGTTGGTAAAAAAATACTTTTCATCTTCCCGGTGAAATGTATAGTTAAAGCCAATATTGAGCAACCGGCCTGGTTGTGCATATCTGTGTTGGTAGGAGGCTGTTGCGGTAACCGTTGTTTTCAATTCATCTTCCAGAAACTGCCAGAGACGCCGCCGCTCGGTAAGATCTGCATTGAAAAAAGGCTGGTCTCCTCGGTCCAGGATCTTCTCCCTGCTGAATAGGGCGGAAACCGACAATGCATTTTGCTCATTCCAGTTCCAATCTATGCCCGCTTTGGATGTTACCACATTCGTGCTGCGGTTGCGCTTTAACTGCTGCCGTATTGTATCGCCCGAATCATAGTAACGGTCAGTAAATTCGTTCTTGTTCAGCGTAGGCGTGTGAAGGTAATCGCCCTGAAAAAAGATGTTCACTTTTTCTTTTTGTAATTCAGGGCTACGGAGGGGTTTAGTTTCAGCGTATTGCGCGACTGAGGACGAATGCCGGGGAAATTCTCTTTTCGCACCCACAATGCGCCAAGTCCTGTGGTCAAGCCGATCTTTCCGTTAAAGCCTTCTTGTTTGTTCTTTTTGTAAATGATGTTGATGATACCCGCGTTGCCATTGGCATCATACCGGGCAGAAGGGTTATTGATGATCTCAATCCTTTCAATCGCTGATGCAGGGATGTTATCAAGACTGGTCTGGTTTCCAAAACCGGTCAGAGCCGTTTGCCTGCCATCAACCAATACGGCGACCTTGTCGCTCCCGCGTAGCATCACCTTGCCGTCTTCACCAGCCGTCACACCAGGCAGATTTTTGAGTGCTTGCAGAATCGACCCACCACTTTGGCTGATGTTTTTGCTGATATCGAAAACTTTCCGATCAAGACGGGCATCCACGCCATCGGCCTGAGCCCCGGTGACAGTCACTTCCTGCAAAACCTGGGCGTTTTCACTCATTTCAAGCACGCCTAGGTCAAGAAAAGCGCTTAATGCGCCTACCGTGACTGGCATTTTAATTGTTTGGAAACCCAGGGAAGCACATTCTACCAAGTAATTTCCGGGTGCAATATCGGATAGTGTAAAACGTCCATCGGAAGCTGTGATAGTGCCTGTCACAAACGCGCTGTCCTTTGCAGTTTTCAAAATCACGTTAACAAAAGGCAGCATTTCCTTCTTAGGAAGCGAAGAGACCTGTCCCGACAGTGTGACCTTACTCACCTGCGCCTGGGCGCTGTGCAGCACCGCCATCAATACGAGCAGGATTAATGATTTTTTGAATGCCATTCAGATTCGTTTCGTTTGATCTGATGGCGAAAGTCCACATTGATTTGGAAGAAATTTAGAATTTTAGAAGCTGACAGTAAAATGATGATGGCTGCAGTCGAAATCATACGCGATCTGCCAGTTGTAGCGCTCACAGATCTCACGGGCGATAGCAAGTCCAAGCCCACTACCAGCGTGCTCAGAGGATGCCTGCGCAAACCGCCGGAAAAGGTTTTGCTCATCAAGCGGTGATGTGCCCGTGTTTGCAAATATTAGTTTGCGCTGTTCCGCGCGTATGGAAACACTGCCACCTGCCGGGGTGTGGCGCAACGAGTTCACAAGCAGGTTTGTAATCAGGATTTCCAAAAGCATCGGATTGGCCTGCAAAGTCATTTCACTTACTTGCTGAATGTAGCGAATGCCGCTGCTTTCAAACCTGTCGGCAAATTGCACGCTCAGCGCAGTAAGCAATGTCGGTAAGGAAATGTCCTGCTGCCCGTCAAACTGTGCATGCTCGATTTTTGCCAGGAGTAAAAGGTTTTTATTGATCCTTGTGACGCGGTTAATGGCCTGATAGGCATCTTCAAGGATCTGCATTTGCGACTGGTCGAGCGAGCGACTTTGCAGCAGCAGGTCGAGCTTGGATTTGATGATTGCTAATGGTGTTTGCAGCTCGTGGGAGGCATTTTCAGTAAATTCCTTTTGTTGTCTGTACGAGGCTAAACTTGCTTCCATAAGCCTGTCAAGGCTTTGATTCAGGTCAGTAAATTCGGTTACTTGTGAAACAGGTAATGCTGCCGGTTTACCACCTTCCAATCTAAAAGCATGGAGACTGGCCAGTGTTTCATAAAATGGCCGCCAGACGCGCAGTGAAGTCTTGCGGTTTAGGTAAACAAAGCCGGCCAATAGCAGGATAAAGAAGAAAATAGTAACTGCTGCGATCGCCAGGATCGTTTCGTCGATTTCTTCCATATTGGTTTCAATCAGGACCCGCAGGAGTGTTCCATTCACCCGGATATCGGTCGTCAAACATCGAAACTGTTCACGGTCATTCATGAAAGTATCAAACCGGATAAGCGTGTAACTGCTGTCGGGACTGGGCGCAGCAGTTTGGGTAAATGAAAATCCCGGCTGCACTTTATCTAACATATTGATCATTTCACTCACCGAGCTGTCTGGAAGATCCATGCTGGTCAGTCTTTTTTCAAGTTTTTCGCGGATCGCATAATGGTGTTTATCCAGTTCATTTTCCCAGATCCAGTTGATGGTCAAAAAATAAACGGGAATGCTTATGATCAGTACGACCATCGCATAAATCACCAGCGGGCGAAGGCTTTGGTCCAGCAATTTTTTCATCCTTCCCATTTGTAGCCAGTCGCGTAAATCGTTTTGAGATAATTACCGTAACCAGCTTCGGTCAATTTCTTTTTAAGGTTTTTTACATGCGCGTAAACAAAATCATGGTTATCAAACATATCGGCAATGTCGCCAGACAAATGCTCAGCCAATGCGCTTTTGCCGATCACACGGTTTTTATTGCTGATAAAATACAATAGCAGATCCAGCTCCTTGCGGGTTAATGAAACTACCGCTCCATTGACAGTCACAACCCTTGATGACAAATCTACTTTCAGCTCGTTTTGCACAACATTGTTTTGGTTGGCAAAGCTCCTGCGCCGGATGACTGAGTAAATGCGCGCTGCCAGTTCAGGTAAATGGAAGGGCTTAGCCAGATAATCGTCCGCGCCTGCATGAAGGCCTCTGATTTTGTTTTCGTAGTCGTTCTTGGCTGAAATAATAATTACCCCGTCCTGCTGACCTTGTTCTTTAAGGATGTCAAGAATATCCAGCCCGTCGCCGCCAGGCAGCATTAAGTCTAAGAGGATACATTCATAGCGGTATAGCTCGACCTTTTCCCTTGCCAGCGCCCATGTGCCGGCATATTCGCACAGGTAATCCTGCGCCGATAGGTAGGCTCCAATGTCGGCAGCAAGTTCGGGTTCATCTTCTATGATCAGGATTTTCATTTCGGAAATTTACCGCTATGATTTGGAATTCTTTTAGAAGAGAATCTTGACTGCTGATGCTGACTAATAGTTGTTATCAAAAGTGATAGATTACATCTTTTAATCCATTGTAGATTGTCGGGGTAAAATAGTCTGCGACAAACCTATCTAGTCAGCACGCACCTTTCTATTGGATTGCCGGGGCAGCGTTATAAACCTTTGATCCGGTTGTCGAAAGGATACTTGTAAGCTTTAAGGTTTAGTGAACAGTACTGAATACAACTCACTGATCAGTAGAACCCAAAAGTATAACTTCCCCAATAGCTTTGCCAGTCGGCTTCTTTATTTTTGCCACTTGCGATCATGTGTACGGTGCTTATCATCCATTTACCGGTTTGATCAATGGGAAAAGAAACCAGTCCGGCTTTGTCGCTTCGGAGTTTTTCATGCGTTGTTTTGCCGTCGACCATATGCCAGGCAAGTACTAATGCGTTGTTCAAAGGCTTATTGTCAAAGAGGATCTTGAAAGTGATTGGAGCTTTTGATTTTTGTGCGTAGGGTTTTTTTTTAGGTATGATTTCCAGTTTCATTCCTGTATTGACTGCGTAAGAACCGTCTAATTTATTACCTACCTGTACCAACGTTTTGACGCAGCGTTGATACAGTTCCCTTCCCGGCTGCAAGGTATCGTTCTTGTCCTGCCGAAGCTTTGCAACATTGTCCAGGCCCTCCGTCCGAAGATATTCATTGAACTTGCTGGCTTCTAGCTGAATAAACTTGTTGGTATTGTTAAAAGCGACTAGTTGGCTGCCTTCTTGCTGAAAAGATATTTCAATACTACTAAGGCTATCACCGTAAACTTTGGTGCGAATATCCTGTTTTTCACCATTTGAGTAATGGTCTAATTTTGAAATTTTGTATTTGTGCCCATTAGTATGTTGCCCCTGATAGTCTTCACCGACCATCAAGTCAATGCGTACTTTTTCATTTATTTTGAGCCAAAACTTTACGGGTTCAAGCCAGAATTCGTGGGCAAATGCTATTGAGCAAACTAGCAATGATGCAATCAGGGGAAGTGTCCTTATTATTTTCATATATATGACTTTGCCGCGCAATTTAAGCGATATCTTAGCACTATTGATTTGATCCAAGGCCCTTAGCTTGAATTGACATTGTAAATGATAAGTCCAAACGGCCTTATGTGCCTCATTATGAATTCGTTTGTAATTCGCAATTAATAAATCATTTAAAATTAGTAGCTCCGTTGCTTGACCGTGGACTATACTCCACGGTTTATCTTTGCTTAAAAAAGTCATGAAAACAATCCCGTTAAGTGGGCTTCTTTGGCTGATAACCTTGGCCTGCCTGGGACAAACAGTAAAGGAAATGGAGCATACAGCAAAGCTGAAAGAGAAAATTGCACTTGCCTGTAAATTGACAGATAAGGACCAGATCAAGCGTATGCAGCAGTTGCACCAAACGCTATTTAAGAAGATAGATAAAACTATCGAGGAACCAACCAGCTACGAATTGGTTTTCGATAATGCTGATAGTACCCTGAGCAAAGATTTGTTCGACTTCATCCAATTTGAGCGTTTATGTTGCCCCTGGCTGAATTTCCAATTGACGTACCAGCCAGGCGAAGGGCCTGTTTCCTTAAAGATGGGCAATTCAGTTGAGACAAAGGAAATGGTGTACCTGGTTATGGAACTCGACAAGTTGCCCAAACCCCGTTGAGCATTTCAAAAGGAGTATTATTTCATACCTTTGCTCTCTGAAAATCAACACTATGAAAATATCAGCTCTGGTTTTGGCTTGCTATGTTTTGCTGCTATCGTTTTTACCTGCGATAGGGGCAAGTAGCGGCTATACTCCTGCCAAAAAGAGCTGCATGCAGTGCTGTAAAAAGAAATCCAAATCAATCCCAAATAAAGACACGGCTGACAAAGAGCTATCTAACCCATTTTTTGGGTGCTCTGCCTGTGCAGCTTTACTGGCTGCTGAATTCAACATTCAGGTTAACCAACAATTAACCGCTTTTACAGCATGTTCTGCAAAAGTCCAGAAGCTTTACCATTCCCCTCATTTTGACTTTTGGCACCCACCACGGTTGGTATAATCTGCTATGAGCCCCTTGCGGGACTCATATAAATATTTTTACGTAATCCTAAATACTGTTTATGGCTTTACATCATAGATGGCTGTTTTTCCTTTTACTGATTTTAATAGCGGAAAGCAGCTACGGCCAGCCTATACGGATCATCAAGTACCCGGACTTACAGCAAATTCTTGAAACCCCAAACGATTCAATCTTGATCGTTAATTTCTGGGCAACCTGGTGCGCTCCGTGCGTTGCAGAGATACCTCATTTCGAAAAGATCAGCACCCAATATGCTGCCAGCAAAGTGAAAGTCATCCTGGTAAGCCTGGATGCGGCTTCCTTGCTTGAAAAAAAAGTGGAACTATTTATTGCAAGGAAAAGGATTAAATCCGCGCAGGTCGTTTTACTGGACGAGACAGACTACAATGCCTGGATTGATAAAGTATCTTCCGATTGGTCTGGCGCACTACCGTTTACCTTGATTATCAATAAAAAAAACAAATTACGTAAAGGTTTTGAAAGGCCTTTTACGGTAGCTGAGCTTGCCGCTGAGCTAAAACCATTTATTCAATAAAATACGAAAGACATGAAAACAGCATTTTTTTTATGCACGGTGACCGCGACATTCTTGGCCGTTAGCGCCTTTTTAGTTTTACAGCCTGGTTACCAGGTAGGGGATAAGGTTATGGATTTCTCTCTTAAAAATGTGGATGAAAAGACCATCTCACTGGGTTCTGATAAGACCGCGAAAGGGTATGTACTGGTTTTTACCTGCAATACTTGCCCGGTCGCCCAGGCTTATGAGCAGCGGGTGATTGATTTGGATAAGCAGTTTGCCTCCAAAGGCTACCCGGTCATTGCCATCAATGCCAATGACGGTCAGCTTTCACCCGGTGACAGCTATGAAGCTATGAAAAAGCGTTCAGCTGATAAAAAGTACGGTTTCCCTTATTTGATTGATGAAACCCAGCAGGTAGCTAAAACATTTGGTGCTACACATACCCCTACCGTTTTCGTTGTCCAGCGTCAGGGAAGCGATTTTATTATCAAGTACATTGGGGCGATTGATAACAATGCCCAGGATGGAGGGCAGGCAAGCCAGAAATATGTTCAAAATGCTGTCAATGAACTGCTAGCTGGTCAGCCAGTGGCTGTTCCGACTGCAAAAGCGATTGGCTGTGGAATTAAATGGAAGAAGGCATAAACCAGTGCGCCCCGATTTAGGGGCGCTCTTTGTTTTTGTATTTACTGCCGGGGTGCATAATAAATGATGCAAACGCCAACCAAGGCAATGGCAGCTCCAATCAGATCGTATTTGTCTGGCCTAAACCCATCGACCTGCCAAGCCCAGATCAGGGCCATCACAATGAAGATACCGCCATATGTGGCATAAACCCGGCCAAAGCCAGCTGGTTGAAGCGTAGCGACCACACCGTATAAAGCCAGGATGATCCCACCCACGATGCCATACCAAACCGGCTTATCCTCTTTGAGCCACAACCAAACCAGGTATCCCCCTCCAATTTCACAAAGCCCGGCCAAAATGAAGACAAGTAAAGATTTTATGACGACCATTCTTAATGTTGTTGTTTAAATTGTAAAGCTAAACAGTGGAGTATAGTCCACGGTCAATAACCAAATCAAATATATTATGCTGATCGGAGAATTATCAAAACAAGCCGGGTTATCCAGGGATACCATCCGTTTTTACGAAAAACAGGGGCTTATCGCAGTGGGTCGTAAGGAACGTCGCTTTAATAATTATAAAGAGTACTCCCAAGGTACATTGCAAAGGCTTTTGCAGATCAAACGTATTAAAGGATTTGGTTTTACACTGAATGAAGCAGCCGAATTCCTGGATATGATCGAGAATAACCAGGCATCATGTGGAAATGTCTCTGAGAAGATCCTTGAAAAGGTCTCTTTGATAGATCAGAAAATCAATGATTTGGAAGCAATTAAGAAAATCATGATTAATGGTGTAGACAAATGCCTGCAAAAATGCACTCCTAATTTCTCGGATTATAATTGTCCTATGCTGGTAACCGATTTGATTGCAGATAGGTGAAACTTTCCCAATGATAACATCCCTGCATTATTGGCGGATCATAGATTATATTTATGCTGGTTGAAGCAAAAAGAAACGGTGGTTTTTATGTACTCTCTGATCCACTGATTTTCCTTCTCCTCTAGATCTCAAAAAGACCGATTTCACCGCTTTTGAATTTCATTTTAGTGGTACACCAAAACAAATTACTGCTTATTACAAACTGGTATGTTAAACTGTACTTTGAGATGGTGATTGGATATATACAGGTTTCAAAGACCGAACAGAATCAAGACCTACAATTTGACTCCCTCAAGAAAGGAGGTTGTGAGAAGATTTATCATGAAAAAGGTTTCAGGTACTCCAATGCAGAGACCGGAATATGTTGAGAATGATTTCGGAGCTTCAAAAAGGGGATGTCATTATGGTCTGGAGAATTGTTGGTTTGGGCCCGGCAAAATATTTCACATTCCCATTTTGCTAGATAATTCGAGTAGTTAGGCGCAGAAAATATTGTTAGGAGCGTTTAATGTAACCGTAGTTCACAAAAAAAGCAGCCCGTCCCTGCTGCTCTTGTCGCTCACCATATCCTTGTATCGGATTGACAAGCACTGCTTGTGTGTGTGCCACCTTAGGCGTTAGCGGTGGACGGAAACAGTATTTTAGTAGACCTCTTGGCTTTGTCGTGAGTCAAGCTCCTTGCCAAACTTGAAGTTCGACCAATTTGTAAACCAGTGTCTTCTCTCGCCGATAATTTTGTTCTGTAAGGTCTGATCCGAAATTTTGTATAAGTTTAACAACTTTCTTTTAGTAAGCATAATATCGGTATATGGATAAGCCAAAATATCCATAAGTAAGTGAGAAAATTCAGACCTTTGCATCCTAATCTCGGAGTTGGTATTTTCAAATTTTTTCTCAACATGCTGAATTATAAAGGCTCGTAGCTTGTCATATCGAACCTTGGACTTCATGTAGAATAGAGAAACGACTATTGCGAAATAATTCAGCTCGTTTGGAGACGTAAAATTGCCATTAACTGCTTGTATACCCAAGTATTCGGCTAATACCTCTTCGCTTAGCCAATACTGATTTCCTAATTCAGCTATGGTAATCAGCAAATACAGCGTCTCAACCTGCGTATGCTGAGATGAACGATTTTTTTGCAATATAAAGAAAATATTGTCATATACTTTTTTGAACACTAGATTTCTCATGTCAGATTTAAACTTGTCTTTTAAGCTGAGGGCTTCAATTACAAGTCTTAGAATTCTGCACAACCGTAGCGTTGTATTAACTTTTGGTGATACTGCGTATAGAAAGAAAATAAAATCGAGCAACTCTAGTATTGCCTGGATGAATTCGCGTTCACTTTTAGCCTCTTTAATGATTTTAAAATACTGCCGAAGTAGTATTTTTAATTTTCGCTCAAGAATTACAAATGAATAATTTAAGATATCTTTGTATTCTACATTAGATTCAGATATTATCGTTTTAAATTTCGTAATTATTCGATTCGAATTGATATGAATAGCTCCTTTTTGCCCAATCACATTTATTTCACCATTTGCACCTGATTCAAATTCATCGTGTAGGGTATACTTGAAGTTTTCATTCATCAGCTCACTTATCTTTTGTTTTGCGATTGTGATCCCTGTGATAATTGGCTTGTCAAATATTTGCGTTTTTGCATCATTGAAGTAAAGTTTAAATTCTCTCAATCTCAATCTAAATGCCGACAGAATCGCTTGCAAGCAGGTCTCGTCGTTATAAAAGATGAAGTAATCATCTACATAACGAAATATTTCAAAATCTGTCTTATATTTTAGTCCCTTCTCTGTTAACTCTTGTTCAACACTGGTGTCGACTTTTTGCAGAATTAGCTCTGCGAAAATTCTTGAAAATTCAGGACCTATAACAATTCCGTTAGTTTCGTTATAATTCAGTTCCTGCATGAGCGAGTCAAATTTAGAACCAAATGACCCCCTATTGTAGTCTAAATTTTGCTTAATTGTTTCTTTATCTATCAGTGCCCATGATATTGTATGAGAATATATGCTATCAAAACATTTGGATATATCAAATTTTAAAAGACGATTAAACCTTTTCTCGGCACGATGGTACTGATATGATTCATAAAATTTGTGAATGTTACTATATTTTTTGTATACAAAAAACGTTCGAAGGTTTTCATATTCTTTATCATTTTCATCTATGATTCCGTCACTAGCGTCAGCTAGTTTTTGAAGATGTATTCTGTCCGCATAATATGTATACTTTGCGACACGATGTGGTTTCCTTATTGAAAATGCGCTGCGCGAACAATAGTATAGGATCATTTCCTTATATTTCTCATAGAAATCAATGATCTTTAATTGATTTTTTGGATGTACAATGCATAGCTCTCGATAGTCGTTTTCTTTGTGACTAATTTTATAGCTGAACGGAATCGTATGTGCCTTCTCGATATTCACTTGACCATCTATAAACGGTTTTTCATGTGATATACCGAATATTAAGCGAATAATAGCTTGTGTGACATCGGTATTATTCTTTAAGCAAGCGATTTTATTGTCTATTGAATTAAATACGATTTGATTTTTTGTAATATATTCATATAAGTGACGATTCGAAAAAGTGATAGGAACTTCAAATGGAAGTACATCGGAAAGAATAACTCTTTCCTTTTTATATTTTATATATTTTCGTTTGCGCTTATTCATATCCACCCCTTTTTTATGTCTTTGTAATCAGATGATTTGAATTTTACAACGGAGTGTGGGCTAAAACCAGCGACGAACGAATATGAACTTAATATTTTCTCTACTACATTTTGGGGTAAGCCGCTGTTAGATAGAATATTTTTCAGATGTGAATCCAGTTCGTACAAGTCATCTTGACTGTTGATTAGACTGTTACCGTAATATATGCCAGCTAGAATATTTTTTTTGTTGTTTATTAGCCTGAAATTAGAAGTCAAAAACCTTAGTCTCTTCCTTAATAGACTTCTCGCCGTCTTTTTGTTCTTAGAAGCGGTTTTCAAGTAAAGCGCTGAGGCAAGATCAATACGGGATTTATATCTAGCGAATTTTCTTGTTGACATTTTTACTTTCAAAGGCATAGGTTTACTGGTGCTGTCAAATCCAAATGAAAATTTGTAGCCAAGATAGTCGAAGTTGTGTGTGGAGGGATTGCCAGGTCGCCGAAGATCGAATAGCTGTGTCTTATCGGCATCCTCATTCATTGTAAGGGATGCTTCGGTTAGTATCACCGTATCCGTCCGACAAACCCATATTGCACGCGCAGCTTAGTTTACAAGTCGCCTAAACGTCTTGTTTCCGATATTTGCTCCAGTTATTGGGAAGTAACTGATAGAGGTCTTTATGCTTGTGGGATTGGATTCTTTCCAGCACATCGGTGAGCCATTGCTGCTCGTTAACGCCATTTTTCTTGCACGTTGCCATGAAGGAGTACATGGCTGCGGTCATTTCTGCGGCTTGATGCGAGCCTGCGAACAAAAACGCTTTTCTGCCGATTGCTAATGGCCTGATTGCGTTTTCCGCTAGATTGTTATCGATCTCGATTTGCCCATGTAGTGCGTAAGCGCTCAGGCCTTCCCAACGTTGGAGTGAATAAGCAATGGCTTGTCCAAGTGGGCTTTTAGGCATTACCAGTGGTAGTTGCTCGCTCATCCAATGCTTCAGCTCAAACAGGAGGGGTGCCACCTTTTCTTGTCTCAGCCGAGTCTTTGACTCCCAATCCAGTGCTGCTGGCGCATCTCTTCCTCCAGGGCGTAAAGCCGCTGCATGCGCTCCAAGACATGATTGGCCTTTTGTTTATCGTACGGCAGCGCATCCACGAATTTTCTACGGGCATGCGCCATGCAGTAGACCAGCAGGATGTCCGGGTGATTACTAAAAAGCTTTTCGTATACCGAATAACCGTCTACCTGGAGGATACCCTGGTAGTCAGCAAGCATTTGCCTGGGGCCGCTTTGATCACGGCCCTTCCGGTAATCAAACAGGGTCAGTTGGTCACAAGGAGCATTGTAAATCCACATATAGCCCTGATGGATCCCGTTTTTATGGCCCCTGTCCAGCACTTTCAGTGGGGTCTCATCGGCCTGTAAGTATTTCTGGTTGATTACCAATATCTTAAGGAGCTCCCATAACGGTGCCAGATGTTGCCAGCCCTTCATCAGCCAATCTGAGACCGTGGAAGCTGGGAAAGTTACCCCTAACCGTTTATATTTTTCGATCTGTCGGTGCAGCGGAAGGCCGAACACGTATTTATCGATGATGATCTGGGCAATCAGGCCGTCGGAAGGAATACCCTTTTCAATGACTCTCTCAGGTAGGGAGCCTGTAACGACACCCTCTCCGTTGGAACGGGCATATTTGTAACGGATGTAGCGCTTTACAAAGAGTTCGGCTGGAATCACGTCCAGAACCTCGGTTACTTCTTCACCGATAATGGTACAGCCGGTAACGTCTTGATCAGGCTCGATGATGATTACCTCCCGACGCAGGTTTTCCGGAAGTAGCATGCGGCCAGTTCCTTTTTCACGCTTTTTGACAGGAGCCTTTTCAACCACTTCGACAGTTTGGGACAACTCCTCTTGCTGCTGCTGGGTAGTACCTAATTCAAAAAGGTTAGTTTGGGCTGCGTCCGGATACGGACTGGGAAGTTTTTCGCTCTTTTTACCGAATAGATAGCGGCGATATTTATCGAGCTCCAGCTGCAGGGATTGAATCTCGACATCCTTCTCGGCGAGGGCTTTTTTATGTTCCAGAAGCACCTGTTCATAGAGCAATTTATAGTCCGTTGCCGTATCTTCCATAACATGAAAGTACAACTAAAAAGCGACCTAAACAATACGTTAAGGCATATTTTAGCGAACTTTATCACTCAACTTCAGGCCCTGATATACCGCTTTCGCAGACGGACAGAATCTAGCATGACGCCTTGTAAAAGAAGCGTCAGTTGATGGCTTGTGATCAAGATCTGATTGCCTTTCGGCCACTCAAAGGTGCCAACTTCAAGCTTCTTGACATACATCGCAAAGCCATCCCGATCCCACTGAAGTAACCGAATCTGATCCAAACGTTTGCCTAAAAAGACAAACACATCGCCCGAGGATGGATCAAAGCCTAGCTCATTGCGCACTAGGCCAGCCAGGCTGTAAATGCCGTAACGCATATCCGTGGGACTGCGGTAAAGAAAATAGCGGCAGGTATGCGACAGAGCCAGCATTTTAGTTCGCCAATTCCCTGATAAACGCCGCATCCAGCGCTGCAAATAATTCCAGTCTGGCGCCAGAAGCAAATACAAACGTCGCCAGCACTTGACGCTGTGGCTGCTCTAATCGCGAATGGGTAACTATCCTGGAAAATCCTTTCTGCGAAACGGGGCTCTCTGCGCTGTCGTTGCGGAATTTCTTAACCCAATAATTGAACTTATGGTAACCCAACCCATTCTGATTGCAAAAAGCCTGCTTGCTAATGTCTTCTGAGCACCACTGCTCGTAAAGCTGGCGCATTTGTTCTGTATCCGTTTTCATGACACAAGGTTAGAAAATTACCGAAAGCCGAAGAAGATGGAGTTCGTCGGATGGATACGTATCACCTTTATCTTTTCTTTTTGAGCTTGCGGGCTGATAGAGTCGGATGGTGTATAAATTACAATTATGTCATCGACGTATCGCGCGTAGTACATCACGCCAGCAAGGTTCTTAATTCTTGAGTCTATGTCGCGCATATATAGTTCGACTAGGTAGGGACTAATTCCAATACCACGAGGAACACCAGTTGTATTCTTAGTTAAATCATTGTACTCTCTAAGAACCTGAGAGATTATACGTCTAGATGAAAGAGTGAGAAGGTTTTCATTATTAATCTTTCTCAACAGTTCTTTTTGAGGAATGTTTTCATAAAATCCTTTGATATCAGTTTTGAGAATTATTTTTGGAAATCCATCAGAGAGAAGAATTTTTACGTTATTGACAATCGAAAACCGATTTGATTGTTTAACCTTGTATATTTTTCGGAGATTGTATTGTAGTTGTTTAAGAATGAGTATACTCTCGATGCTCTTTGTTGTTTTATATACAGGCTTATCGGAGATTGTGATATCACATTCAATGCCGATTTTGTAATCCGGTTGGTCAATTTCGGCGCTAATTTTTTGCAATTCAAGGTGGAGAATTTGATCGCGATTTTCTCTTAGTCGTTCAAGATCAAACGTTTTAGGAATGTCAACATCCAAATCTGCAGTAAAATCTTTCTCAGTTAGCCTCTTTGTCCTGATTATTGTTCGCTGCTTTTCTTCCTTGATTGCGTTGTCTATTTCTACTATGTTCGGAAAAAATTTACCAACGAGATAATTCCCTTTGCGGTTTTCTAAATCAATTATTTTCTGAAAGTTTTCGGGAGAGAATGATTGGTCAAGCATATCGTATTAGCTGTGGTGATACAGGTGAAGTGGACTTGAATCTATCTTAGCTTTTTAGTTATGGTTGGCGTATTCTAGGAAGTCTAGCAGACAGATACACTTTCGATATGGAGAGGAGTAGCTATTCTCTTTTGCGCCGAATTCACTCCAGTTATCTTTTAAAAAGCTTCGAAGGGCGGTTAGATCAATTTTCTCTTTTGGTAGATAGGGAATTGCCTGGACTGCGTGAATGGGAGTCAATGCTTTCAACATTGACTCCAACGTGGCATGAGTTTGCCCCAAGTTGGTCATGCGAGTTCTACCGGTATCCACTCGGTAATCCTCGATTGTGATCGTATTAGCCCTGGTAAGTGTATAATTGTTAAAGGTGTGAGCCTTCAAGGAATTGTCTGCGTTGAGGTTTGATGTCGCTCTTTGGTACTTAAAGAAGGGTATAAATACATTTTGCCGAATGACTGAAGGGAGTACCTTTTTGACGATTTCAGGATAATTTTGTTCCTGAAGTTGCCCAAACAATATGTCTTCTAGTAGATCACGAGCCTTTAAGCCTACAATTCCTCTCTCTTGTAGTTTTGATATGTTCCCAAATCCGACGACAACTTCTAGCTCGTCAATTTTCTCAAGCTCTTCAATGCCCTGCACAAGAATTTTTCCCGTCGGTTTTGAGGTCGTGACAAATTCAAAGACCATTTTTTGGAGCTGGCGTAACGTTTTGACCGACAGTGTTCTTGGTAGGTCGGCCAGGACCTCCCAAATTTCTTTGTAATCGTGAGCCTTAATCTTTACTAATGGAATTATGATGGAATTCGAAGTGTAACTGGAAGTTTCTATCGAAGGATTGCAGGGTGAGCTTTGCCACTCTACGAAGAATAGTCTGTTTTGGAGTTTTTCGATGTGAAACAGATCCTTATCCAGACAGGAAATTAAATTTTTGAGGATGAGCTCGATATTTGGATCGGACAAGGAATATCCTAGAAAAAGAATTGGATACTCAGCAAAGAGGGTGAGAAGCTTTGCATTTAGGTAGTGATTGTTTTCCATGAATTTATTGTAATCGCTAGATGTGACTACCAATGATTCAGGTTTTGAGGTGCATCCATGTATCTTGTATAGCTCACCGATTGACTTATGATCGGCAAAAATGGCCTCTTTTTGTCCTATTTGAGTTTGAAATTCGGGGAAAATTTCTTGGAGAAAATCGTCCCAATTGGTGGTTAAGATTCCGCTTATCACTGCCTGAGAAATCAGTGAAATTTCTTCTTCAAGGCCTTCGTTGAGTTGCTTCCGCGTTTCTACATACTTTGCGAGCTCGATCTTGAATGCTGTTTCGATATCTTTGCTAGCAATTTCGCTGTAATCATTCCGGCTATCCTCGTATTCGTCTGATTGCCACCAATGTGCGTGAAACTCTTCCGCTAAACTTGATGCGATTTTTAGCGGATCATTTGAGCATTTTGAAGAGTAGTATCCAAATTTGTGCTTAAAGCACTCTTTATTATTCTCAACAAATCCTTTCAGTAGACCGATCCAAGTTGGAATTGAGCAGTAGCGAATTGAAACTCCAGAGCCGACAAAGAGAAATGGCGGGCATTCCGAGCTTGACAGCATATTTTTGAGGCGAGTCTTGAAGGCTTTTTTTGGGTCACTAGTCTGATCCATTTAATTAGAGGGCTTTTGTTTATTACGTGAGGGCTTTGTTGCAATATTTTCTTAATACAGTTTCCCGTGTAGGTCTTTAGCTTACCTACATCGGTTGTTATTTTGTCCCGTTGTTGTTCGTACAGTTTCTTATTTTCTGTATTCACTTCAGGGCAATAGCATTGGAATGCATGCCCGTGTCTCGTAAATCCTTCTAGTCCGAAGTATCCGGATGATGCTTTGATTGTCTGACATCCCTAGGGCATATATTTTCTTTTGAAAATTACATTGAACATAGATTCCAAGGTGTTGCCGTTAAAATTTCCGTATTGAGAGACAAACATTTCTGATTGAAAGGGTTTTTAAAAAATTTTGAGACCCAAAATATACGTAACCTTTTTGACGGCTCAAAGGGAGAATTGACAAATACCTTGTATGCGAATGGTTAAAATTCGAATTTATTAGGTTTAGTTTGTTTATGCTCTAGCTGATCTCAGGCCGATTTCAAATTCTAATTGGTTGATATTTAAACTAGTATGCCTTGTTTTTAAATCTGACGACAGAATGATGTAAATTACCTAGCTACTGCTTTTTGCTTCCTTTTATTACTGCTTTTTGCTTCCTTTTATTATAGTTTATGTTTGAAAAATCGTAACTTGGGTTAGTGTTTTACAACTAAAACTTAGAATTATGGGAATCAAACCAGGGCCAAAGAGAATTGCCGAGTCAACAGGAAAGCCAGATAAGCGTCAACGGGATAATAAAAAGGTCCAGGTAACACGCCTTCGCTGAAACCACAGGGAGTGTAATCTGAACTCTGTCTGGCTATTTAAGTTGATTCAAATTTAATTTTTCTTTTCGATTTCAAATGCTTTTTTTGCTTGTTATTGGATTTGTCAAGGGCGGCTGAGGCACGAGGCCGTTCATTTACCCTTGATAAATTCGATAACGTGCTATTTTTGCTTTTTATATTGGAAGGTAAAATTAAAGATCCATTTGCATTCTGTCGCCAAATTTGATATGCAATTGTTGAACTGTAAGTGCCCAATTTTGCAAAGGGGACGTCCACTTCCTGCTGATGTTTTCTACTGCTAAATATATCAATTTGAGCAATGCCATGTCATTGGGAAAAGCGCCTTTTGTTTTAGTGATTTTGCGAACTTGCCGATGAAAGCCTTCAACCGCGTTAGTGGTATAAATAAGCCTTCTAATTTGCTCATCATAAGCAAAATAGGTCGATAATTTGTGCCAATTATTCTGCCAGGATTTGATCACGACTGGATACTTGACTCCCCATTTGACGTTGAGCTTATCCAGCTCCATTTCCGCTTTATCTTTGGTAGCTGCCCGATAGACCGTTTTCAGGTCTTGCATGAAAGTTTTTTGATCCTTGGAAGCAACATATTTAAGCGAATTTCGGATCTGGTGAATAATGCAGGTCTGAATTTCAGACTGAGGAAAAGATGCCAATATTGCCTCGGAAAAGCCGGTAAGATTGTCGGTACAGGCTATCAAAATGTCTTTAACTCCCCTGGATTTAAGATCAGTAAGCACTGAAAGCCAAAAGTTAGCTCCCTCACTTTCTGATACATACATGCCGATTAAGTCCTTATAGCCATCTCGATTTACTCCAAGCACATTGTAAACGGCTCTTGATACAACTCGGCCACCGTCTCTCACCTTGTAATGCATGGCATCCAACCAAACAATGGTGTAAAGGCTTTCTAACGGCCTGCTCTGCCATTCCTTAACTAGTGGAATGACCCGTTCAGTGATTTCTGACAATGTCGCATGAGATATTTCAACGTCATACATTTGCTGGATATGATCGGAAATATCCCTAAAACTCATACCCTTACTGTAGAGCCCGATTATTTGCGGTGCAAGGTTGTCGGCCAGAACAGTTTCACGTTTCTTGACAATTTGTGGAGAAAATGTGCTTTTACGATCCTCGGGCGTAGTCAGGAGTATCTCACCAGACGTTGTTTTTAAACGTTTGCTTCCTTTGCCATTACGCTTATTGCCCGATTCCCGCTCTTGATCACTGAGGTGGGTGTTCATTTCAGACTCGAGAGCACTTTCTAAAAATTGCTGAAGCAAAGGAGCAAAAACTCCCTCTTTTCCAGTTAATGACTGTCCCTTCATTAACTGTTCGAGCGCTCTGTCGCGCATCTGTTCAAATTCTGTCTTTTCCATGATCTGTCATAAAGTTAAAACTTTTAGACAGAGTTCATTTTACAGTCTCAAACCACACGATCATAAGAAAGGGGATTAGATAAGTCGGTTTTAAAGCCTGCAGACCGTTGATTTGTTATTTAAAGGTGTTGTTACTTTCGAATATGTTCGATAGAAGCTATGATAGTATCCACAAGTCTGTCTAGCCTAACAAAAGTCATATGTCGGCGAAACATCTAACACCTTATTACGAATGTTTATTTGGCGCAGAACCTTGACTATCAGCCTCGGCTACTCTCCAAGAACCTTTTCCAGAGCCTCATCCGCTTCCTTGTGAATAAAGTTCGCTTGATAGTTAAGGGTGGTCTTCAAGTCTGAGTGTCTATACAGCTTTTGGAGCATAAGCGGGTGAATTCTGTCGCCTGCGATATTGCCGAAGGAATGCCTGGCGATATGATTGGACAAGTTCTTTTCAATTTTACACTTGTCGGCGATTTTTTTCAGATGTTTGTTGAGAAGCTTTGTTGCATTCCGGATTTTTGTGAAGACATCCTTTTTGTCTTGAGGATTGGCTTTTTTCATGAAGGGAAAGATGTAGTCATCCGTTGAGCTTTTCTCTGGCATATAAAGGGCCAGTATCTTATGAGCCTGTTCCGGAATTTTTAAACTGACGGGTTTTTCATTTTTATTCATCTGGTAGTACAACCGGCCGTCTAAGAAGTCAGCCCATTTTAAGGATACTACGTCGGAGACCCGTACACCGGCAAAGTAATAGGCAAAAAGCCAGATGTTACGCGTATGCCAAATTGAAGTGTTCTCTTCCAGTTTCAGGGTTTCAATTCGTTTGATCTCCTCTGTTGTCAAACCTATTTTGTTTCCCGAAGGAATTCTTATGATTTCCTTTTCTCCTCCAAAGGGATATTTTTTTGCGTCGGTGATCCCCTCTTTAATCGCGAGATTGTATATCGTGCGGATGAACATTAACTGATTGGTGATCGTACGTGTTTTGTGCCCCAGGAAAGCTGAGCAAAAGCTTTTGAATCGGTTTATAAACGCCGTATCAATATCTTCAAAGTTAAGGCTGCTTTTGTTCGCTAACGTCGTCAGGTCATCGTGTAGATTCTGTGGGCCTGATCTCGCTTTGGATATTCTTGCTTTACGCCTGGCATCAATTCCTTCAATCACTTTTTCTTTCGAAAGAGTAGCGTTAAAGTTCAGGAACTCATGGATGTTATATAAGATGGAGAGCTCCGGCTGCCCTACGGAGTAGATCCCTTCCAAATTCTTGTTACGAATTCTCTCGCAGGCCAACTGAAAGAACGAAACCTTAGTGTTTTGACGCTTAAACTTTCTTTTGATTTGGTCCGATGAGAGATTTTCTTCGATGATCTCAGATTTATCACTGATCGTTTCGATTTCCGAAAGCTTCTTTCGCAGGAATGCGTTTAAGCGCACTGAATTTTCGTGCGATTTTTTCACCTTGTCAGATTGGGCATCCCATTCTTTTTCGAAAACATATTTGCCGGTAAAGACATAGCGGCTTTTCCGGTCCTTGGTAATTCTTACAGCAATCGGAAATTTACCATCCTTCCGCTCGTTGTGTTTCCAGAGCACTAGTTTTACTGTTGCCATGTTTATCATGTTTCAGAGAAACAAAAATACGAATGACTGCGGCGTTTTACTAAAAAGTATCTAAAACATATCTAAAACATTTACTGGATTTACATGGACTGAAGGGGACAAAAACATGCCAAAAGTACCTTATAAGTGCAATTTATGTCCAATAATGTTCAATTTATACCATAGCAGGTGAAGCTCATAACCCAAAGGTCGCTGGTTCGAGTCCAGCTCCCGCTACACAGAAAATCAAGCCGTTACGATCGAAAATCGTAGCGGCTTTTTTCATAGGTACAACAACTAAGGGATCAGGGATCAAGTCAAAAACGGATCAAGCAGAATTTCTGGGGGAATGATACGGAGAAAATTCTAATTGTCCATCCGTTTCAGGATCAATCACGGATCAGTCCGAAAAGTTGGGGGGCGATTAAAAAAGTAGTTCATTTGTAATGAACCAATTTTAGAGTCCATTGCAAGAATCATATCAAGCCTTAGTTCGCTTCCTATTACCAGAAGGGATCACCGTATTTTTTGAACTTTCCAAAATCGTCGAAGGCCTCACGGGTCTGCACATCTACCTGGAGGAGAAAAATCTTCCTCCCTCCGAATATAAAGATCAAAAATTAGAGTCTAAGGGCTTTCTGCCCGAGATATACATTCAGGACTTCCCTATTCGTAACCAGAAGGTTACACTCTGTATCAAACGCCGTCGTTGGGAAGTGAAGGATACGGGAGAGACTATTAGTAGGGATTGGGAATTGGTTCAAAAAGGGACGCGAATGACTAAGGAATTCGCGGATTTTTTAAAAGGATTGTATTGATAATCATCCTGTAAGTTGTTCTCAATTAGGCAAATACTTTCATTTGGATGGGAAGCAACTTCAGGAGCAATATAAAAGCCATATTAGCGATTACAAAGATTGGGAACAACGAGAGCATGCGGCCGAGTGGCTATTATATCCCGACAACACAGGTTCGCATCTTAGCATAGATGAAACATCACTGTCCAATGGTGAATTATATACAATTGTCACGGATAAAGCAGCCAAAGGACGTAAAGGTTCATTAGTAGCGATGGTCAAAGGTACGCAAGCTAATTCTGTCATTGAGATTTTGAGGAAGATTCCAAAGCGTACTCGTGATAAAGTAAGAGAAGTGACGTTGGACATGGCGGCCAACATGGGCATGATTGTGAGCCGATGCTTCCCAAAGGCGTCGAAGGTTATCGACCGTTTTCACGTCCAAAAACTAGCATTTGATGCAGTTCAGGAAATCAGGATTCAACATCGTTGGCAGGCCCTGGATCAAGAAAATGAAGCTATTGAAGCGGCCAGGCAATCCGGATTGATTTACCAGCCTGAGGTTTTGAGCAATGGAGATACGCTTAAACAATTGCTGGTCAGAAGCAGATACTTACTGTTTAAGCATCACGACAAATGGACACTGTCACAGGTTCATCGTTCGAGGCTACTTTTTGAGCGTTATCCGGTTGTTGAGCAAGCATACAAGCTGGCTAGTGGTCTTGGTACCATCTTTCGGGCTTGCAAACTCAAAGAACAAGCATTCAAGAAATTGGCGCTTTGGTATAACGAAGTTGAAGATTGCGGCCTTGATTCATTCAAAACTGTCGCCAGGTCGATCCAGACGCACTATCTGGACATTCTTAATTTCTTTAACAACAGAAGTACTAACGCTTCAGCTGAATCTTTCAACGCTAAGATCAAGGCTTTTAGGTCATCATCCAGAGGCGTTAGGGATATTCCATTTTTCCTATTCCGGCTTACAAAACTTTATGCTTAACTTCCCCCCCCAGATTTTCAGCTTGACCCTCAATCACCATAAATCGACCAATGGTCGGATCGAAGAACCTGGCTTGGAGATCTATCCAGTTCGTTTCGGGCTGCTTTTCTTTACCTAAGAAGGTGTACTTATTCTTCCCTACCGTTCTAGGAATGGCAAGCCCGAAAGCAAAATATTCCGTCTCCTGCACAATAGTTCCCACCTCATTCATCACCATGCGGGTATTGCCCAGGTGGTCTCTAAGATAATACTCAAAACTATAATCCGATGCATTCGCACCATTATTGATGATGGAGTTCACCCCGTCGTAGCTGAGAATTATTTTATATAGATGCATTTAAAACACTAAACCAAGCTGACTCCGATTACAAATCAGGGTAAGCTTGGATTGTACGGTGGATACAAAGAATTGAGATGTACACCCACTTTCTTTCTACACAATTCATTCTTTTGCGATAAATTAGTGATAAAACGAGAAATAAAAGGTATAGTACTAACAAAATTATAGTTTCTTTCATACTAATCGTGTCCAATGGCTTTGAATAGATTAGTCTTTGGTAGCGGGGAGTTGCTTTTTTGAAACCAGGCTAAAAACATGTTGGTAACTCGTTGAAGATTACTATTACTTCCGGGATAAAACATTTCTTGCCTAACATGTCCGACAACACGGGTAGCTGATACATTATCACCCCAGTGTTGAAATCCTGAATGTGCAGGAGAAGTGGCCTCTTGCAAGGCATGAAGGCCAACCCCAAACTCAAAGTAGGCATCATAAATCTTACCTTCTTTCAATAATTGCTTTGCGCGAGCGAACTGGGCTCTTACAAATTCGTCAGCGGCATTCATTGCTTCCTCTACTGTTTGTATCCAACCGACGAACCCATACGTTTCGTTTTTATCGGTAATGATGGTGGCAACGAATCCGTCGGGACAATCGTTAAAATTGGTTTGATACCTTAGGTCGGAAAGACTTTCAGATGTCGATACTAATGGCAGATACAGGCGCTTATCAATTGACTTAAAATAGTCGATACCAACCTTGGGGAGCTATTCAAAAATCGTTCTAATGCTGTTGCAGGTTGAGCTTTTTCCGTTTCAAATCACTTTTTGACGGATTTGTGAGGTAAGTGATTGCTACAGTGACCGAAACGGAATATTTTTACTGCTTTCCCAATCAGTCCCATAGCATCTCCCAAAATGAACGTATTAATCATCGAAGACGAAGAGCTAGCCGTTCGTAAACTGACCCGCTTGCTCAAAGAAGCGGACCCCTCTCTCAACGTGGTGGAAACAACACCTAGTGTGCGGGCCTCAGTGAAGTGGCTCGAAAGCCACGCCCCCGGCCAGCCCGACGCCCCGGACCTGATTCTGATGGACATCGAGCTGGCCGACGGGCAGAGTTTCGAGATCTTCGAGCAGACCACCGTCACTGCCCCTGTCATCTTCACCACCTCCTACGACGAATACGCCCTGCGGGCCTTCAAGGTAAATAGTATCGACTATCTGCTCAAGCCCATCAAGCTACAGGAACTGCAGGCTAGCTTGGAAAAGCACCGAAAATTGAGTAAAAACCCTGCCCCCGCTGTGGCTATCGACGCTCTGGTGCAGCAACTCCGCCAGCAGGTGGCCCCACCTGACTACCGTCGCCGCTTTCTGGTGCGGCACCTAGCGCAGTGGGTACCCGTTGAAGTGGGCGAGATCGCCTATTTTCATTCCGAAGCGGGTGTCAGTCTGTTTCGTACCCGCACTAACCAGAAATTTACACTAGACTACACTCTTGACGAATTGGATCCGATGCTCGACCCAACTCAGTTTTTCCGTGCCAACCGGCAGTACATTGTGAATATCGGTGCAGTACAGCAGATTCATCCTTATTTCAATAATAAGCTAAAACTGACGCTTAAACCCGGCACTGACGACGAGGTGCTGGTGAGCCGCGAGCGGGCTACCGAGTTCAAGAAGTGGATGGGGAAATAATTTTAAAAAAAATTAACGCGCTGCCTCAATTAACGGAAGCGTTACTGTGAACTGCCCGTCATCATCCTGAATTACCGGGGCGGGTTGGTTCAGAATTTCATACTTATTGAGGATGTTGGATAAGCCCACGCCGTTGGACGACACCCGGACATTCTTGCGCTGCACGTTATTGCTAACCAGCAAATATCCATCCTTATTGGTAATGATATCGATTATCAGCTGCTGATCGGGCAGCACGATATTGTGCTTAAATGCATTTTCAATCAGCAGTTGCAGGGTAAGTGGAGGGATTTTATGGTACTGGTATTGCTCATCTATTTTAACATTGAGCCGTAGCCCGTCGCCCAGTCGGGTTTTTAGCAGGTGATAGTACGACTGGATAAAGTCGAGCTCCTTGTTCAGTTCGGTTAGGTGGTGCTCGTTGGAGCGTAGCAGGTAGCGATACACCGTGCTGAGTTCTTCCAAAAATACACGGGCCTGCCTGGGATCGTCCTCGATGAGCGAATCCAATACATTCAAGCTGTTGAACATGAAGTGGGGATTGACCTGCTGTTTCAATGCGTCTAGCTGGCTTTGCAGGTTGGCAACCCGGAGTTTTTCCCGTTCCTGTTCTGACTGTATGAGCCGATTTTCCCGAACAGAGGAGTCATGGATGAAGAACACGATTTCGTAAATGGTCTGGATGAAGATGAAAGTAGTGACAGCCTGGACGAAATCGAATTCGTCCATACTCAGGGCAATTTCCCGGTTACTGATCGTTATGCTCGCAATTTCATCACCGATCGGGTAAATAGCCGGTGACCCGCTGGTGACCCATTGCTGCAAAGCACTAAACAGCCAAGTCACCAGCGTAGTCGCGATGTTGCCCGAAAGGAACGTAAAGGCCAGTCGCTTGACGGTATGTGATTTGTGAGGGTATTGGCGTCGGAAATAAAAAATACAGGCCCGCATCACCTGCCAGAACACCATGATAGAAATCAGGGTAACCACGGCTTTGAGTGCCATCCGGGGACTGAATGGTTGCTCATAATAGTCATTTACGGAGATGCTGATAGCCAGTAGCAAGGCAATGCCAAAGATACGCAGCCATTTATCGTTCAATCGATCCAAAACGAAGTGAGGTAAGGCGGTCTAAAATCGTGCAGTTAAGAATAGGCTATTTTCGCGAAACTTTATCATTGGGGTCCCGATGAAACCGGAAAGGCCGCCAACGGGCCGCATTTTGCGGCTATGCCCCGTATTTTCTCATTCACTAACTTCGATATTCAGTTTGTATCGTCCTTCGGCTCCAGTGTACGCCGGATCGAAGCTCGCGGTGACTGCAGCACCGTATTCTTGCCCGGTATTGCGTACCCTCACCCGTAAGAATTGTCCACCAATGCTGGCCGTGACCTTGTACTTACCCAGCGGCACGTTGTCCAGGTACGACTGCTGGGGTTTGGCGGTGATTAGTTTTCCAGTTGAGCCATCCAGCAGATTGCCGACTGGTTGAAGGGTTAGCATCATTTGATCAGTGGGCAAGCCCGAGGCAAATACTTCTACCTGGCCTCCATAAAAGCCATCGTTGCCAAACTGCCCCGTGCGTTCGCCCGCTATTCTCAGGCTCAAATTACGCACTGCACCCTCTGTTCCAGCGAAGGGGGCGTCGGAATCGGGATGCAGATCGAGGACGTAGTTCTTGTTGTCAAACCGGATTTTAGTAGTTCCCCGCACATACCACGAACCGGGCGTGAGGGACAGGCTGTACTTTCCTTTAGCATCTGTTTCTGCCAGAACGTTGTGGTTGTAAAACTGCGTGTTGTTGACCACGATCGTGGCATTGGGCAGCGGCTTACCTGCCGCATCAGTGGCGCTTCCCGAAACGACGCCTTTTTGTGGCCGACCGAGATCGGGACTGACTTCCTGGGTGTCCGATTGGATACATGAGAAGGGAGTCATAAAAGCAAAAAACAGGATTGCAGCAACAGTCGCAGGAGCAAAGGTTTTTATCATGGCTATTCGAAATTTATTTTGTTTTTTAAGATTTTGCAGCGATTCTAGATCGGGTAGATTTATTTAAGACTAACCCAAAAAAATACGATACCCATACCTTGAATCTGAATGTGACCCTGTTTATCCTATGGCCGGCAGAGAGGACGGTGTC
The DNA here is from genome assembly GCF_907164905.1 of Dyadobacter sp. CECT 9275. Taxonomy (NCBI): domain Bacteria; kingdom Pseudomonadati; phylum Bacteroidota; class Cytophagia; order Cytophagales; family Spirosomataceae; genus Dyadobacter; species Dyadobacter helix. The sequence continues at coordinate 3,712,511 of NZ_CAJRAF010000002.1, read as the reverse complement.
GCGATGATGGATTCAAGCGGTTTTGCAACCAAATCTTGTATATACTGCGTGGCCAATTCATTGGTGTTATATTCGGAGAATTCCTGACTCATTTTTTGCACATTTTGACGGTATGCGACCTCGTTTAACACTTGATTCACCGCCCGACGGATTTGTGTTGGCTTCGGCTTTTCGGTTTTCAAATTGACTCCTACCCCGCAATAGCCTACGCGTGCAGCGATTTCGCTCTTGCCCTCATGTACGCCCGCTGCTACAATGGGCAGGTTATGCTGTAGACCCAGCATGACCCCACCATAGCCACCGTTGGTCACGTATACGTTTGCAAAGCTCATCACGGAGTGGAAGTCGATAAAATCTTCTATGATAAAATGTTCCTGTGGGAATCGCTGGCGTAGTTCAACCGTACAAGAGCCGCCAGTAGTAGCAATGACCAGTGTGTCGGGGTCATCAGCGAATGCTTGGAGGGTGGGGGCGAGAATTTTTTCTACATCTTTTTCAACCGTTCCCTGCGTCACCAGTACCACCCTTTTGGCCTCCAGGGCTTTATCAGCCTGTTCAAAGTGTTGTTTGATACCTCGAGTGTGAGGCAGCATAGCTCCCACAAAACGTACATTAGGGCTAATGCGCTGGCGTGGGTATTCAAACGATGGCACGCCACTTTGAAAGTATAGATCGGCCGAACGGACCGCATAATCGAAAAGAGAGTCCGATGTGGGGGCCAGGCCATGTTGTACCCGGATTTTGTTATGCAGGTCGTTACAGGGCTTAAACAGGATACCCTGAACCAGGTAGCTCAACACCTGTTGCGCCATACGTCCCAGCCAGCTCCGGGCTGGGACCTTCCCCAAGCCCATTGGCGGCAGATTGCTGTCCGACTCGAACAAAGGCGACACACCTATCGCCACGGATTTTACGGGGAGGATTTCACGGATCATGGAGCCGCCCAGGAACAGGACGTCGTGGATGATCAGGTCAAATGGCCACTCTTCGTAAATTGCTGTTAGATCTTCGATAAAGTTGGGGGTGGGATGCAGAAACACCCGGTTGATGTCAAAGCGTATCCGGGCCGCAGTTCCCCTGATTTTCGAAGCTTCGGGAAAGAGTTTGTCTAGATTTTCCTTGTTTAAGTACTGGGCTTTGGTGTAAGGATAATGTGGAAGCCCCAATTTTTTAACTTTTTCACCGTAGCTGCCCCCCACGTACCAGCGTACGTCGAAGCCCTGACCCTTGAGATGGACTGCCAAACTGGTGAGCGGACTAAAATGCCCGTCCATGGGCATGGTAGCGAAAAGGATATTCAGTTTTTTCATGGCTGTTTTTGTTTTGTTTTTTAAAATTCTAGTCTATTAACCGGATTCAGATTGCCAAATTTGGGCTTAGATTGGCTAGCCCCCAACGATGGATTCCTTGAAACGGAAAAAGCCACTGATGAAGCGGCTTTTAGAATAAAACAAGATAGTCGAACGCGCCTAGGAAGTAGCCGGAATCAAAGGGAGAGCCACGACAAACTCCCCGTCCAACTCCAGAATCTGCGGCATTGACTGGCCCAGCATGGCGTATTTGACCAGGTTGTTGCTGAGACCGACGCCGTTGGAAGCCACGCGGGTTTCTCTTCTTTTGCAGCATTTTCTTGACCAGAAGCCGATTGGAGCCATCGTGGCCACCAAATAGAAAATCAGGCAGTAGGTTACCCGGCGCCCTACCAGCTCCACGCCAGCGAATCAGTACCGCATAAATTCCATCCAGGCATGCATCAGCCATGAAACAACCACAGACAATGCGGTAAGCCCGAGTGTTGTGCCCACAAATACGCCGAGATTCGCCATATAAGATGACCCCAGGATCAGGTAATTAGCCACGACAATCACCGGAGAACTCGCCAGCATCACTAGAAAGTCATTGTGGTCAAGCGTGAAGAATTTTTTCATCCAATGGATTTACGACAAATAAATTTAGCAGTCGGGAAGGTAAAATGCCATAAATCGCTGGGGGAATACTAGAAATCAACCGTATAGAGCATTTCCAATTGCCGCTCACTCAGAGAGGAGGGTACCAGCCGGAACAGGTAGTTCCTTGTCCGGGTCAGGAGCGGATTACTCCACTGCGCCACTTGCCCGATACGCCAGGAAGTGTTGGTAATGGTCCGGGTGCGCGAAAGGCGTCGTTGCTCAAAGTCACGAAAGGCGGTTTCGACCGAAACGTTCTTCCCCATTGTGTCGGCAAGTACAGCGGCATCCTCAATCGCCTGGCAGGCACCTTGACCCAGATTAGGTGTAGTTGCGTGGGCAGCATCGCCCAGTAACAAGGTACGCCCGAAGGCGAAGCGCTTCAGAGGCTTGAGGTCGATGATGTCGTTCCAGAGCAGGTTTTCGTCCGGTGTACCGGCCAGCAGATCGGAAATGGGTGCGTGGTAGTGCCTGAAATGATCGGCCAGATTGCGACTCGTCAGTAATCCCATCTGCTGGTTTTGAGGCGAGGCATTGATACACGCAAACCAGTAAACCCGCTCGTCTGTCAGTGGAACGATGCCGACCCGACCCCGGCGCCCCCAGGTTTCGGAGGCTTCGGTCATGGGTAGATCGGGCCGGTGCACCACTCCGCGCCAGCAGGTGTACCCTGCATACCGCGGGGCCGACTCGGGCAGTAACTGCCTACGAATGGGTGAATGAATGCCATCAGCTACCAGCAGATAATCGGTTTGGCGGCTGCTACCATCCTCAAAGAAAACAGTTACTCCGTCAAGTTGTTGTTCCATCCGGATTGCCTTCTTGCTGGTAAAAACAATAGACGATGGTAGATGATCCAGCAATACCTGATGGAGCTCTGCCCGGTGAATGGCAAAATTGTCGATACCGTAACGTTTACTGATAGCCAGGCTGTCGGTGCGGGTCACCACCCTTCCGGATTCGTCATAAATCGAGAGCGCATGGAGTTGACGTCCCCGTTGGATGACCGCTTCGGCAACGCCCAGCCGTTCGAAGGCCTGGATGGCATTTGCTGCAAGGGCCAGCCCCGCACCCAACGGACGAACATTAGGTGCGGCTTCAAAAACGGTGGCATTCAGGCCAAGTCTGGAGAGGGCAATAGCCGTGGTGAGTCCGGCGATGCCCCCGCCGATGATGGTGAAGGAAGGATTGGTTTTCATAAAGTACGATGTTAGATTACTAGCAAACCTCGTCAAGGATATAATCCAATTTGATACCTGAATTGATGAAACGGAAAAAGCCACTGGTGAAGCGATTTTTTGCTTCTTGAAAAAGGCCAGGATGCAGCATGGCCTCCCTGCTGTCTGCCAGCACTCCACGACCTTATTTCTCAATCAGCACATTTCCCTGTGTGTTGGACTCGAAAATATTGGCGGTGGTGAGATCGGTGTTGACTGATGAGCCGTAACCTACCATTACCCCGTAGCCTCCACTGCCGCTGATTTTGGTGTTTTTGATGTTCATCGTCGCCTTGGTTCCCCAGACGGCGATATTGGCTTTTTTGGCAGATACGATGATATTGCCGCCTGCATTGCGAACCTCGGCGTTTTCAAGGACCGTCTTAGGATCGGCCGAGTAGCAGATGATACCGCGCCAGTAGGCCGCTGAGCCGTCCGCGCTGGTGAAAACCACTTTGTCCTTCGTGGTGCCTATGGCCGAAAGGTAGCCGCTGGTGTTGATACGGATCACGGCGTCACGGTTCATTTCCAGCGTTACACCAGGCTTGAGTTTCCAACCCGTATTGATATTCAGTTCGCCATTGATTCGGTATGGAGCTTTATCCGCGAAGCCCGACCAGGTTATTTCGTCACCGTTTTTGAGGTTGGAGGGTGTTACTTCCACCACATCACGCCCGTTGTTCCCATTAAATGTTGAAAAATAATCCAGTTTCTCTACGTTGGCTGCGTCGAGCAAAATACCCGCCTCTGTGTTGTTCCGAAAACCATTCTCGGTGAACTCGCGCAGGATACCTCCCTCGTAGACATATATTCCATAGCCATCATTGTCGGTAAAAGCAGTGTTTTTGATCGCCATCTGTGCCTTGCTTCCGCCCGAGAAATACAAGGCTGCCTTCGTGGTGCTGAAAATGGGACGACTACCTGCATGGCTTACCTCCACATGCTCCAAGATGTTGGCGTTGCTGCCGGAATAGTGGGCGATCCCAACCCAATAGCCCTTGGTTCTCTGCACGCCCACAAACTTGATCTTTTTAGCCGCTTCACCTCTGGCGATCAACAAACCGCCATTGTCGTTGACATTCATGCGCACATCGCGCTCAAAGGCAATCACCACACCAGGGTTGATCGTCAGCTCGTGACTCACATCGATATTCTTGGTCACGATGTAGTCGGGCAGGTCGGGGTGGGCAATCCGATCTGCCAAGGTGGTCTTAACCGTAATATTGGCGCTTATAGCCAGCGGCTCAGCCACACTGGCCGTCACCAGTACCTTATCGGTGGCCTTCCCATTGGGACTGGCGACGGTGAGTTCCAGTTCGTACTCACCCACTTCATCGGGTTTGAAGGTTGGTTTGAACGAGGCTGCTTCGGAAAGCGTAACGGTGCTTTTGGCAGGCTTGCGTAGCACCGCCCATTGGTAGGTGAGCGGCTTGCTCTCACTGTCGGTCGAGCCCGAGCCATCGAGCATAACCATTTGACCTACCTGCACCGTTTGGTCGGTCCCGGCCTTAGCCGTAACGGCTCCGGAAGGCGTGACTTCTTGTGATTTTTCCTTACAAGCAGTAGCTAGGAAAAGTCCCGTAAGCAGGATCAGTAGCCTCAAGCGCAGGGTAGGGAACAGGGTAAAGATGAACGCGGGTTGCACGCGAATGGGTTGGGGAGTTGGGTATTTTGTTTTCATGGCTAATATTGGAGTTATTCGGGGTTGTCCCGAGTTAGTTATTGGGTTTTTGTTTTTCAAAAGTAGGAGCTCGCCTTAGAATGGTCAGCAGGAAGCCGAATGGAGCGTAAAAATGGTGTGATGAAACGACAGAAAATGCCACTCTTTGCAAAAACCAAGCTTTCTAATTCATCGCACAAAATCCAGCACTGCCCGATTGAATTTCTCGGTTTCGGTAATGAAAGGTTCATGCCAGGATTCGCTGAAACGTACTTCCGTCACCGAGGAGTTGGTCAGTAATGTCTTCGTGGCGTCTCCTACCTCAACCGGCACTACCCCATCCTTTACGCCCCAAAACAAGCCCACCGGTATACGGATGTCTTTCAGCAGCGGTCCTTTCTCGAACCTGCGACTCTCGACGTTTCCGTAATAAGTGTATGCTTTTGCATGCGTAAATTGCGCCAGCGCGGTGTTAGGAGAGTTGAAGCTGTAATTCAGGAGGTACTTACCATCTTTATAGATCGACACAGGATTTCCGCCCAGCTTGTTCATCCAGCGGTAGATAGGTTCCCACTCGATGGAGGCAGCGTTTTCAGGTGTGACCGGGTTGGCCAGCAGGTAGGTTTCGGCTTCTGTTTTTTTCTGCTGCTTCGCTTCGCGCAGTGCCCAGTCCCGCACAGCCGCCAGCCAGTTAGCAAATGAAAACATACCGTTCACCACCATCAACCCTGCAATCTCTGTTTGGTTAGTACCCGTGGTGAGGTATTGCCAGGAAAGCTCGACGCCGAAGCTGTGGGCCAAGAGGTAGACTTCTGCTCCCGGGTACTGCGTTTTTAAAAGTTGTACCACATACCCAAGGTCCTCGCTGAACTGGGCGTACCGGAGGGTACTTTCGTCAACTTTTCCGGAGGATGCCCCGGCTACGCGCTGATCCCAGTATGCTACCATCGTTTCGGTTTCCAGTCCTTTCAGATAGTAGCGGTAACACATGGCGCAGTCGCCGGGCCCGCCGTGCACATACAGAATTATCTTTCTGGATTCCCGGTTTCCTTTAACCCAAATGGGCATATCGGCTCCTTTGTTCCGTAGAAACAGTGTGTTATTTTCGATGGGTTGTGGGTCGCGGTCTCCGCAGGCCAGCAGCATCAGCAAACTGGCAAGAAAAAGGTAACTATAAATAGATTTCATTGTTTTTTGAGAGAAAAGTTGATGCCCGCTTCCAGGCTGAATCGCATGAGTGTGGAGGTATTGTAAGGGCGTTGCTGCATGACGTTCAGGCGTGTAAACCACGAGATAGGTACCTGCCGCCGAAGTGATAAATCCTTTCCTACGCCGACAAAAACCGTGGGCAAAAAGGCGTCTTGTCCCGCCCACCGTATCCGGCGGAGTCCCCCCGACTCGTTGGGGGTGTAGGTAGCTCCTTCAAGAAAATAGTAAGCATATGCCGGAGCCAGGCCAACCTCAAAAATCCCTCCGCGCCGACTCGTCCGGCGGTAGGTCAGTTCCGGAAAGAATACCAGGCCAATATGGTTCTGCGGGTGGCGATACATAGCCACGGCTGGACCGACCAGAAATTCTTTACGCGCCTGATTGCGCTCTTTAACATAGCTTTTCAACGACCACTCAGCGGCTACTTTAAGGCCGTAATGGGTAACGGTTTCACCGTAGTAGCCTACCCGTAGCGATTGAGCTTGGACTGAAAGTACCCCCAGGACGAACAGCCCCAACAAGATGATTACGATTTTCATAGATTGGAATTGCTATTTTTTGTCAATTCTATTGTACCCGCTTCATGCGAAAAACCCCTTTGATATTGGCGGTACCCATCGGATCCAGTGGTGTAGAGGTTCTGATCCAACCGGCAGGATTTAGTATAAAGGTACCCAGTGCCCAATCGGGGTGGGAATCATCCACCTTCAGCGAGCCACCGCTGACAGTGGCCTGCGTGCCATAAATATGCTGGTAGATCATAGGGCCTGCTAGCAGATTGAAGGCTACGTCGGTGCTTTTAGTCCAGTGGTAAGTGCCGTTTGGTGCACCCTTCCATATAACGGAGGCCGATTCGGAACCGATTTTTCCGGTGACGACATTATGATTAGCATTGATGTTTGCCCCGCCTGGGAAGGTCCGCCAGTCTCCGCCATCGATCTGCACTGAAATCCCTTCCGGTGCTACATATACGTTGGAGATCAGCCGGATGTCTTTGTATTCCCTGCCTTCAATGGTAACGGATACTTTCAGGAATATCGAAACAGCGACTGGGTTGGTGGCGGGGATGGAGCTGGGAGCCTGGTAGTCAGCGGAGGTCTTATTAGGTGTCAGCGTGCCTTCACCGGTCAATTGCCAGCGATCAAGGTGTTTGGCGTCAGTCCGTACGGGTAGGTGCAAAACTAGCTCATCATCGGAGCTGGTTTGGGCTACGGTTTCAAAAACATCCAGTTGAACCTTGCTTCCAGGGTCTACAATGGCGGTCAGGGGATTGATAAACATCCTTTTGAACAAAGCCCAGTCACTGAAATGGGTGGTTTCTACGGTTACTGTATGGATAGTGGTGTCCAGCCCCTTCACGACAGGTGCCTGCCAGTGTCCTTTGTCGGTTTGGTACGCCACTTGCAATGCCTCAGGGGCAGAACCGTTTACTTCGTGTTCATTGTATTGAAAGGTAATACGAGCGGCTTTTGCGAATGTAAGACCATGGGGAGTGAGCCGAAAAGCTTGGCCTGCCCCCGCCGGGCAATGGTTTCCAATTGGCTGTATCGAGATGGTCTTGGATTCGGTCAAGGCTCCAGCGGGTATGGAGATTGTGAGGCGCTGGTCGGCAGATTGGATCGTACCTCCCGCCGGACCGATGGAGGCGGTCTGGACAGGCCCTTCGGAAGTACCCACGGGGGTAATGGCGCCAGTGGCCGGCACGGTGGGCGTTAAGGGTTCTTTGTCGGGATCGCAGCAGAAACATAGGATGGCCAGTGAAAGGCCGAGCAAAAGGTTTAATGATTTTTTCATGGCTTTTTTTGGTTGTTTTGATAGCCCAAAATTGCGGCCTTCCCCTGACCTGCCCAGCGGGCTGTTCCTTGAACCGGTATAATTTGCCGTTGAAACGGACTAATGGACGTGGGCTATTTAACTAATAGGGTTCCGGCTGCTATGGTAAGCTCTCCTACATGATGCGGATGGCAGTGAACTGGGCTGCCGGGTGCCCATCTGCGATTATAGATGCGATTTTTAGCAGTTATCCAATGTGGATGATCGGCAAATGTTATGCCGGATCTCACCCGGCATAACACCTCCAACAAGCCGGATTGGCGGGCCGTCAGACCCACCTGGCGAGTGTAAATTGCCTATACCTTCTCCAGAGATCATTTTTTTCTCATTTCCAGTTCAGCATTCTTGCTCTCAATGTCATTCTTGATCTTCGGGATAGTTTTCAGGTAGTCGTAGATCGCCCCTACCTCCCGATCAGAAAGTCCCATCTTGGGGGTCATAGGGTACTTAAGGATACTACCGTCGGGCCTAACGCCCAATTTGACGGCTTTTATAAACTGCTCTCTGGTATATTTTCGTCCGATCCCGGTTTGTTCGTCGAACGTCAAATTCGCTGTAAGCACCTTTTGTCCGTCGATGCCTACCATCTCGTTGCCACCACCGTAATAGCCCTTCGTGCGCTCGGTATTTATTTTGTCCTGATCCACGAAGTTGGCCGAATGGCAACCGAAACAATCACCGAGCGCGTCGGCCGTATATTTGCCCAAAGCCAGCGAGTTGGTGCTATCGGCAGGGGCAACGAAATGCTGAGGATAGGGTAAGGGTTTCATCACGAGATGAGTCAATAATTTGGTAAAGAAGCTGAAGTCCGAGGACTGAGGTTCTGTTGAATTGGGCTGTACTGGAAAACGGTCCGATCGCAACCAGGCTACCACCGAGCTCAAATCTTCATCCGAGAGGTTGGGGTACTGCGGCATCACTGGAGCGTAGGAGCCATCCGCCCGGAGGCCCGTCCGCAGGAAATAAATCAGTTGACCGTCGGTCCATTGGCCGATCCCTTTCTCTTTATCCTGGGTGATATTTTTAGAATAGATTTTACCGAATAGGGCGGGTACTTCGCCCATATATTTGCCTGTCAGCTGGTTGTTGTTATCCGAGTGGCACCCCATGCACTGGATTTGGGAGATTATTTCACCTCGTGACACCCGTTCGGGCGTTACTTCGACTGAAACGACAGGTACGGTGGGTTTGTCGTAGGTAGGTACCCCCAAGATGGCTACATACGTACAAAAGGATCCCGCCAATAGCACAAGGCTACCAAGAACGATTCCGAGAACTTTCAAAACTTTTTTCATGTGCTTGATAAATAAAGATGGCCAGTAGATGCAATCGGGCCGACAATTGTATCGCCCGGGACAAAAGTGAAAAAGCGTGCTCAAGCATTGAATGACCGGAAGGATGAAACGGAAATAAAAGCCAATGGAGCGCATATTTTTGGCCTTGACTTACCCTTGATGAATAAAATTCAAGGTCCCTATGAAACCGTCCAGATGTCGGTTGTCGGGGGAATGCAATATTTGGCTGACATTAGGAATATTTGCAAGTTGAAAATGGCACATTGATTTCTGAAATATCGAAACGATACACTTTTTTTGGCCTTTCAAGAAGGTCAGCGCACAGCTATCGCCGATCGCAAAAAACTGACGTCTCGTGAGAGTTATAATCGCCATGCGGGTATGTAAAGTACATCGAACTTGTGTTTTGATTTTGTGAGAAATAGGTAAGTCAATGGCCCAAAATTGGCCGGTTGTTTCTCAGGCATCAACTGGTGTCGAACGAACAGTAATTGGTTATTCAGGCAGCATTCAGTAGCTTTGACTACCTGAATCTTTCGACATTTCGATGAAATCGCTCGCTAACTCCCGGTATTTTATACTCCTGCAAGTCGCCATCATACCGCTCTGCTGCGGCCTTCTAAACTGGATACTTATTGGTACGGTTTATTGGCAAAACTGGCGCACATTCGGCCTGGCATCAAGCATTATCGTGATCCTTTCCATCAGTAACTTCATGGTCAACGGGTCCATCGTCGTCCCCAGACTGCGCGGAAATAACCCCGAACCAGCCCAATACTTGACCAAAACGATCAGGCAGTATATCGGTACTGCCACGTGTTCGTGTCTGCACTTCAGCCTTGCCTACTTTATTTATCAATGGATCGACCTGCCCGGTTTCGTACCTGACCCTCTTCGGCTGATGTTCTGCGTACTGTTCACGCTGCTCACAGATGCTGTTGTTACGGTATCCTATGAAAATATCTACAATTTTGGTGCCTGGCAGCAATCACGTCAGGAGGTAGAAACGCTCAGCAAGGCGCAGCTACAGGCCCAGCTGGACGCCCTTCGCCAGCAGGTGAACCCCCACTTCCTCTTCAACAGTCTCAACACCCTCACGACTTTGATTGGCGAAGACCCTCAAAAAGCAGAAACCTTCTGCTACGAGCTAAGTTCAGTCTATCGATATCTTCTCCGAAGCAATGAGGCAGCCCTGGTGCCGCTGACTAATGAGCTAGAGTTTATTAACTCGTACTATCATCTGTTGAAGACCCGTCATGGCGATGCAGTAACGCTCGTTACGCACATCCAGCCCGGTTTGAAGGCCTTGCATCTGCCGCCCTTAACGCTGCAACTGCTTCTTGAAAATGCCGTGAAGCATAACGTCATCCTGCCTGAACAGCCCCTGACTATTACGCTTAGAACCACCGAACAACAACGCCTGACGGTCAGCAACAACCTGCAACGCAAGCCCCATCGGGATATGTCCAACGGTGTGGGCCTAAGTAACATACTGATTAAGTACCAGACGCTCAACCTGCCCGCGCCGGTCATCGAAGATGACGGGCGCGAGTTCCGGGTAACTTTACCCCTTGTCTGAAAGCAGGCTGGATGGGTCACCCGAAACGCCTGCCCGACGTTACTTTTTCGTCAGTTGCACCCCGACACTCTCTTTGGCAATATCATTCTGAATTTTCGATATGTTTTTCTTCGTGAGACACTTACCTATACAAGGCTCTTTACTCCTTTGCTTGTAATACGCGACTAATGTCATTCTCTAGATCTGCCAGATCAAGACCTCCTGCATTGGCCAATAAAACGATGAGTTGATTGAACCCATTTCTTCGGCTCAGCATACTCGTATAACCTGGTAGATCACCTTTGTGATAGGACACGTCCCAAATGCCACCTCGTTCGCGTAGGTACCAGCCATAACCAAACTTTTCTTTAACATGGGGATATACCATCAGTTCGCGCATCTTTTTGGACAAAATGGCATCAGAATTTAGCCCCTGATTAAGCTTGACTAAATCACCAGCTGTTGAATACAGTGAACCAGCCCCATCGACAACTGCAAGGGAATAAGGTATGGTCACGAGCTGGGTCTGAGCAGCTGCCTGGTAGCCAATGGCCAGATTCGGAATAGTGTCTAATAACCTGGCTACTCCTGAAGAAGACATCTGTAGGGGATGAAATATCAACTCTCTGACCAAGTCAGGGTATGACTTGCCTGAGGCTATCTCGGCCATTTTGGCTAACAGAACGTAGCCCGAATTGGAATACTCGAAATCATCCCCTGGCTCAAAATTGAACCTTATTTGTGCTAGATCGGATTCAATAAAAGGACGCTTTTCCGATATGAATTCCTTAATACCCGACGTATGGGTTAATAATTGGTGGATGGTGACCTCATCTGCCTTCCTCGATTGGACCGTTTTAAAATAGGTTATCAGCCTATCGGTCAGTTTGAGCTTCCCTTGTTCAGCTAGTTTTAAGATCAGAATAGCGGTAAAAGGCTTGGAAAGCGAGGCCAGTAAAAACCGGGTACTATCACTATTGGACAGGCCCAGGGCCATGTTGGCTTTTCCGATGCCTTTTTTATAAATGATTTGTCCCTTGTCCATTACCAGGACATTCCCGATAAACGTATGCTCTTTAGCCGCTCTTTCGACCAGGTAATCTATTTTCTCCGGTTTCGTTTTTCCTGGATTGGTATTGCAACTAGCCAGATTACAAACCGCCACTAGCCAGCCTAAAGTTATGGAAATGGCCCTTGTTTTCTTGTCCATATGATCGAAGAATTGTGTAGTTATTCTATATCGAGTATATCGCCCGGCTTACAATCCAGAGCCCGACAAAGAGCCTCAAGGGTCGTAAAGCGAACACCTTTTACTTTTCCAGTCTTGAGCAGAGATAAGTTGGTCATAGAGATGCCGAGTCTCTCCGATAATTCGGTGAGAGACATCTTTTTCTTGGCCATAACTACATCCAGATTCACGATTATTGCCATGATTAAAGAATAGATTCGCTGTCGGTCTGGTAGGCATAACCTTGCCGGAATACTTCCGCCAAAATAAGGAGTAGCAAGCCAAGCATAAACGTACGAGAGTCAACATGAAAGGAATAAGCATCGAACCTGGCTCCGGAAAGCAGAATGGTAGAGCTGGTATAAAGCTGATGCAGGACGTCTTCAAGCATATCGAACCCTACCAGAAACAACACGGCAAAGGCGATCCATTTGATTCGGGCTGCATTGTTGTTAGCGAAAGGCTGATTTATCGAAAAACCCGAGAAGACCCTCCTTAGTTGCCAGGTGATGAACAGGATTAAACCGATATAAACCAAGTTATGCAAGGTTTGAAGTAATCGTCTGCCTAGGGTGCTGTCCTCAAAGGAGAGCGTCTGGTCCGCGCTGGTCACTTCGGCATCTGAGCGGCCATGTAGTTCAAAATCGGTAATCAGATCACTCCCTGGATAGATGATTGGTTTGGTTCTGACCGTTGTCAGCGTAATCGGCCAGTCATAGCGGATACCGTCTTCATCAAGAAAAACCAACGGAGGCGTTAACAGCAATAAGAATTCCAAATACAATACAAAAGTAATACCACGTTTGAAGAGTGAAGAGAGTGATCTTTTGCCTAACGTCTTCATAGATTGTTTTTTTACGAAGGTATAAAATTTTACGTAAAACATAAAAATATTTTTCTTTTACGTAAAGGTTATGCCGAGATGATAAAGGTAATAATCTTAATGCAGACGTGAGGGTTCGTTGGGGTTGACCAATCCGCTTCAAATTGAGCGTATCAATACTGATACCTTAGATAAGCAAGATAACGGCTGGATCTATTAAATGTCTCTAAAAACCTCCGTTTTGTGAGACTGTCTTTCATTTCGCCAGTTGAATAAATTTTGTGAGCCTCAATTTGCTATCCCATAAATCAAAGTTTCACATTCAAACACTCGACTGATTTTGCGAGACGGATACCTTCTGTTAAAGTCGTTTGACCAGACAATGTACGGACGTTCGATAATACTACTGCGTGTTCCTCAGAGATGTTTAAATGCGCTAAGCAAGATCCAAAAGCGTCAAAGCCTGAGAGCGCCGCTTCCGGGCCATGTCGCTGCTTGTCAAGGAAGGGCAGTTGCCCAGGAACATTTTCGGTCAGCGGGAGACACTACTGGTTTGTGTCGGTAGGATGGTAAACAGCAAACTTCCTGATCACGGCCTTTTGGTTACCCTCTTTCACCAGCAGCCGTACTTTGCCTGTTTCCACGGGCGTGATGCCCTGGAGCCGGCGGCGGCCAATGCTTTCTCCCTCCGCCACGGTCTTCCAGGTATTGTCGGTAAAAGCCTGAATCTCATACTTTTTCACATGCTGACCGGCGCTAATGTCTTCCTCGATTTCGAAAAGGCTGACGGGCTGCTTCCTGCCCAGGCTGATTTCCGTTTGTCCTTCACCTGTGGCAAGAGGCGCAGACAACGCAGATTGAATACTTTTGCCAAATTCTCCCAACCGCTCCACCTCGGCAGCCGGGATAAGCCCGCTTGTGTCCGGTGTCATGTTGATCAGCAGATTGGCCCCTTGCCCTACCGATCGAAAGTATGTTTTTTTTAGAAAATCGGTAGTTCTGAGCGTTTTATCAGAATCGGGAGTCCAGAACCAGGTGTTGCGGGTGTAGATATTTGCTTCCGCCGGAATCCAGCCGCTGTTCTGCGGACCGACCCAATGGGCAAGCCCCTCCCCTTTTTCCAGTACGTTCCATAGCGGATACGCCGACCAGCCCTGCTCACTTCCCGACCAGCGTACGTCTGGCTGGGTTCCCCCCATGATCACGGCTTTGGGCTGGAGGTCTTGCACGAGGGCTGCTATAGCATCGCCGTAAGCTGTCCCGAGCGCGCGTTTCGTTTTAGGATTGGTTACGTCCCATCCAAAAGGGTCATATGCACCGTCAAACCACAGGTACGAGATCTCACCATAATTGGTCAGTAATTCCCTGAGCTGTTCCATAAACACCGGAAAATATTTATGAATGTCGCCGACGAGTTTGCGCTGGCCTTGCGGATCGGGGGTGCTCGAACAGGGGAAATGTTTATCCCCGCCCGACACATACAAACCGATCTGCATGTCGTTCTCCCGGCAAGCCGCTACGAATTCGGCTACTACATCGCCCTTTCCCTGTTTCCAGGGCGACTTCACAACACTGTAATCCGTTGTTTTTGTAGGCCAAAGACAGTAGCCGTTGTGATGCTTGGCCGTGAGCACCACGTGTTTTGCACCAAACGACTTCGCCGTTTTCACCCATTGCCGGGCATCCAGTTTCGAAGGATTGAACAAATCGGCTGCCGGTACCGAAAGCATGTCAGATTTGAGGTAAGTGGCCGGACCAAAATGCACGAACGCGCCCAGCTGTCGTTCCTGAAAAGCCAGCTGCTGGAGAGAGGGCTTTGTCCCCTTATCGTTTTCCCTCAGGTTGTTGTACTGCACATTCCCCGTCGGCGCTGTCAGTACGGGTATCCAGTCGGCATCGTGTTTGGGTGCCGCTCCGGTCTCAGGTTTGCTAAAAAACGCGGCGAATAGTTGAGCAGGTGTTCCATCAAAAGTTGCCCATTGCAGGTCCCCCGCCGTGGTTTGATCACTTCCCGTAAAATACAGAATGGTTTTGCCCTTGTAATAACACAACTCCACGTCCGACGCATTGCTTTCTGCTATGTCAGGGCGTATGAGCGGAATGTTTTTGTGACTTGGGTCAAAGGTCACAAACGGCCTGCCTTCCGGCGCATCCTCCCAGCTTATCAGATCCTTTGATCGGGTAATGCGCGTTTCATAGGCACCTTTGAGCGCTTCAAGATACAGGGTGTAGTACCAGCCACCTTCATAATATAGCGCCGGCCCGCCCACATATTTGTCTTTCCCGTAAATCGCATCAGGTATTTCCTTCCAGTTGATCAGGTCGTTCGATTCCTGGTAACGGAACGTAAACGGTTTCCAGCGACGGTCATCGGTTTCGTAGAGCAAAATAAATTTATCTTTCGCCCTTGTTACCGCTGTGTTATAGAAAAATTCATTCGGGCTGGCTTTGAGGACAGTCACCGGCT
Organism: Dyadobacter sp. CECT 9275; assembly: GCF_907164905.1. Lineage (NCBI taxonomy): Bacteria > Pseudomonadati > Bacteroidota > Cytophagia > Cytophagales > Spirosomataceae > Dyadobacter > Dyadobacter helix. The sequence continues at coordinate 3,697,275 of NZ_CAJRAF010000002.1, read as the reverse complement.
TGGTCCAGGTTTTAAGGTCTGCCGAGCTGGTCATCGTAATCTCCGTCATTTTACGCCAGGGTTTGCCGGTCCCATAGTTTCCCGCAAACACGTACACCCGGTCTTTCCAAACGAGCACTGTTCCGAAACCATGGTTTTTGAGCGCAACGGTGACAATTTTTCCCGTGTTCACATCTTTTACGCGCACCTCGTCGTCATGAAAATAGTCACCCGGTTTCGCACCTTTCACATCCCAGAACCGCTGGTTATTTTCAAGCAGATATAATTTGTTCCTGAACACAAACGGACTGGTTTCGACGAGCGGCGAGCCGAGCCGTCCCTGTTTGACGATCGGGTTTTTCCAGGTCGTTTGTGCCTGTGCAAGCATCGGCAGCATCAGTAGAAAGAGTAACCGGTATTTCATTATCAGTGGTTTTTTCTTGAATCTTTAAAATCGAATTTTTCAAATCGTTACTTAACGGGCGGCATATTAATCTGTTTCGATCAGCCTGATTTGCCAGGGATCTATGGGAGGAAGAACGAACTTTCTGTAAGGGCCATCGGTGATACCGGCTACCACTTTCATTTCTCTTGCCGTCATATCAAAAACCCGGATCGCCTTCGCCTTTGTCCGGAGCATCAGCACCACTTCCCTCGCCGGATCGAACGATGCATTGGTAACGGACAGTACCGTTTTCTCAGCTTGCTCAGCCCTGATCCAGAGATTTGTCTTGTGAAAAGACGCGACGTAACCCGGCAGTGTATCTTTCGATAACCAGCGAAAGACGGATTTCATCTGCGAACTTTTGGAAAAGGTATGTACCGCATTCCAGGGGTAATAACCTGATACACAAATTCGTCCGCCGAGTTTGTTTTCAAAAATTCCCATTGCGCAATCGGCCGTCTGCTTGCCCGCATAATCCACCAGGACTGAAAGCACCTCTGCCCTGTCGCTGGTTTTCTTGAACGTAAAAGTTTCAGTACGGTAAATCGCCTGGCGGTTGTCCCGTTTCCTGTTGGCGAAAGGCCCGTTGAGCGCATGGGTCGTCAGTTGCTCGGTACGGTCCCACGACTGCATACCGTTTACGTCAAAACCGGTGAGCGCCCCAAAGCCGCGTTCGTTCAGTTGCCGGAGCGCATCGCCGTCGAGATAGACGCCTTTGGAAAGTATGTGTTCGATTTCCTCGTTGGAAAGGGCATTGATGTTGTCCTTCTTTAACCTGACCACCGAGGCCTTTTCAGCATCGTACGCAGTAGGCAGGCCGATTTCGTCCATCTCATAACTGGCCAGCGAAACACCCGAAGTAAACCAGTTCCCATCCGCGAGATTCCCCGAAGCAAAGCTGTTTTTATTCCACTGCACACTTACGCCATCTATCGCACTCCTCCCCATTTTTTGCACCATCAGATCATAAAAAGGTCTTGTCGCATGGAGTTTCGCGATCAGCGGTTCGTATTCGCTGAGCGGTTCGTCGTTGAAAGTCATTACGTTGAACGCCGCACCCGTGCAACCAGCGGCAATGTGCGAGGCCGCCTCGAGCGCCGTCATATGCGCCGACTTTTTCAGACGCTGGTAGGTGTAATTCTCCACTTCCGACTGGATGGACACAACATCGGCGGGCAATACAGAAACCTGTCGCCCGATATCATGCGATTTGCCTGCCATGTCTCCCGGTATATTATCCTGGTAAAAGCCGCCACCCGGTCGCCATAAAACGGGGGCATTACTTTTTCCGGCAAGGGTTTTTGCCCAATTGGCAAAATCATAACCTTCAAAAAAACGATCGCCGGTCATGAAACCCAGCGGCATTCCGGGTTTTATGGCATGAACAGTTTCCTCGATCAGCTGAAATAAACGGTTGATCGAATTGCGGTTATGCTGTAACCAGGCAAGTCTGACACCAAGCTTACCCTGGGTATCTCCCTGGTTAACAGCGGCTTTAAGACTTTCCCGTGTATATCTTTTACCTTGCTCCTTTTCGAAAATATCAAGACAATGGTCGCAAAAACATGTTAGGTAAACGGGCGAGTGGCCTGCCAGGCGGATATCATCGTCGATCCAGATGTAGTCGGGTTTCGCAAGCGCCATCGATTTATAAATCTCCCTGATATATGCCCTGAACCTCTCGTCGTTGTGGCAATACGACCCGCGGCTTACCTTGCCTTCAATATCCGTAATGTTTGTGTAATCGCCGTGTAACGAATTTTCCAGATTTTCCTCGTGATGTCCGATCGTGCTCAGCACATTGATGCCCGAACGGTAGCCGTTTCGCCGCGCCGTCTGCATGCGTTTTTCCAGAATCTTCATCCTGTTTTGGAACACATCCAATGGCAATGGCGGATGCGTTTCCGATGTGAAAAAAGTGATTTCATCCGTCACACCTTTGTATTTATTGAACAGCGCGATCATTTCATCGAAACGCTTCTCATTCAACGAAATACCGGGACTCAAACGAAAAGAAATGAACGCCTTTCCGGGATTATGAGCTTTCGCAACTGACTGCCCGTTGGCGTAGAATATGTGCAAACAACAGAACAGCAATGCAACGCAGGTAAATAATATCTTTCTGGTATACAGTTTCATAGCATGAATTTAGAACATACGCGGCAAACCGATTTTGGCTTTCCCGGAGGCGTGCAGACGAGCCGTTTCGTTTGGGACAGCCGTTTCATTTCCATAAAAGATATCAGCAATAGGCACACCTTTCGGGACGATGGTGAACACATCATTTATTTTGGTATCAAACAGCGCGATGCCATCTTCCACTTTGTGCATATACGATTTCTTCCCGATGTACAAGTCGGCTGACGGCCAGGGAAGTTGCAACCGGCACGGGTTCCCGCTGAGGCTTTTGATACAAACCCACTGCACCGTTCCTGAATTGATCTGCGCAGAAACCTTAAAACCGCCCACCGCGTGCAGCATAAATCTCGCCGAGCGATCCCCTGCAAAAGCGGGTGCGATGCGAATGATGTCTTCATGACTTTGCAGCAGGCATTCGTTAAGCGTAGTCGCAAAGACGGCCATACCCTCCATAGACATATGCCGGAAGGGCCACATGGGAAAAGGAAACTTCTTGCCGGGATCGGATACGTCGGAAACCTGGTTGGTACGAAAAAACCACTCTGCGTCTTTCACAATCTCATTTTCCATGCCCCAGTGGCCCCATCCGTTGCAATAGATCTGCCATCGTTCGGGGTATCGCGCAAGCGTCGCTGCGACTGCCTCCGACAAGCCCAGCCGGGCCAGTACGATGGGTTGCGTGTCCCAGCCGGTAACACCCTGCGGATAGAGCAGAGCCGTAGTCTTAAGACTCTCGAACAAAGCCGGGTTCTGCTTTTTTGTCGACAGGCCGATCAATCCAGACGGGAAAACCGGCGCTGACGCAACGGTCGGAAAGATACCGTCAAGCAGGTTAAAGTCCTGAAATTTTGCATCGTCAGCCGGGTGGTACACGGTTAGCCATTTTTTCTCTTTGATCCCCCAGCCCGCCGCCACGATCTGATCCGTGGCCACCGTCATATTCTTGTTGTTTCCACGCAGCAGTTTGAATTTTCCCTGCTCGGAGGCAACGGACTGGTCGCCTGCCGGCACCAGGGGCATCGGTGCGAGGTTCAAGATCAGTTCCTTCCAGGTCGTGGCTTCCGGGATCGTTTTCCCAGCAATTTTTAGCGCATCAAGCGTAGCCTGGATGAGTGCTTTTACATACGTGAGCTCGGTAAGACCATCTTTCAATTTGATCCAGCCCTCATAACCGGTTCCTTCCCTGGCGTGATACAGCCCATCGCTCTCTTTTACAAAAATGGTTACAAAAAAACGGGATGCATCCAGCATGTAGGGAAGCGCCTTTTCTTTCAGAAACTGCTTGTCGCCGGTAAACCGGTATTGTCTCCAGAAATCAAGGGCGATTTCAGCGATTGGTGTATGATTTTCCTGTTCACCGGAAGAATTGTAACCACGGCGATCCGTGACATCGGACACGAATGCCCCGTCGATTTTGAAATGTTTCCTGGCATAGTCGCGTGCGTGCTGCAAGGAATCAAATCGGAAATTTAGATAAGGTTCAACCAGGTCGTGGTGACCTGCTGCATTCAGCGGCCAGTATATCTGCTGCTGGTTCCAATGGAAATAATGATTCCAGTTCTGAACATCCCTGCTCCATGCCCAGATGCCATTGTTAAACCGTCCCGGATACTTTCCCCGCTGCGATGCGATGGAGTAAAACATGGTCAGGTACCAGAGGTTGGTCAGGTAATCGTCACCGTAATCCATGAGTGAGCGGGTCCAAATGGTGCGCCACGCCTCCCGGTTCGCGTCCTGAAAAGCATTCACACTTTGCACTTTGTCCAGCGACTTCTTTGCCATTTCAAGGTTGGATTCATTGGTTGCATCCGAAACTAGAAAAACCAAACCCGTTTCCGTTTTCGCCTGGCTTGGCAACACAATTGTCGCCCGACGGGAGTGCTCTCTCCGGTAAACGGCACTGCCTGTTAAAACTTTGCCTGCGACCGTGAAATCCGCAGTCGCCAGTTTCTGATGAATATAAATTCCGGCATCGTCCACGGTGGCATTTGTTCCCGCCGTTCCGATAGATGCATCCCTGTTAATCTGTGAATACCAATGCGAGAACGTGCGTGAACCAAACCGCTCAACGCCCACTTCCACCGCCAATGCCTCCGTAAATTCCGTTTTGAGATCATAAGACAGTAACCCCGTGTTGAAATCGACGAATGCTTTGAAGGTCACTTTCCCGAATGGGCTGCTGCTGCCCATCGTCAGTACACCGTCCGAGATGCTCAGCCGCGCCTGAAAATCAGTCAGATATAAAGTGCTGAAAATCGGCAATTTAAAATCGATGACGATGCGGCAGGCGTGTCTCAGCGTGGTATTGTAGTCTTCCTCTTTTTTGTCCCAATTGTGAAACTCGGTAAACGGAGCGTCATCCCATAGATCAGATTTATTGACGGCCGCAATGATCTTCGACTCCTCACACCAGAACAGCACACCTACATCGCCGTTGCCAAGTGGAATTCCCTGCATGGCATCCATTGGCGGGCTATAGTAGATCAGATCATACCGGGAAACCTGCCCCGGCCATGAAATAGCCCAACTGAAACGCTCCGGATCAAAAGCGGATTTCTGCATAGTACGCCAATCAGTTTGCCGGACCGCATTTTTAAAAGAACCAAAACCGCGTAACGGAAACACCCCGGCCGCAAACGTCAGCCCTGTCAATTTTAGCATATTTCTCCGGGTGGTTGTCATCTTCTTTTTCAATTAAATTTCTGAGAATCAGTTCTGTTTGGCCGACAGTTTCACAAACGTTTTACCTTGGGGGAAATACCCTTCGAAAAATGTACGCATGGGACCATCGTACATCGCAGCGCGTATCGTGCTCCAGGTCTCCTGGTCACCCGTGGCGTAATACAGAAATGTTTTACCCTCGTATTCAATCAGATCCACATCCGAATTATTTTTTCCCTCACCCGCTTCGGCTTCCAGAATCGGGTTAAACGGGCTGAGCTCCCATTCCTTCAAATCTTTCGAGCGCGAGAGATAGGAAACCCAGCCGTTGTGACCCTTCACCGCCGCATGCAGGTAAATCACATAATAGTATGGCTTGAAGTAGCGGATGACCGGACACGCGGAGTACTCCTTTTTCTCGCCTGTGTAAACCAGACCGGGAATTTTCTCCCATTTGGAAAGGTCTTTGGAACGGGCAAATTTGAAACAGAACTGCACCGGCTTGTCCGATTCATAGGCCATCAGATAACCTTGCTCGTCTTCGCACACCGACGAATTGAACAAATGCTCACCTCCCTCCGGCGAAATCGCCACTTCCTGTTTCCAGTTTTTGAGGTCCCTGGTTACCAGTCTATTGATCCCCTTCGAATTCATGATACGGCCAAAATCGGAGAATTCCAGCGCGAAAACATTTAGCTCGGCACCTTTGGAAAATGCACTGACGAAAGAATGCCCTTGACCGAAACGGCTCACCTCCTGGCCGGTTCGCATGTCATCAATATACAGGTAGGCGTCTTTTCCATTGGCATCAGCTCCTCCGGGCCGGTGGTTGGCCACCATCATCAGTTTTGAGTCAAAATAGAACGGCGTGTTTTCCATTGGGGTACGGCCCATGTCGGAAAAAGCAAAGGGGAGCTTCAGCAGTTCCGGCCGCTTTTGTGCCACAACCGTCTGACTTTGGCTCACAAGATGGAGCAGTAAAGCGCTAAACAAAACGCGGACAAACATATTAAATTTTATCTTGATAAAACCATACCCAATTTTACCCGGTCGACTCCCTCTGTTGCCATAACCGTTCGGTCGCATGCTGCATGGGTTATGGTATACACTTTGTTCCTCGCTTCTGCAGACAGGAGTAGTACGTTGACAACCGCGATATAGACCATGTCCTGGCCTGCAGGGTCGGCCCCTGGAAAGATTCACCTCTTTCTGCATATCCACGGCAGCCACCGAGCGTACGCCTCCACTGAAGAGAGTAGTAACGGCGTCCGTTCTCCCGGCTCTTTTCATCATATATTCAGATAGTACGGAGAACCTGTGAAATGCAATGGTATTATCACAACAAAACTAGCACATTACCAATGGTTCGATTCTTCCTATATTACCTTGTTTCGGCACTATTCAACCCAATAAAGGGTATTATGGCGGCAGAATTGCGTTAATGATGGTAATATTAGTACTATTGAGCCCTGAAAACTGTCGCTCATGAAGCCGCTGCTGATTGACCTTGATTATACGCTTACTGACTCCTTCATGATCAAGGAGATCAATGCTCCCTATTTTAATAACACGCATCATTTTCATAAGGACTACGAGATTGTCCTGGTGAAGGAAAGCAGCGGGAAACGGATTATCGGTGACCATGTCGAAAGTTTCAGCGACGGCGACCTGGTGCTGGTTGGCCCCGACCTGCCTCATGCCTGGCTTAACGAGAAGGAATATTATGAGGGAAGAAACGACTTGCACGCGCGCTCGGCGGTGATCTATCTGAGAAAAACCTGGCTGGAAAACGAGATACTTCGCCTGCCGCAGACTGTCCGTCTTCGGAAATTGCTCGAAAATGCCCGCCGCGGCGTGAAGTTTACAGGGGGTGTTAGGGAACGGATGGGTAGGTTGGCTTCCGAAATCTATTTTGCCGAAGGTCTCAAAAAAACGGTCAGCCTCTTTTCTATTCTATATGAGTTGTCGGAAACGGAGGAGTATCAGTTGCTTTCAAGCAGCAATTATCTCAACATGTACAACGAGCAGGAGACCGTCCGGCTCAACCATGTATATGAGTATGTGATGAAAAATTTTTCGACTCAGATCAGGCTGGAAGAAGCGGCCAGTGTGGCCAATATGTCACCTAATGCTTTTTGCCGTTATTTTAAAAAACAGACCCAGAAGAATTTCTTCTGGTTTGTGAACGAGATCCGGATCGGCCACGCCTGTAAGTTGTTGCAGCAGAACGAACTCAATATTTCACAGGTTTGCTATGAGTCAGGCTTTCAGAGCCTGACCAATTTCAACAAATTCTTTAAACGGATCACCGGGAAAAGTCCTCTGGTATACCGGCGGGATACTGCGTCGTGAATGTTCCTTACAAAGGATAATCACACTTCCAAGGATATGTAAATGAAGATAGATCTACCCCCTGTTCATGTAAAATGGCAAATAATTCATCCTCATTATCGACATAAAACGTCCTTTGCCTTTGTTTGTCTTCCTCAGAGAAATATTCATCTATCAATTCTTGTTTTAACTCAAAATATAATATTGAGTATTTATATTCCGGCCTTTTCCATGGCAATAAAGGATGTTCCGGCTTGGCTTTATAGATTGCAACCCAACGTCTGCATCCCGGAAGAATTGCTTCTAATTCCGTGGCTACATGTTCTCCGTCATTGTATAACCTATTCCAGACACTTTTATTAAAATTTTCCATACTCAATGTTCGGAAAAAATTCTTATTATTTTCCAGCCTCTGCATGAATTGTAGATGTTTCATCGCACCGTGCGGGTTAGTGACTGCATGGTTAATTAATCCCCCTGCCGCATCACTCGGGTAAGATAGTTGCCATTGTTATATTCGAAAGCGTCGGCGTATTTAGTGTTGACCACGTTGTTCTGCATGGGTAGTTTGCTGCCAGTCCCTTCGTTGTGGTAGTTCAGCGTTTTTGCTGTTGGGTGATATTCCTGCGGCAGATTCAGTATGTTGTATTATATGCTGCTTTCTCCGATACCACGGTTTCATAACGGGTGGCGTTGCCATAACATTGCCCATAAAATCATTCGGGCAATACTGTTGACCGCATGCGGTAATCATGTTTATCTTTATATAAAACATGATTACAGTATTTCCACTCTGGTGTACTAATTTTTTTTATTATCGATAGTACTTAAATGCGAATTAATAGTAATACCAAAAGTACACGTTGATCCGGCTGCCTTCGTCGGGTATAAGGTTTTCTTAAGGACCAAAATAGTATGCATACATAACATAATGATAATATACCAAACCAACGATCACTTTTTGCCTTTTTGTAACATTGCCCCTTTAATCTTCTCAAACCCCAATGAACCAATATGCATCGAAGCAAGCTACGACAAGAAACGAAACCAATGGCAGTGTAAGGAAGAGTACGGTGAAAAAGTATCAACCTTAATCAAACAATCATCAGATTAAATTTAAACCCAATATATCTATACTATGCAAAAACTTGTGCCTAAATTAATGTCTGTCATTCTCATGGCAGCGATGTTCACCCTGGTGTCATCGTGCGATGATGATAATGATAATCCAGTATTTCCGTTCCACGCGGAGATTTACAACACGCTTCAGGGTAGGCAGGTGGCTTTTCAGGGACTTACCCATAGTGCCGTAAGTTGGTCGTGGGATTTTGGCGATGGCAAAACCAGCACCGAACAAAATCCTGTTCACGTTTATGCAGCAGGAGGGTACTATGTGGCCAAGCTTACAGCCAAGAGCAGTGGTGGAGAAACCATCACCAAAAGTGTTAACCTTGCTGTGGATTTAAGACCTTACGATTACCTTGTCGGAGACCACACCACAGCTGGTTATGCGGGTAAAAAATGGAAATTGACAAAAGCCCATACTGCCGCAGGCGACTACCTTGCTAACGCAGATGCCACTTTCACAAGTGCTACTCCTTACAATCCTATTCCTGACGGAATTTTTGCCTCAAGCACATTTAATATGGGAGCTATTTATGATGACACTTATACCTTTTTCTATGACGGTAAATATGTGCATGATGTGAAAGCCGATGGAGGGGCATTTGGTGGCCTTGTTTATCAAATTGCCACAGGTGGCTATCCTGCCAATGTATTGGTTGGTAACGCAACCTATGGGCTTTGCATTGCCAAGTACACACCCCAGGCCGATGCCAAATTCACTTTCGTGGAAAGCGAAGATTTCAAAGTTACTTCGGCTTACAGTAGCGCGGGTATTACGTTTAAAGGCGCTAAAACACTTGATTTTTCAGGAACCGAGTTTATCGGCTTCCGCGATTTTCAACGTAAAGTGGTCATGAGGTCTATTTCTAACACACGTATGCAACTCATTATGTTCATGGCCGCAAGCGACAAAGCCGTGGGTGTTAATACACATGCACTGATACTTTCTTTTGAAGCTGTAACAGAATAATCACAACCCTATACATTTTTATTATGAAACAATTCTGTCAAAACATGATGAAGTCGGTTTTGGTTATTCTTTTCCTGACATTGTTCTATAACGCGCAAGCGCAGCAACGAACCGTATCAGGAAAAGTAACCGATTCAAACAATGCGACTATTCCTGGTGCCAGTATCCTTAAAAAAGGAACTACCACAGGAACAAGCGCCGATGCCAGCGGGAAATATACCCTTTCCGTTGGTCCCAACGATGTACTCGTCTTTTCATTCATTGGTTACAAAACACAGGAAGTAACCGTAGGTTCACGAAGCATCATTGATGTAAGTTTAGAAACCGATGTGAATGAACTAAGGGAAGTAGTGGTAACGGCTCTGGGTATTCAGCGCGAAGAAAAATCGCTGGGTTATGCCATCGGCAAAGTGGCCGGTCCTGAATTTACCAAAGTGGCACGCGAAAACTTTTTAACGGCTATGCAAGGTAAAGTAGCCGGGGTAACCATCAACGAAACCGGCGGTGCGGGCTCCACCATTAATGTGGTTATCCGCGGTGCAAAATCACTGAGCAATGATAACCAACCTTTATATGTGGTTGATGGTGTGCCCATGTTTAACAGTGCCAACAACGTGGGAGGTTTCGGCAGCGGCAACAGCACGGTGGATTACGGGAATGCCATTTCAGATATTGACCCTGAAAGTATCGAAAGCGTATCGGTATTGAAAGGTGCAAGCGCCACGGCACTTTACGGTTCGCGTGCCTCTAACGGCGTTATGCTCATCACCACCAAAAAGGCAAAAGATGGCCAGGGAATGAAAGTGAGTGTATCAACCAATAATACTTTCGATGTACCGCAGCGCTATTTAGGAGTGCAAAAGCAGTATGGTGGTTATGTTGTCTCTACCCCTGAGCAAAACGGTGGCAGCCAGATCATGTCCCCATTGATATCACCATTCGGTTTGGGTGCTGAATTGGATAAAGGTTATTATGCAATCCAATGGAACTCTCCTCTGGATGCGAACGGAAAACCAATTCCGATCGAATTGAAGTCGTATCCCAACAATGTAAAAAATTTCCTCAGGGATTACGGCTTCACCACGACTAACTCGGTACAGGTAACCAACGGGGGAAAGATGGTAAACACGCGCATCGGTGTAACCAGCATGAAAAACAAAGGGCTGATTCCGAACACCGACCTTAACCGGAATAATTTATCGTTGTCGCTTTCATCAAAGCTCACCGAAAAACTTACCGTTAGCACCGACATCAACTATGTGAACAGCTTTGCTAAAAACAGGGCTTCAGGCGACCGTGGCACAAACCCCCTGCAATGGGCTTACGTCACTCCCGCTTATGTCAATATCATGGATTTGAAGGATTATAACATCGGGCAGGGAAATACCATTAAAAACCTGTTGCCGGGCGACAGCAACAATCCGTGGATGCTGGCCAATGATGTCAACAACAGTTTTAACCGTAATCAGATTTTCGGGAACATCATGGCCACGTATAACTTCAGCTCGAAACTTTCGCTGATGGCACGGATGACCGTCGATAAACTGGACGAATTGCGGGAATCAAAAATCGGGCAGGGCTATTCACAGGAGCCGAAGAACGGGTCTTACGGTATCAGCAACAGCAACAATTTTGAACGCAACAACGATGCTTTGCTTTCGTACAAAGACAAATTTGGTGATTTCGATGTGAATATTTCGGCAGGTGGCAATGTGCGTTACAGCAAATCGTCCAACGTCAGCAACTCGGCAAAAACAGGTGCAGGTTTGATTATACCCAACCTATACACCTTAAGTAACATTTCCAATACTGCATTGAATTATAGCTCGGCCCGTTACGAAAAACAAGTGAACAGTGTTTACGGAACAGCCAACATAGCCTGGAAAGAAGCGATTTACCTCGATTTGACCGCCCGTAACGACTGGAGCAGCACGTTGCCAGCGGCCAACCGCTCATTCTTCTATCCATCTGCTTCACTAAGCGTGTTGATTAATGAATTCATACCAATGAACCATGTTGACATGCTGAAAGTACGGGGAGGCGTGGCACGCACAGGGTACGATACTGATCCTTACAGATTGTTGCAGGTTTATGCCAACGGAGGCAACTGGGGCGAGGCTATTATGTTGAACAAACAATCGGGCTTACTTAACCCTAATCTGAAACCTGAGCAAATTACTTCGCAGGAATACGGTGTGGAAGCCAAGATGTTTGGAGGTCGTGTTCGCTTTGACGGAACCTATTACATCATGAACGACCGTAAACAGATTTTCCCGGTACCGCTTGCGCCATCAACAGGGGCCACAACCATTAACATCAATGCAGGGTTGCTGCAAAGCAGAGGGGTTGAACTGATGATTGGCGGCACACCCATCAAGACTGCCGACTGGAATTGGGATTTGAACCTGAACTTTACCAAAAACCAAACCAAGATATTGGAGCTTGCAGATGGTATCCCCTATGTTGAACCATGGAACCAGGCCAACGTTGCGAACCGGGGATATGTCAAAGGAGCAACTTTGCCAGATGGCTCTAAAGCCGATGGTTTATTAGGTAATTTATATACACGCAAAACACTGCGCGTTACCGATAAAGAATCACCCTACTATGGTTACCCGATTATTCCCGGAAATCCGAAAACCGGAAATTTCAGTGATGACCCGGAATTGACCAACTCAAACATTTATTCCAAAACCGGCAACTACAACCCTAAATTTATCATGGGTTTGCAAAGCTCACTCACTTGGAAAGGCTTTACACTTGGCATGACGTTCGACTGGCGCCATGGCGGGCAATTTGTATCGCAAACTTTCCGTTACATGAATGATGACATGCTTACCCAATACTGGGCAGACAAAACCGTTACTCCAGGTGTGGCAGGTGGACCCAGCGACGCACTCCGCGACTGGGTAGTTAAAAATGCCAGTACGTTAATTACACCAGAACGTGTTTATCCAATCGGTGGCCCAACACCAGCGACAGGAGGCTTCCCGGAAAGTTCTAATATGCCTTTCCCTGGCAATATGGACGGTGTTTTCTATCCCGGTGTGTTTGGCGAAATGGGCGCGGATGGACGTTTTACACTTTATCAGGAAAATCTTGGAAACCCCGGAACCATATTTGAACCGTGGGGCGCAAGTAACCTTTGGTCGGTTGGTTCTTACGCGGTGTTTGATGCCGATTACCTCAAACTTCGGGAAATTTCGTTGAGTTATGACCTTCCGAGAGCATGGGTAAAGAAAGCGAAAATGGACAATGCTTACATTGGAATTTACAGTCGTAACATTATGGTATGGACAAAGAAAGGGTTTGGTGTTGACCCTGAACGCGCCTTCCAACCCTCAGGTAGCGGATTGTTTCAGGGAGTTGAACGCTATAACGTTAGCCCGTGGATTGTGCCTGTTGGTTTCAAAGTTGGTTTTACATTCTAATCAGAAAGAGAAAGTGTATGAAAAAGTTTAGTTATAAGATCATATCCCTATCGCTGAGTTTACTTTTAATGCTTGGTGCATGTAAAGACTTGGACGATTTAAATGTTAACCCCAATTCGCCGTCCCCGGAAACAACCGACCTCAACTTGTTATTACCAACTGTAATCACCATGCTGGGTAGTCAGGTAGTTGATCTGGGTTTTGGAGACCTTGCCGGAGTCATGCAGCACATGCAGAAAACAGGTTGGCAAAGTGGTTTCAATTCTTACGACTGGGCTTCGCCCGGCCAGACTTGGACAGGCTACTATGGAATTTTGCGCAATGCCGATGAGTTGCAAAAAAAAGCGGTGAAAGACGGATATAAGTACCATGAAGGCGTAGCGCTGATTATGAAAGCCTACACCTATGGTATGATCGCCGACCTTTGGGGCGATGCTCCTTATACAGAGGCGTTGCGTGCGGAAGAAGGTTCAAAGTATTTCAAACCTGTGTTTGATAAGCAGCGGGATATTTATCACGGTATTCTTACCGACCTTGAAACTGCCAACACACTTTTGTCGCAAGAAGGCGGCCAGCCTATCAACGCAACTCAGGATGTCCTGTTTGCAGGCAATGTGTCCAAATGGAGAAAGTTTGCCAATTCCCTGGCACTGCGTTATTATATGCGCCTGCAGGCCAAAGAAGCCGATTTTGCCAAAACAGGTATTGTTAAAATTGCTTCTGACCCGGCGAAGTATCCGCTGATTACCTCAGCCGCAGACGATGCCAATGTCAGCTACCCGGGAACAGCCAACGCGGCATGGCCAACAAACATGGTGTTTAGTACCGCACCCGATGGCGAATATATGCGCAGAAAACCAGCTTCCACATTGGTAGAAGCGCTTAAAAGTTTAAAGGACCCGCGCATTGCCGTTTGGTTCGATAAAGTGCCGCAGCCACTCGTGCTGGTAGCCGGTACAAATGTTAGCAGGGCCAGCACCGACGGTAAAACATGGGAGATTTCGGCTGACATAGCTAAAAATTATGAAACCACCTACGGCACTCCAATAAATTACGCCACCGATTACATTGGTATTCCTCCTGCCATTGGAGGGGCAATGTTTTACAATCTTCAAATGGAAGGTGGAGTAAGTGGGCAAGGTCGCTACAACCCGCACATATCGCAAATAAACAGCATGTACAAAAATGCTTCAGGTGATTTGTTAAAGATGCGACTTCTATCAGCAGCCGAAGTAAATTTCATTTTGGCTGAAGCAGCATCCTATACATGGATTACGGGAGCAGAAACGTATTATGCAAAAGGAATTCAGGAATCGTTTAACGCATGGGGCGTTGGTGCGGGTTTTGCCAATTACATTGCTGGTGCGCCTTATAATGGTCTTCAAAGCATCATGCAACAAAAATGGATCGCCAGCTGGAGCGCGGCAGCCGAATCCTGGTTCGACTGGCGCAGGACAGGCTTGCCCGTATTAAAGGCTGGCCCTTCGGCCGCAAGGTCAGTTTTGCCACTTCGTTTTTACTATAGCCTTAATGATGACTTAAACACCAATACCGACAATGCTAATGCAGCCATAAGCGGCCTGGTGCGTACATCATACGCAGGTAGTGACCCTACTAATAACAGCGCATGGTCAAAAACATGGTTGTTGGAAGGAACAGGAAAGCCTTACTAGGACATGAATAAGATTGGAACAAAATAACGATGCGGGTGATTGAAAAATCACCCGCATTTAAATAACAACTTGCGCCCATGAACAAGAAAAAACTTATAACCCTTCTTTATTTTATTTGCCATGTTACGCTGGTGAGTTACGCCCAGCACTTCAAAGTGGGCGCTGCACTTCGAAACATTACTCCCGACCCGCTGCTGCCTGTTTCAGGTGGGATCGGAACCCCGAAAAAAACAACTGAAAAGAACGGAGATCTGTTTGTGAGGGCACTGGTATTCCAAAAAGGAGATACCAAGGTTGCCATTGTGAATGTGGATAACCTCGGCTGGCCGGCCGCTTTGGGCAACAGGTCCCGTGCGCTGATCAAGGGAATAAAGCCGGAAAATATTCTGATAGGCGCGACACATACGCACAGTGGCCCTGATGCCTACGGCTTCCCCAATGAAAAGGGCGAATCCTTTGCAGATATGAAATACCTTGATGGCTGTGTAAAAAAAATTGCGGACGCGGTGAACGAAGCAGCGAATAACCTGCAAGATGCGTCCCTGAAAATCGCTGTTGGCGAAGCGAAAGGCAAAATTGCCTACAATTATTACGCAGACCAACTTTACGATCCGCGTTGCGGGATCATACAGGCCACTGCCACCGCTGGCCCCAACAAAGGAAAGGTCATTGCCACTTTGGTCAACTATGCGGTGCATCCTGAAGTGATCGGTTCCGGTAGAGGCATTTTGAGTCCCGATTTATGTGGACCGCTGTACGACCGGATCGAGGCGAAGGCGGGCGGTGTTGCACTTTTTATGAACGGTGCCCAGGGAGGGATGGTAACTGCCGATAACCGTACCGAGGTGAAAGGGGAAGCAAGTAACTATGCAGAATGCAAAAGGATTGGTGAGCTGCTGGCCGACGAAGCGCTGCGTATAGTGGCGGACGCACCCGTTCAGGAGAACCCCGATTTGTATTGTACCTCACGGAAAATTGAATTTCCAGTAGATTCGGAGATCATGCGGTATATTTTAAAAAAGTCGCCGATCAAAAATGAGATGGCTGGTGAGAACCGGGTGGCTACCCAACTGAACTTGCTTAACGTCGGAGATGCACAGATTCTGACCATTCCGGGTGAAGCACTTCCAAACATCGGCTATTATGTAAAACGAAAAATGAATACCAAACTGCCCTTCCTGTTTGGCCTCACCAACGACGCCTTCGGATACATGCTTACCAAGGTAGATTTCAATAGTTTCAAGCGCTACGACTATGTCAGCCGTACCAGTCTTGGTGAAATGACGGGAGAAATTTACATCGAACAAGCTTTAAAACTGATCGCTGAATCGCCGTCGCCGTCAAAAAAATAAATTTTTATACCACAAACTTCTACCACATGTTCAAGAGATTTTTAAGTTACAGAAGATTTTTAAGTTACGGATTGGGATTACTCTTCCTGAATCTGGCTTTTACAATGTCAGCAAACGCACAGATCACACCGGAGACGGCCCTTCAAAGCTATCTTAACAACGGGGACAAGTCTTTGAAATGGGAGCTGAAAGACGAATACACCAAGAACAATCTGAGCATTTATAACATATTACTTACCTCTCAGAAATGGCGTGAGTTTACCTGGACACATCAGCTCACAGTGATTGTTCCCAAAGAAAACAAACATGATGGTGCTTTGCTTTTCATTACAGGGGGTTCCAATAAAAATGAGCTTCCCAATTGGGACAGCAAAAAGGACGATAAACTCATCGAATCCCTTGCAGCTGTGGCTGCAGCCAACAGCTCTATTGTTGTTCAATTAAAGCAAACACCCAATCAGCCCTTTTTTGGTGATCTTACCGAAGACGCCCTGATATCTTATACACTCCATAATTTCAAAAAGGACAAAGATTACAGCTGGCCGCTGCTGTTTCCAATGGTGAAAAGTGCCGTAAGAGCTATGGACGTAGTACAGGAGTTTTCCAAACAAAAGCTCAATCATGAGGTAACTAAATTTGTGGTTTCGGGAGCATCCAAACGGGGATGGACTACCTGGCTCACCGGTGCGAATGACAAGCGTGTTGCTGCCATAGCACCCATGGTAATCGATATTTTGAACATGCCTGTCAGCTTGGATTACCAGATCAAATCCTGGGGGGATTACAGCATACAGATCGAAGATTATGTAAAACTCGGTATTCCGCAGTCTACCGGTACCTCAGACGGACAGGCCATTACAACAATGATTGATCCCTACTCCTATCGCGCTAAGCTGACTATGCCGAAATTGATATTTATGGGTACGAATGACGAATATTGGGTAGTGGACAATATTAAAAATTACCTTAAAAATATCCCGGGCGAAAACAATCTGCACTATGTACCCAACGCTGGACATAACCTTGGCGGCGGGAAACAGGCTATGGAAGCTCTGAGTGCTTTTTATGGATATATATTAAACAAAACACCTTTCACCGTTTGCAACTGGAAACAGTCTGTAAGCAAAAACAACATCAAGCTGGATATCACCGCCACATCGGATGCGCTTGTAGATGTAATTGTATGGTCGGCCAACTCGCCAGACCAGGATTTGAGGAATGATACCTGGACGAGTAGAAGCCTTGGTATTAAAAATAAATCCAAAATACAGGTAACCGAACCGCTTCCTAAAACCGGTTTTAAGGCCATGTATGTAGACCTGAAATATAAAAACAAGGCAGGAGCTACCTACACGGAAAGTACGCGCGTGTTCCTTGCCAATAAGGATGCCGTTTTATAAGGCAGGTTTTTTCCAATCCCAAAAAAGGGTGTCTCAAAAGGGCACCCTTTTTTGGTGCAACATGGAAGGTAACGAGGTTATTTTTTGTACCCTCCTCATCGTCCAAATAACTTTAAGCATATTAACAAGATGCAAAAAAGTGCCAGCCGCCCGGGAGGGTTGCTCCACGAAAATTTTTATCGGAAATCAAAAATTGTTTTTTCAACGGGGAAGTCCCATTCAGGGGTCCTAAGCAAGGCAACCTGTGCAGGAGCAGGCCGGGAAGAGCTTATGCCAGCCAACCGGGAGAAGACTCCTGTTTCAATACGGTATAAATTTACAGGCCCATCGGCAAAGAAACGTGCATGAGTTCACGAACGGCTCTGGTAATACCTTCGGTATCAAAGCCACATTCATGGTGCAATTCAAAAGGCTCTCCGTGTTCGACTAAAGCATCCGGTATACCTAAGCGTTTAACACGCGAGTGATAGCCATTATCGGTCATAAATTCAAGTACTGCGCTTCCGAAGCCCCCTTGCAGACATCCATCCTCAATGGTTACGACGCGGTCGAACCTGGTGAAAATCTCGTGAAGCATTTCCTCGTCGAGCGGTTTCACAAAACGCATGTCATAATGTGCTGCATCTATCCCTTCTTTACTGAGAATTTCGCAGGCATCCACTGCATAATTTCCAACCGGCCCCAGTGTCAGGATAGCAATATGCGAACCTTCTTTTACCTTTCTGCCCTTTCCAATTTTGATTTCTTTTAATGGCGTTTTCCACTGTGGCATCACGCCATTGCCGCGGGGATATCTGATCGTAAATGCTTGTGTGCCGCTTTGGAACGAATCCAGCTGAGCCGTATACATGAGGTTGCGCAGCTCTTGCTCGTTCATCGGAGAAGCCACTACCATATTGGGAACGCACCGCATGAACGCAATATCATAAAGGCCATGATGCGTCGGGCCGTCAGCCCCCACCAGCCCGGCTCTGTCCAGACAAAAAATCACCGGCAGCTCCTGAATACAAACATCATGAATCACCTGATCGTATGCGCGTTGCATAAACGTGGAATATATATTGCAAAATACCACCTCGCCACGTGTAGCCATACCGGCTGAGAAAGTAACGGCATGTTGCTCGGCAATACCCACATCAAAAGCTCTGTGCGGCATTGCCTCCATCATTATATTCATGGAAGAACCGGAAGGCATCGCAGGGGTAACACCCACAATCCTGGGGTTTTTTTCTGCGAGCTCTACCAAGGTATGGCCAAATACATCCTGGTACTTAGGGGCCTGGGGGACATCGTATACCTTTTTCTGAATTTCTCCTGTAATTTTATCAAATATGCCCGGCGCGTGCCACTTGGTCTGATCTTTTTCAGCAGGACCATACCCCTTTCCCTTCACCGTAAGGCAGTGTAATAACTTGGGGCCGGGTATATTCTTTAAATCCTTAAGAACCTCTGTCAGATGGCTGATATCATTACCATCAATAGGGCCAAAGTACCTTAAACCAAGCGATTCAAACAAATTGCTCTGACGCAGAATGGCTGTCTTCATCACCGTTTCAACCTTTGAAACAATTTCCTGTGCACTCTTCCCGAAGGTGCTCATCTTTCCGAGGATATTCCATACTTCATCCCGCAGTTTGTTATAGGTCTGGGAAGTGGTAATGTCGGTCAGATACTCCTTCAGAGCACCTACATTGGGGTCAATAGCCATGCAGTTGTCGTTCAGGATAATCAGCAGATTCGAGTCTGTTGCACCGGCATGATTCATTCCCTCAAATGCAAGACCGGCCGTCATGGCCCCATCTCCAATAATTGCAATGTGCTGTCTTTCGTAGTTTTTCTCCAGGGCAGAGGCAACGGCCATCCCCAGAGCCGAAGAAATGGAAGTAGACGAATGTCCCACTCCAAAGGCATCATAGATACTTTCCTTCCGTTTCGGGAAACCCGAAAGGCCGCCGTAAGTACGGTTAGAATGAAAATCATCCCGCCTTCCGGTAAGAATTTTGTGGCCATAGGCCTGATGCCCTACGTCCCAAACCAGTTGGTCGTCGGGTGTATTAAAAACGTAATGCAGCGCAACACTTAATTCTACAACACCCAGGCTTGCCCCAAAATGCCCGCCATATACCGATACGTTGTCAATTATAAACTGGCGTAATTCATTACACACCTGAGGTAATTGAGAGCGGTCCAGCTTTCTAAGGTCTGCTGGGGAGTCAATTTTTGCAAGCAATTTTCCCGGTGTTATTAGCATATTCGTGTAAGCTATTGTAAATCAGATGCAACCTGTTCCTAACCTTTATGAGTGCAAATTTACAGAAATAGGTTATCTGTTTGGTTTTTATTTTTGCTGACTGGCTCTGAACAACTTCTGTTTTTCTTCCTTGGTCAGGCTTTCGTAGCCCGACTTGGAGATTTTGTCCAGTATATTGTCAATTTCAGTCTGATCCGGGGTTTCTACGCTTCCTGTGACCGTAGTGGAAGAATAAACACTCTTACTCCTGTAGACCTGTTTTTCCCGGTAAGTTACCTGCATAGCCGGTTTTTTCCTGAAAAGGTTGGACCACCCGTTCATTACTGCGTAGATCGGCTTTCCCAGATCTGTGCCGTTTTGTAACAGTTTGATGAAAATGTAGCCAATCAGCGCACCGCCCAGGTGAGCCAGATTTCCGCCAGCATTGGGTCCGATGGTTTGTGCAAGCGAAAGAATGATATAGAAAATGGCTATAAATTTGATCCGTATAGGCCCCAGGAAAATCAGATTGAACGTATAGTTAGGAAGTAAGGTGGAAGCACCCACTGCAACCGAAAAGGCAGCAGCTGATGCGCCTAACATCCCGGAGTCAACCAGATGCGCCTGAAAAAAAGGAAGAACATTATAAAGTACTATGAATACCAGCCCTCCGGCAATACCACCAAGGATGTACAGCGCCACCACGCGTTTGGCACCCAGATATTCGTCCACCAGCTTACCGAACCAGTAGAAAAACAGCATGTTAAACAGAATATGGAATATATCCTCGTGTGCAAAAAAGTAGGTAAATAATGTCCAGGGTTTGTACAGAAACGCCGATCGGTCGGCGGAGAGTTGTATCTGGTCGAGCAGCCAGTTGTAGATTTGGGCAGACTGCGAGAGGGTAAATATAATTTTGATCAATAAAAGGACAAGAAAAACCGCGGTATTTATGAGAATAATTTTGATCAGTGAATTCTCCGACTTCGCAAACTCCCTTTTTATATCGTCAACAATATTGCTCATCTTTTAATAAAAATTTGATTTGTGCGCATTCCAGTACCGCAACAATATATATGCAAATAGCATTCCTCCTACGTGTGCAAAATGCGCAACATTGTCTGACTGAGCATTTTGATAACCGGCATATAACTCGTACAATCCATAAAAGGCAACAAAATACTTTGCCTTTATAGGGAAGGGAATAAACAGCATAAACAGCTCCGTATTAGGGAACAAGAGCCCGAACGTCATGAGTATACCAAAAATTGCCCCGGACGCTCCGACCAGCGGGGTATTAATCTGATGGTTATAGTAATCCTGGACAAACGAAACACTGTATTGAATATAAGAAGAATTGGTCGGATTTTCCTCAAATTTATTCAGAAACTCTAAACTTGCCTGGTAGAGCTCCTTCGGAGCGAATTTACTCAGCAGGTCAACCATGCCATCCGGAGACGGATATTGTGTATATATCTCAACAGCCTCCCTCAGTTGTGCATTTTCAAAGTAATCGATTCCTGAAAAAAGGAGGCCGGCACCTATACCCGTGAAGAAATAAAAGAACAGGAATTTTTGCGGACCCCATATCCTTTCCAGCAGAGGACCAAACATGAACAACCCGAACATATTCCCGAACAAATGCCCTATGCCTCCGTGGAGAAACATATAGGAAACAAACTGATAAGGCAAAAAACCTTCCGACAGAACCGATTTCAGGGCAAATCTGCCCGTGAGGTTCAGGTAGGGATCAAGCAGAAAAAAAATGACATTAAGGATTAATAAATTTCTGACTGCTGGAGTGATGGCTAACATATAGAATTCAGAATCAATAAATAACAGTATTAACTAAGGCTGGCGCATTTTTGTTTCATTAGTTTTTAAAAATAGTCGCCAGCTTGTCCAGCGTAAGTAATACAATGATGGCTTCTCCTCCGGGCGTGCGATTGGGATCTGTGGATGCAAAAAGCTGATCGATGAGCGTATGAATTTCCATAAGGGATAATTTCACCGCATAACGAACCGAAAAACGCCTGGCCAAAGCGCGCGAAAGGCTTTCGGGCTTATTCAGTTTAAGATCCGAATAACTTTGTTTTAATTGTTCTATCAGCTCCTCAAAAAGGTCCTGCTCACTTTCCTCGGGGAGGTCGGCCGGGATACCCCGTATCACCAGCTGGTTAGGGCCAAGCTCGTCAAATTCAAAACCCAGGCTCCGGATTTCCCTTTTAGTTTCATGTACAAGCTGCATATCCGACGGCGTTACCCGGATGGCTTTAGGAAATAACAGCTGCTGGCATGCCCCGTTACGGTTGGTCAGCATTTTACGGTAACGCTCGTACAGAATGCGTTCATAAGCTGCTTTCTGATCAATAAGCATAATGCCATCCTTCACCTGCGAAAGTATGTACCGGTTGTGCAGCTGGAATAAAACGGCATCACTTTCCGGGGCTGCAATTACCTCAGAAGCCATCCGGTTAACCTTGCTGGCTATCGTACGCGACTGCTCCTGATAGGCCGAAGGCCTTGAAACGCTCGTCGCGCTCATCTCAAATGCGGCGAGCTCTTTATTTCTGTCCTCAGCATTCTGAAGGCCTTCGAAAAGCTTGTTCCAGTTGGTAAGGTTACTCTTGAGTGATTCGGACTCTGGTTTCCTCGACTGCGCCGCCCAGTCGGGCGTCACCGTACGGGGAATAAGATTCTGATTCTGTTCGGTACCGGACGGAGTCAGAAAATTTATATTATCATCAAAATCAATGGATTGCGATAAATTATAAACACCCACTGCTTTTTTCACCGCAGCCATGATAATTGCATAGACGGAACGTTCGTCGTCAAACTTGATCTCCGTTTTAGTCGGATGTATGTTGATATCGATATGCGCCGGATCAATATCAATAAACAGGACATAAAACGGGTGGCTCCCTTCCGGGATGGTTCCGTCAAACGCTGTGATCACGGCATGATGCATGTAACTATGCCGGATAAACCTCTGGTTGACAAAAAAGTACTGCTCGCCGCGTGTCTTTCTTGCGAATTCCGGTTTCCCAATATAACCTCTTACATTGATATACGAGGTTTCCTCCTGGCAGGATGCAAGCTGTTCGCGGTAACTCTTCCCGTAAATATCTACGATCCGGCGCACCAGTTTCCCCGACTGCAGATTAAAAATCTCCGTATCATTATGGTAAAGCGACAGGGCTACTTCCGGATGAGCCAGCGCAATGCGCTGAAATTCATCCAGAACATGTCGCATTTCCACCGAATTGGATTTAAGGAAGTTCCGCCGCGCCGGAACATTAAAAAATAAATTCTTGATTGAAAAACTGGTCCCCGTTGGGCAGGCCACAGTTTCCTGTGATTTTATTTCGGAAGCTTCAATCCTGATCAAAGTACCCAGTTCGTCCTCCTCTTTCTTTGTCTTAAGCTCCACCTGAGCAATGGCCGCAATGGATGCGAGTGCTTCACCACGAAAACCCATTGTGCGGATTTTGAAAAGATCATCTGATTTTCGTATCTTAGACGTAGCATGACGCTCAAATGAGAGCCGTGCATCGGTTTGTGACATTCCGATCCCATTGTCAATAATTTGTATCAAGGTTCGCCCCGCCTCTCTCAGTATGACCTGAATCTGTGTCGCTTGTGCGTCAATAGAATTCTCCAGTAATTCCTTTACCACAGACGCAGGCCTCTGCACAACTTCTCCGGCAGCGATCTGATTGGCTATGGAATCCGGTAATAACTGAATGATGTCGGACGACGGCATGATAAAATAACAGGTTACTATACTCTAACAAATAAACAAAATTTTTTTAAGAGCGATGGGACTTTAAATAAAGAGCAACCTAACGCCTTACGCATTTGAAACAGATTTAGATAAAAAATCACATTAAATATTGAAATTATATATTAAATCTCATTGATTTTCGTTAAACTTGAAGTCTAAAACCAAAATACCCAAGGCGAAGTTAAAAATTCCTCTATTTGTGATCTGATAACCCTTATGAAATCTCCGATTATGAAACGATTCAATTACACGATGGCCCTGCAGTGGCTGATTTTCTTGCCAGTAATATTACCCCTGTGTATCATTTTCGGAGCGGTTCAAGGTATTTTGAACATGATTGAAAAAATGGCTCAGCGGATGTGGATGGATATTGAGCTGTGAGCGCCAGCCGGAATCTATTGAAGGAATAACCATTAATATATTGACAAACGCAAGAGGGCCGGAAATCCGGCCCTCTTGCGTTTAAGAACAAATCAGAATTTCCACCTTACGAAAGCTTCCATCGCCTCGTATTCGGCCAGTCCCAGATTATCATACAGCTGAGCCGTTGCACTGTTACGCTCCTCCGCACGCTGCCAGAACTCCCGGGAATCCTCTCCCTGGAACACCACGCCATCTTTCTGAGACTGGTGTTTGAAAATTCCCTGGCGCTTTTTAAGTACCTGATCGGGACTCATAGGCACGGCCATTTCAATTTCATAGATATCCCACTCCGCCCACGCTCCGCGGTACAGCCACACCCAGCAGTCCTTCATGAAGTTCTTGTGCTTGGATCTTTCCAATGCAGCTTCAATCGCATCCCAGCATACCTTGTGTGTTCCGTGCGGGTCCGCAAAATCACCGGCAGCATATATCTGATGAGGTTTAATCTCTTCAATCAGCTTTTCAACGATCTGGATATCTTCTTCTCCTATCGGTTTTTTCTGAACAGTACCGGTTTCATAAAAGGGCATATCCAGGAAGTGCGCCTGGCTGGTGGGTATTCCAACAAACCGGCAGGTAGCCTTCGCCTCACCTCTTCTGATCAGCCCCTTTACTTTTCTGATTTCCGGTGTATCTATTTCACTGTCTTTGGTGTGGCGCAGGAAGTTTTTAGCGTCCTGGAACAACTTGCTGGTTTCAGGACTTTCAATACCAAAACCATTATCAAAATCAACCACGAAGTCGATAAATCGGAGTGCTTCATCATCAGCCACAGCAATGTTACCCGAAGTCTGGTAGGCAACATGTACCTCATGCCCCTGGTCCACCAGCCTTTGGAAAGTCCCCCCCATCGAAATAATATCGTCGTCGGGATGCGGACTGAAAATAAGTACCCGTTTTTTGGCCGGCTGCGCCCGCTCAGGTCTGTGGGTATCATCTGCGTTGGGCTTGCCACCCGGCCATCCCGTAATCGTATGCTGCAGCTGGTTGAAAACATTGATATTGATTTCGTAACAGGAGCCGTATTGCGCCAGCAGGTCGCTCATACCATTGTCATTGTAATCTTTATCTGTAAGTTTTAATATCGGTTTCCGCAGTGTTTTGGACAAATGGGTGATTGCCTTTTTCACCATTTTATTATCCCATACCACAGTGTCAACCGCCCACGGAGTTTTTACACGCGTCAGTTCAGAGGCAGCGCTTTCGTCCAGTACAAATGATACATCCGGATGTGCCTGAAGATAGGATGCCGGGTTCAGCTCTGTAACATGGCCCTCCACAGCCGCGCGGATCACAGAAGCCTTACGCTCACCCCAGGCAAGCAGAACAATTCTGCGCGCATTTAAAATGGGCGCCACACCCAGGGTAATCGCCTTACGGGGAACTTTATGAAGCCCGCCGAATTCCATAGATGCGGCTGCACGTGTGGAGTGGTCAAGTGTAATAAGCCTCGTTCTTGCATTGATGAGAGAGCCCGGCTCATTAAAGCCGATATGCCCGTTTCCACCGATACCCAGCAGTTGAAAATCAAGCCCGCCAACCGCATTGATCTTATTTTCATAAGACGCACAGTACTCTCTCAGTAATTTGGAAGGAACGGTACCATCCGGAATGAAATAATTTTCTTTGGGTATATCAACAAGATCAAACAATTGTTCTTTCATGAACCTGTGATAGCTATGAATGGAATCAGGCTCCATCTGATAGTACTCATCCAGGTTAAACGAGATGACGTTTCTGAAGCTGAGTCCCTCCTCCCTATGCATACGAACGAGCTGAGCATATACCGTTTTAGGAGAAGAACCTGTCGCAAGCCCCAGTACACAGGATCTTCCTTCCTTTTGCGTCTGGCGTATCAGATCCGCAATTTCTCTGGCTACGGCTCCGGAGGCTTCCTTAGAGTTTGCGAAGATCTGAGTTGGGATTTTCTCGTAGGTAATGGGTTGGCCAATCGTCCCACTGGTAGGATTGGTTGCGTGATCGGCGGTTTGCATCAGAATGGTTTGCGTATTGAGCGCTTGTTGGTCCATGTGTTTAAGATGTATGTTGTCCAGAGTTTTTAAGAATAGTGATACTATCCGGTAGAAATTATACGATTATTTCATCAGAAGATTCGATCTCCTCCTGCATAAATAGGTACGGATACAACTTTCGGGCCATTGTGGTCCTTGTAATTATTCCGCCACAAAAGTACGATGGAAACTGAATATTATTAAAATAATTTAAAAATAACTGTGTCCAATTTAAGCCTAACTTTTACTTTAAGGTAAGCTTTACCCGAATATAAATTTAATCTTTCAATTCCCCCTGTCAATTTAATCTGAACGTTCATTTTCATTCCCCGATAAATGCTTGTATTTTTGCGCTTTGTTTCAGAAACATCTTTCAAACATTCCCGTTAATCCAATGTCTACACTCACAAGCGTTGAACGTGACACAACCATATTTGATCTGATTACCAGAGAAAAATATCGCCAGGAGTCTGGTATAGAACTGATTGCTTCAGAAAACTTTACTTCTCCACAGGTAATGGAAGCGGCCGGAAGTGTGCTTACCAATAAATATGCAGAAGGACTTCCTGGGAAACGCTATTATGGCGGATGCGAGATTGTGGATGAAATTGAACAAATTGCGATCGACAGGCTAAAGGAACTTTTCGGAGCTACCTGGGCAAACGTTCAGCCTCACTCCGGCGCACAGGCCAATACCGCCGTGTTTTTGGCTTGCCTGAATCCCGGCGACAAAATCATGGGCTTTAACCTGGCGCATGGTGGGCACCTGACGCACGGGTCACCCGTCAATATCTCGGGTAAATATTTCCACCCTGTTTTTTACGGAGTTGAAGCCGAAACCGGGCTGATCGACTGGGATAAGGTGGAAGAAACGGCTTTGAGAGAACAGCCAAAACTTCTTATCTGTGGTGCCTCTGCCTACAGCCGCGACTGGGATTACGAACGCCTGCGTGATATAGCGGATAAAGTTGGAGCTCTTTTAATGGCCGACATATCTCACCCGGCAGGACTTATTGCCAAAGGTTTACTGAAAGATCCTTTTGACTATTGCCATATCGTTACCACCACCACACACAAAACATTACGCGGCCCTCGTGGCGGTGTGATCATGATGCGTAATGATTTCGAAAACCCGTTTGGGATCAAAACACCGAAAGGG
Source organism: Dyadobacter sp. CECT 9275 (assembly GCF_907164905.1). NCBI lineage: Bacteria > Pseudomonadati > Bacteroidota > Cytophagia > Cytophagales > Spirosomataceae > Dyadobacter > Dyadobacter helix. The sequence continues at coordinate 3,670,161 of NZ_CAJRAF010000002.1, read as the reverse complement.
CAGCTACGTACCATGTCGTCGCTGTTGGATTCAGGTGTATTTCCCGGCACACAAGGCGGGCCTCTTGAGCACATCATTGCTGCAAAAGCAATTGCTTTCGGGGAAGCATTGAGCGATGGCTACTATAACTACGCCACACAGGTTGCCAAAAATGCCCAGGCCATGGCCAAAGCATTTACCGACAAAGGATACAGAATTATTTCAGGCGGCACAGACAATCACCTGATGCTGATAGACCTTCGTACCAAAAACGGTATCGAGTCGGGACTGACGGGAAAACTGGCAGAGAATACCCTGATCAAGGCGGATATCACCATTAATAAGAATATGGTACCTTTTGATGACAAATCTCCGATGGTAACGTCAGGTATCCGTGTGGGAACAGCTGCCATGACTACCCGTGGCTTACTGGAAACAGATATGGAACGTATCGTCGACCTGCTGGATACCGTACTGATGAACCACGACAACGATTCAAAAATTGCCGGTGTGAAAGAAGAGGTGAATACCTGGATGAAGCAGTATCCATTGTACGTTTAAAGTTATTCTTGAAGCCTATCCAACTGCACAATTTCTCCGGAGCTTGTGCAGTTTTTGTTTATAGGATACCCGCGTGGCCATCCGTCAGGAGCTAAAAACAGCGTACGCCAGGGTGTTGGCAAACCTATTATTCCAGGAAGCATCCTGATGAACGTAAAGAATTGTGCGCTAACATGTTTTGACTTAATAAAGTTTTCATAACTTTGCACTCCAAAATCGAATTAATTGATATGAGCAAGAAAAATACGGATGCATCCGGGCTTGAAATTATTGAAACTCCGGAAGCACTGGCGGGGCAGATCAACAAGGCAGAAGTCTTTTTTCTTAACAACCGAAAAGTAGTATTAGGTATTGGTGGAGCTATTTTATTAGCCGTTGCGGCTTTTGGAGGATACCGTCTTTATATTGATAGCCAGGAAGATGCCGCCCAAATAGCTCTTTCGGGCGTGGTTTATGACTTTGAAGCCGATTCTCTGCAGAAAGCACTGAACGGAAGCGGCGGAAACGAGGGACTGCTTTCGATTGCCGATGGTTACAAAGGAACTGATGCAAGCAATCTGGCCCATTTTTATGCAGGCGTGGCTTTACTCAAACAAGCTAAGTTTGACGATGCAATCAACCATCTGGAATCTTTCAGCTCTTCTGATCTGCTGGTTGCGGCACGCGCCAAATCGCTGATCGGTGACGCCTATCTTGAAAAAAATCAACCTGCAGAAGCGATATCTTTTTATCAGAAAGCGGCAGATTACGACAAAAACGAGTACTTCACTCCGGTGTATCTGATGAAACTTGCCCTGGCTCAGGAAAAGGCAAATCAGGCAAAGGATGCTTTGTCAACATATAAACGTGTTATTGATGAGTTTCCTCTGTCGTCGGAAGTGGTTAACGCGAAGAAATACATGGGATTATTAGAGGGACAGGTCGGCAAATAATGAGTGATCATTGCTGTTCCCGAAAAGGATAAAGCCGACACCGGTTTTATCCTTTTTTTGTTTGTTAAAAATGCATGTTTAATCCATATTCAAGTAGTCATGTCAAGTGCGGATAAAAATTTGAGTGTATTCTCGACAGAAGGCCTTCCGGATATCAGCCAGAGGAAATTTGCCATCGTTGTTGCAGAATGGAATAGTGAAGTCACAGAAAAGCTTTTTGAAGGTGCATACGCAACGCTGATCCGCTACGGAGCGCTTGCCAAAAATATTGAAAGAGGTAATGTTCCCGGCAGTTTTGAATTAACGCTCGGGGCTCACTGGTATGCGCAAAGGGAAGATATAGACGCAGTTGTTGCGCTGGGGGTGGTTATCCAGGGAGAAACAAAACATAACGATTATATCAACCACGCCGTTGCACAGGGTATTACCAATGTGAGCATTAAAACAAACAAGCCTGTGATTTTCGGAGTACTTACGCCTAATAATATGGAACAGGCCCTGGAAAGATCTGGCGGCGTTCATGGCAACAAAGGTGATGAAGCAGCGATAACGGCCATCAAAATGCTTGGTCTTCAGGAGAAAATAACAAACAGGCGAGGATAGCCAGGAAGGGCTGATAATAGCCCGAATACGCCCGTCCGTGAAACAAAATTCATTCATTCAAAAATTCAATAACATTCATTATTATGCAAGTCTGGAAATTTGGCGGCACTTCGGTAGGAAAGCCTGAACGTATGCATTCGATCCGCGAACTTCTGAACAATGATCCTAGTCGTAAGATTGTGGTATTGTCCGCCCTATCGGGTACCACCAATGCGCTGATCTCAATCGGAGAGTCGGCAAAGGCAAATGAAGATGTAGCAGCAGCAGGCAAGATAGACGACCTGAAAGCACACTACGAGTCCTTTATCAAAGCACTTTACGCTACCGAAACCGGACTTGCAAAAGGGAAGGAAATTGTGGATGCCGAGTTTGGGTATATTCGTTCGCTGGTTGGGATAAAACCATTTGCTCCGAAACAGGAAAAAGAGATTGTAGCCGAGGGAGAATTACTTAGCACCAAGATGTTTCAGGCATACCTGGAAGAGCAGGGTGAGAATTCAGTATTGTTTCCGGCACTGGAGTTCATGCGCATCGATGCCGACGGAGAACCTGAGCTGGCCGCTATTGAAGAAAAGCTGTCAGCAATGTTAAGCCAGCATCCGGATAAGCAGACCATCATTACACAAGGCTTTATCTGCCGCAACCCACGTGAGGAAGTGGATAACCTGAAAAGAGGAGGGTCGGACTATACGGCATCGCTGATCGGAGGGGCCATACGTGCCGAGGAGATTCAGATCTGGACGGACATAGACGGCATGCATAATAATGATCCCCGGATTGTAAAACGCACTTTCCCGATCCGCGAGCTGACTTTTGAGGAGGCGGCAGAACTGGCCTATTTCGGTGCTAAAATATTACATCCGAGCACCATCACGCCAGCAAAGCTACGAGGTGTTCCAGTTAGGCTCAAAAACACCATGCAACCCGAAGCCCCGGGCACGCTGATCGCCAATCAGACGTCGGAAAGGGAAATAAAAGCCATAGCCGCCAAGGATAATATTACGGCCATTTATATCCATTCAACCCGTATGCTGAATGCTTACGGCTTTCTGCGCCGGGTATTCGAGATTTTCGAAAAGTACAAGACACCGGTGGATATGATCACCACTTCTGAGGTATCGGTATCTGTAACCATTGATAATGATGAGAACCTCCAGGCTATCAGTGCGGATTTAAGAGAATTTGCAGACCTGGAAGAGCATGACCGCGACCAGAATATTATCTGCATTGTGGGAAATTTCAGCGCAGACAAAGAGGGAATTGCCCTTAAAGTGCTGGATGCGCTGAAGCATATCCCTATAAGAATGATTTCCTACGGTGCATCAGAACATAACCTTTCGCTGCTCATCCATTCAAAATATAAGGCCGAGGCCCTGAATGTGTTAAATGAGCGGTTGTTCTTCTACGAAGACGCAATGAAGGATATTTTCACGGCTCCGTAAGCAGATTTATCAGTTGGTCTTAATAAAGTATCCAAAAATATAATTGTCCTCCGGCTCCAATGCCGAAGATACCCACCCAATGTTACAAACAGCATTCATCCGCGAAAATAGAGACTACACTATTGCGGGACTGGAAAAGAGATATTTTAAGGACGCCGCCGAGGCTGTTGATCTTGTTATTTCGCTCGACAAAAAACGCAGGGAGATACAGCAGGAACTGGACGAGGTGCTGGCGGCATCCAATACCAAAGCAAAGGAAATAGGAGCTTTGATGAAAGCCGGGCAAAAAACCGAAGCTGAGGCTGCAAAAGCCGAAACGGCAGATCTGAAGGAAAAATCAAAAGCGTTAGAGGAACAACACAAAGAAGCAGAAGAGGCCCTTTTTAGCGAACTCGTAAAATTACCCAATCTGCCTCACGAAAGTGTGCCCGAAGGCCGGTCTGCCGAGGACAATGTCACCGTTCTAGAGAGTGGCAGCAAGCCCAGCTTACCCGCAGGCTCTCTGCCACATTGGGAACTCATCAAAAAACTTGGCCAGGGCCAGGCTCCGATCATTGACTTTGAGCTGGGCAACAAAATTGCCGCTGCTGGTTTTCCTGTTTATAAAGGAAAGGCGGCGCGTCTGCAGCGGGCCATGATCGCCTTTTTCCTGGATGAAGCAGGCAAGGCAGGGTATACTGAAATACAGCCTCCGATTGTCGTCAATGCAGATTCCGGATTTGGAACCGGGCAGTTACCTGATAAAGAAGGGCAGATGTATCATGACGCTCAGGATGATCTTTACCTGATCCCAACGGCGGAGGTACCGGTGACGAACCTGTATCGGGATGTGATTGTGCCCGAGGCCAGTTTGCCTGTAAAAAATGTAGCTTATACACCCTGTTTCCGTCGGGAGGCGGGCAGTTGGGGTGCGCATGTCCGCGGCCTGAACCGGTTGCATCAATTCGACAAGGTAGAAATTGTGCAGATCAACCGGCCGGAGGACTCTTACAAAGCGCTGGATCAGATGGTGGAGCATGTGAAAGGATTGCTTGAAAAACTGGAATTACCTTACCGCATCCTGCGGCTTTGCGGGGGAGATATGGGTTTCACTTCCGCACTTACCTATGATTTCGAAGTATGGTCTGCCGGGCAGGAGCGCTGGCTGGAATGCAGCTCCGTATCCAATTTTGAGACATACCAGGCTAACCGTCTTAAACTGCGTTACAAAACGGCTGATAAAAAAACACAGCTGCTGCACACCCTGAATGGCTCTGCTCTTGCTTTACCCAGAATAGTAGCTGCCTTGCTCGAAAATAACCAACAGGCGGACGGTACGATAAAAATTCCGGAGGCTCTGGTACCTTACTGTGGTTTTGATACCATCGAATAGTACTTTTTGAAGCATCTTAATTAACAGGCCGTCATACCCGTGACGGCTTTTTTATTGAAAACCATTTATGGAATGGAAGGATTGGTACTTTAAAATTTGGTTAAATAGTACTTTTGTGCTGTGAACCCTTCGTGCCATAAGATCAAAAGTATCTTTATATGAAAATAGGATCAATACTACTCTCCGGATGCGCTGTTGGCCTCCTGGTTATTTTTGGGTTTTCAGGTAAGCAGCCGCGGACACAAAAGGATTCCGTGCCCCGGCAGCCAAACGTCGTAATAATCCTGACCGATGATCAGCGCTGGGATGCGCTGGGGGTAGCCGGGAATCAGTATCTCAAGACGCCGAACATCGACAAACTTGCCGCTGAAGGGGTCTTTTTCAAAAACTACTTTTGTACTACCTCTCTCTGCTCACCCAGCCGTGCTTCCATTCTGAGTGGGGTGTATGCCCATACGCACGGGGTAGTTAATAATTTTACCGATTTTCCCCTCAACCGGCCTAATATGCCTGCTGTTCTGCAATCGGCAGGTTACGAAACAGCTTACATTGGCAAGTGGCACATGGGTGAAGAAAATGACAGTCCCCGCCCTGGTTTTGATTTTTTTGTAACACATAAAGGACAGGGAAAATACTGGGACACAGAATTTAACATTAACGGTCAGGGCAGTAAGGAAATAAAAGGATATTATACCAATGTTGTGACAAAGCTTGCGACGGACTGGCTGGGTACCCGGAAATCGAAACCGTTTTTTCTCATGCTTGGCCATAAAGCTCCGCACAGCTTTTATACGCCCGAACCAAAATATGCTCATGCATTTGAAAATGTCCCGATCCCTTACCCTCAAAGTGCATTTGAACTGACTGACAAACCAGCATGGATTGAACAACGCCTGACCACCTGGCACGGCATATACGGGCCGTTATTTGAATGGCGAAAGAAATTCCCGGATGCTTCGCCGGAAGCCGTGAAAGACTTTGAAAAAATGATTCATGCCTATTGGGCTACTATTTTATCGGTTGACGACAGTGTCGGGGAAATTTACCGTACCCTGCAGGAAATGGGTGAGCTGGATAATACGATCTTTATTTTTACGTCGGACAATGGCCTGCTGAACGGAGAGCACGGCATGGTTGACAAAAGAACCATGCATGAACCCAGTATCCACATCCCTCTCATCGTCCGCTTTCCCGGATTAACCCCCGTGACCAGGCCCGTGGTGGTTAACAAGCAGGTGCTGACGCTCGATCTTGCTCCCAGTGTGCTGGATCTGTGCGGTGCGCCCGCCTTGCCCAAAATCCATGGACAGTCGTTTAAGCGCCTTGTTCAGGGGGATACCACCCATTGGCGAAAGGCGTGGTATTATGAGTATAATTATGAGAAACAGTTTCCCTATACTCCCAACGTCCGTGGTATACGGACAGACGAGTGGAAATACATTCACTATCCCACCGGCGACGGCCAGCCCGACAAGCATTTGGCGGAGCTGTACCACCTGGCGGCAGATCCGGAGGAAAACCACAACCTGATTCATGACCGCAGATATGCGCGTCAGCTGAAAAAACTAAAAACCGAACTGAACAATCTCCTTAAACAAACAGGAGCCTATCCGGACAGTATGCCGCTGGATGAAGGTGTTAAATCCCAGCTGCCCGAAAAATCTATTCGCTAGCTATTACATCAGGTTCGGAAAATGCGGATTTAATTCAGGTTATCCGGCATTCATCACAATCTGGTCATAAAGGATTGGCCAAAAGACAAGCCCCGGCTGCATCCGATTAACTGGATTCCATCCGTAAAATGATGTGCCTGCCGATTTTAATTCAAAATCTATACACAACGGGCGCTTGGTTAGTTTGCCAAACGCCCGTTTTACATCAGTCTCCTTAATCGTTCAAAACAAACTTTTGGCTAACTACCAGGCCGCTGGTTTTGTAAGTGATAACGTACAAGCCAGGTGTCACATGAGCGGCAAAGACGAACTCATATTGCCCGGACTGCCCCCTCATCTTTGCAGAAATCTCCCTGCCCGATGAATCATGGATCTTGTAAGACTCTATCGGCCCGTTGGTAACAACATGGGTGATCCTCCCATTGGATGGGTTGGGGTATACCCTGTAAAGCTCGCGGCCATTCCGGCTTTGGATGGCCACAATCCTCGAGTAACTGTAGGTACCGTCCGTATCTACCATCTTCAGCCGGTAATAACTTGCTGCCACACGGACGGCTGCATCTACATATACGTAACGGGAATCTCCGCCTTTCAACTCGCCTATTTTGCTAAAACCATACTGGGGCAATTCCGAATACTCTATCTCGAAACGGTCAAAATCCTTTTCATCTGCTGTGCGCCAGACCAGCCTGGTGCCCTCGGCAGTTTGCTCTGCATTAAAACTGATCAGCGTTACAGGAAGCTCCCTTTCTGGACAGGTGGAGCCGATTTCGGCCCTGGTCTGTGACAAACCTAAGGTTTGTCCACCATTGGCACTGGATGGCACACCGTTGGCATCCACCACATTGCCCAGGTTATCGTCCACTCCAAAAGTAACTCCGGTGTAACCGCCACCCGAGTTACCACCCGGTACCTCAGATTCTTTGAGATCGTCGATTCCGAAGTCGCCACCGCCTTCTACGGCGTCGGTACACCCGTCACCGTCACTGTCAAGATCCTGATGATTGAAAATCCCATCCAGGTCGGTATCTGCTGCGCAGGTGGATTTAGGATGTAAGGCCTGAACAAATTGATAAGGCGTAAGGGTAATCTCCCAGACCCCGCCCCCAGCGTTAAAAAGAGTCCCCGATACGCCTGTAATTCTGTATTTGGCATATTTAGAGGAAGTATGAAGGGTATTCTGAATGCTAAAGTCAGCCACAGGATAGTTCGCCATTGCTGTGGATAAATCAACCCAGGAGGATCCGTCCCAGCCTTGTAACTTAAAAGTGGAGGTTCCGTTGGTAGAAAGCGGCCAACTACCCATATCAAAGTTTACTGAGGAAATAGCTATCGGGGTAGTAGGCGTTATTTCAAAAATGGATTTATTTATCCAGTCTTGCGCAGGGCTGGTGTTAGCAAATGAAAATTGATGGTCGGTATTTCCATCGAAGGTATAATTAATAGAAGCAGCGGTTTGCAGCTCAGTGGTTACAGAAGTTATGACCTTTGCCTGTGCTTCGGTGTAAAAACAATCAGGGCTTTCCACAACATCCAGTATCCCGTCGTTATCGTCATCGTAATCTGCCAATTCTGTTTTACCATCACCATCCAGATCCTCACCGATTTTCAATATACTATTCAAGGCATATTGGTTATAGGTGGAAATATAGTCGACCACCCCATTCTGATTCGCATCAACACTGTCATTCAGTCCATCGTTATTGGCATCGGTCCCCGCCGGGTCAAGCTGAGTATTGGCAGGCGGCCCTGCAAGCAAATCTGTCAAAGGGCTCACGCCTGACTCTGAAAGGTCGGAAGAGCCGTCACCATCGCTATCCAGATCCTGGTGATTATTCTTTAAATCGTTATCAAGATCTGCTGAACAGGTCGGTTTGGGATAAGCAGATGCAATATATTGATAGGGTGTAAGGGTTATCTCATAAACCCCACCCCCAGCGTTAAGAAGAGTCCCTGATACGCCCGTAATTCTGTATTTAGCATATTTGGTGCCGAGATGTTCGGTATTGTTTATGCTAAAGTCAGCCACAGGATAGTCATCCATTGCTGCTGATAGGTCAACCCAGGAGGTCCCGTTCCAGCCTTGTAACTTAAAAGTGGAAGTTCCGTTGGAAGAAAGCGGCCAACTACCCATATCAAAGTTTACCGAGGAAATAGCTATCGGGGTAGTAGGCGTTATTTCAAAAATGGATTTATTTATCCAGTCTTGCGCAGGGCTGGTGTTAGCAAATGAAAATTGATTGGTGGTATTTCCATCGAAGGTATAGCTAATAGAAGAAGCAGTTTGCAACTCCGTGGTTACCAAAGAAATGACCCTTGCCTCTGCTTCAGTATAAAAACAACCCGGGCTTTCTATTGCGTCGAGAACACCATCATTATCATCGTCGATATCGGTGTCATTGCATATTCCGTCTCCGTCAAAGTCATCACTGTCCAAGGTACCTCCCACAGTACCTGCACATTGCAGATTACCGGAAAAGCCTTCCAAACCTTTAACGGATACATAAGTTCCCACTTCCAGGTCCCAGTCGCCATCTTTGCCGGAGAGGTCGTCAGAAGCAGAAACCAAAACGCCGAGTACTTTACTCAGGTAGGAAACAGCCGCCTGCCCCGCTGCACCTTTACCAAATTCACAGCCGTAGATGTTTACCCTTTGGAACCGGGATACATCCGTCTGATTTTTCAAAAAGGTAACAATACCCTTTGCATCAAGCCATTTTCCGTTGATCAGCAGTTTGCCGGGCCGACCATGGGAAAACAAGTGATAGGTATGCGCATCAAGATCCGCCTGATCCAGCAGAAGTTTTTGGATATCAGCATCTTTAAAAACATTAAAAGAAAATGCTGAATAGCCGGATGTAATTTTCACATCTTCCGAAAAACGTTTCACCGCACGGCTGTAACCGGGGTTGACATAAAAATGGAAGGAAAGTAGGAGGGTACAAAAAAGGATACTACGATTCATAAAAAAGAGGAGGTAAAATTAGTAATGATTTAATCCCAAATTTAATATAGAAATGCCGGAAAAAGACGCTAAAAAAGAGGGATTGCAGTAATAATTCGATGGATCTTGTCGCTCCCATCAGTACAAAAATATTTTAACGGTTTAGGGTATATAAGGTTCGCACCGGGATAACCGGTTCTCTCACTGGTATACGGAGATAACCGGCATCCTGACTATTTCATTCTCGGATTAATTTGAGGAATTCTCGAAGTTTTTCTAGTTTCTTACCCCCCCCATGTTGTACCATTCCAGACGGGAAATCAGGCATATCCCCAAACGTCCTCATACTTAGGCTCTTCTCCTTTTTCAATCCTGCGGATATTTCCTTTTCAGGCTGTCTCACTTTGTCTTTTGAGCAAATGGAATCGCTTGTTTAAGATTTTTAGCTTAAGTTTGAGCCTCCTGCCAAAACTCAACCACATACCTGAAGTTATGAATTACTTTTCCTTCCTGGAAAAGCCGGATCACAAATACAAAGCCGTACTACTTGCTTTTGTGATTCTGCTCTTCCCTTTTTTCGCGCTTTCTCTTTATGTTTTCCCCACAACGGATGATTATTGCCATGCCCTCTCTGTCATTGATATGGGATATTTTGGCTATCAGGAACATTATTGGAAAACCTGGTCGGGAAGGTACATAGGCACCCTTATCTCTGCCACGCAACCGCTCGCTTACGGGTCTTACCTGGGTTATAAACTCGTCCCTATGCTGCTGTTCGGTTTATATGCACATGCCATTCTGAAATTTATGAAGGCGGTGACAATGGATAAGTTACCTGCCTGGAAGGAGTTACTGCTCACCTTCCTTTTTATGTTCGTACTGATAGCTGAGCTGCCGGTCGTATCCGGTTATTTTTACTGGTATACAGGCTATTATTATACTATTGCGGATATCTGCACACTTTATCTTTTTGCCTACCTGATCAGGAATTATCCGGTACAGGGAACCTTCCGGATGGCAGGCCTGTGCGTGGCGCTTTTCATTATTATCGGGATGAACGAGTATAGCCTTGTATGGCTGGTCTCGCTCACAGGGGCTCTTTTTGTGTTTGGAAGTTTCGTCCGAAAAAGATTTTTAATAAACGAGCTGCTTCTTTTCGTGGTTGCCCTCGCTTCAGGTATTCTTTCCATTACGGCACCCGGCAATGGTGCCAGGGCAGAGTCGGGCCTGTACCCCACACCCTTAAAATATAACCTGATATACTCTCTTAAAAACAGTTTGGCGTGGTCCATCCACAACTTTACTAAAATGGCCCCAACGCTATGTATTTTAGCGCTAGTACTTATACCCGTTGCCGCTCAGCTCTATCATTCAAAACAAAAGGGAGAATTTCGCTTTTTTAAGATACACCCGTTTATAGCCCTGCTGGTCTTTTTCGGAACCCTCTATCTGACTTATTTCCCAACCTACTGGTCCATTGCACAGCCTCCCAACTTAAGGGGCCAGTGCCTGATCAATTTCTGGACACTGCTGGGATGGACCTTTAACGTCTTTGTCCTCACTTTTTGGGTACTTGAAAAATATAACGCCCATGTTCCCCAAAAACTGGGAATCCTCTCTTTTGCCGTCGTCTTTTATTTTTTTAGCGTTTACTGCAGTAATTTTAATTACCGGTCGGCCTGGTCCGATCTGCTTACAGGCAGGGCATCAAGGTATTACAGTGAGATGATGGCACGCACGCAGCTGGTTTCGGCCAGTAAAGATCAGATCGTGTATGTTCCCAAGCTTAAAAATACACCCTATACCATTCTGAGCATGAATGAAGATACCGATCCTGCCTGGGCCTCGGTTGAACATGACAATGGCTGTGCGGAATGGTTCTTTAAAAAGAAATTTATTTATAAATAATAAATGCATCAGCGGGGTGAATTAACGGTTTCTTTCTGATTCTCAAGGTATTTATTAGTTTTTTTTTCTGACACTTTGTCTTAATCAGATTCTTTATCTACCTTTGCAAGCCTAAATTCTGAGTAAAGTAGATTTTATAGCGCAATAAATTGATATACAGATGAAACGTACTTATCAGCCTTCGAATCGCAAGAGGAGAAATAAACATGGTTTCCGTGAGAGAATGTCTACAGCGAACGGACGCAAAGTAGTTGCTGGCCGCCGCAAAAAAGGACGCTGGAAACTAACAGTATCTGACGAAAAACGTCACAAGCAATAAGCGGGTTTGATGGTTTGAGATAGGAAGAAAGCTTGTCTTTCAAAGCCTTTGAAGTGAGAGACTGTCAAACTTGAGGGCACCATATCAGCAAAAACTTGAAACAAACTTTCCGTAAAAATGAAAAATTATGTAGCCCCAAAATCATTGGAAGGCTATTTCAAAGAGGTAGTTCGGATGTGCACACGTTCTACCTCTTTCCTTTTAGGGTACTCTACCTGTACGACCCACTGAAAGAAGCAGAGCCTACACAGGTTCTTTTTTCTGTTTCCAAAAAAAACTTCAAAAAAGCCGTCGACCGTAATCTCATACGCCGCCGTTGCCGTGAAGCTTACCGCCTGCAAAAGGAAATATTGGTCTCAGGCTCCTCCGCCGCCCGTCCTGCTTACATTGCTTTTTTGTATCTTGCAAAAGAAACAAGTACTTTCAGCGTTATTGAAAAGGCCATGGGGCAATCTTTAGCTCGTTTGAGTAAACTGCCGCCAGCCTCAAAAAGCGATACTGTTAATTCCTGAACATCGATGAAAAAGTATATCCGTACGGCGTGGTTTGCAGTTCCCCTCGTGGCTGGTCTCGCATTTGTATCCTTCAGACAGGACGACCGCCTGTTCGAAATTGCGCGAAACCTGGATATATACGCCACGTTGTTTAAGGAGCTCAACGCCTATTATGTAGATGAGATTAATCCCAATCAGCTGATAAAAACCAGCATTGACAATATGCTGAGATCATTGGACCCCTACACGGTATACTATGCAGAGGATGATATAGAAGATTACATGACCATGACCACCGGAAAATATAACGGCATTGGGGCTATGGTCAGTTCGTCTGGAGGGAAACATACGGTGATGATGGTTTATGAAGATACCCCGGCACAAAAAGCAGGGCTGCATTTGGGAGACGAGATCCTTAAGATCAACGATATAGATATTTCCGCGCGGGAAGATTTCGATACCGGAAAGCTGCTCAAAGGCCAGACCCAAACGAACGTCAAACTCACTATAAAACGCTACGGCCAGACCAAGCCGCTTGAAATTACACTTTCCAGGGATATCGTTAAGGTAACCAATGTTCCTTATTACGGCATGCTCAGCTCCGATGTTGGTTATATCGACCTCAAGGATTTCACCGCTACCGCTTCAAGGGAAGTAAGAAATGCCTTCCAGGACCTGAAAGGGAAGGGAATGAAATCGCTTGTACTGGATCTGCGGGACAATCCGGGGGGGCTCCTGAATATGGCCATCGAAATTTCAAATATCTTCATTGCCAAAGGAGAAGAAATTGTTTCCACCAAGGGAAAGGTGAGTGAATGGAATAAAACATATACTGCCTATAATCCCGCACTGGACACCGAAATTCCGATTGTAGTACTGACCAATAACCGTAGCGCATCAGCAGCAGAAATTGTTTCAGGGGTTATCCAGGATTATGACAGAGGGGTACTGATTGGCCAGCGGACCTATGGAAAGGGCCTTGTACAAACGACCCGCGACCTGTCCTTTAATACCAAAATGAAGATCACCACGGCCAAGTATTACATCCCCAGCGGCAGGTGTATCCAGGCAATTGATTACAGTCACAGAAATGAGGACGGCAGCGTTGGTAAGATACCCGACTCCCTGATGACAGCATTTAAAACCAAAAACGGCAGGGTGGTTTACGACGGGGGTGGAATTCTGCCCGACATTCTGACGGAAAAAGAAACGTTTTCTCCACTTGCTTCGGCTCTTGGGCGCAACCGGTTATTCTTTGACTACGCGCTTAAGTACCGTTTCGAACATCCTACCATCAAACCTGCAGCGGAATTCCATTTAACCGATTCGGATTATGCTGCTTTTGTAAAATGGCTGGCCGACAAGGAATATGATTACACCACGCAGGTTGAACGTGATCTGAATAGCCTGGAAGCTTCCGCGAAAAAGGAAAAATCCCTGGATGCGATTGAAGACCAACTGAAAGCTTTGAAATCAAAGCTGACGCATAACAAGGATAATGACCTTCAGTTATTCAAAGGAGAGATCAAAAAAATTCTGGAAGAGGAGATCATCAAACACTATTATCTGGAAAAAGGGATGCGTGAGGCGTCTTTCCAGGATGACCCGGAGGTGAAAGCCGCCCTGACCCTATTTAAGGATACGGGCAGATACAGCAGCATTTTAAAAAATAAAAAATAACCTGTCTAAACCCCGGAAGAAATACTCTCCCGGGGTTTTTAAAGTTACACCATGCTTATTCTCAGCATTGATACCTCTACCCGCGGCTGCTCCGTAGCCTTGCACAGAAACGCCGAACTGCTGGCAGGGTATGACCTTTACACTGAACGTTCCTCGTCGGCCATGCTCACCACCCTGGCCGAAAACGTCGTGAAGGATAGCGGTTTCTTTCTCTCCGACCTGGACGCTATTGCAGTAGCAAAGGGCCCCGGCTCCTATACCGGATTGCGTGTGGGTGTCTCCACTGCCAAAGGACTGTGTTATGGGCTTAACAAACCCATGCTTGCGGTCAACACGTTGGAAGCAATGTATCTGCAGACCAAAGGCTTTTTTCCGGAAACCACCCTTTTCTGCCCGATGATTGATGCAAGAAGAATGGAGGTTTACGCTGCCGTTTTTGATTTTCACGGAAATTTGATCCACCCCACCGAAGCCATTATACTCACCGAAAATTCGTTCGACACCGAATTAGAAAGCAATAAGGTTGTTTTTTTTGGTGATGGAGCCGCAAAATGTCAACCGCTTTTTGGTAATCGTGGAAATGCTGTTTTTCCATCAGAGGATATTAAACCTTCTGCCAAAACTGTGGGCATACTGGCGAGCCTCGCTTTTCAAAATCAGCAGTTTGAAAACGTTGCTTCCTTTGAGCCCTATTATCTGAAAGATTTTATGGCACCCTCTCCGCGTAAAAGTGTTTTCAGTAATTGATTTTACGTTTTATTGAGTGGTATCAAACAATCTTTTCCATTTCTGTGTTAACCACAAGGATTAAAGTATCAATATGGAAACCGAAGAAATTGTCAACCGCGTAGCGAACAGTGGCATTGTATCACTGGACCTTGAAGACCTGTACCATCCGGGAGAAAGAATCATTTATGATATAAAAAATAATTTGTTTCAGGGTCTGATACTCAAGGAGAAAGACTTTCGCGACTTCCTCAAAACCCATGATTGGACGCAGTACCAGGGAAAAAACATTGCCGTGCTCTGCTCCGAAGATGCCATTGTACCTACCTGGGCCTACATGCTGCTGGCTACGCACTTGGAGCCTTATGCAAATGAGATCGTTTATGGTTCTCTTGAAACGCTGGAAGCACAGTTATTTTCCAGAGCGATCCGGGCTTTGGATCCGCAGGAATATGCCGGGAAAAGAGTGGTAGTGAAGGGGTGCAGCAAGGTGGAGGTACCTGTCTCGGCGTATATGGAAATCAGCAAGCTGCTGAAACCCGTTGTGCAAAGCCTGATGTTTGGTGAGCCGTGCAGCACCGTTCCCGTTTATAAAAAACCCAAAGCCTAGTCCTTGTTTTCTTCCGGCACTTTGAGCAGCTTAAAGGTCATTCGGTGATAGGAAGTCGGCCCGTAAATACTGATGGCCCTCCTATGTTCGATTGTGGGATACCCGACATTGCTGTGCCAGCCATAATGGGGAAACTGGGCTGACAGCTGATTCATCAGTTCGTCGCGGTGGTTTTTTGCCAGCACCGATGCCGCCGCAATGGAAAGATATTCTGTATCCCCTTTTATGATACAGGTATGCGGAATCATAGGATAAGGCGTAAACCGGTTCCCATCCACCAGTAGGTGTTCGGGCTTGGTATGCAGCAGGTCAACCGCCCGGTGCATGGCCAGAAAACTGGCCTTTAAAATATTCACCTTATCTATTTCAATATTATCGACTTCGCCGATTGCCCACGCAATGGCTTCTTTCATAATTTCCTTTTCCAGCTCAAGACGCTGCATTTTGGAGAGCTGCTTGCTGTCTGTAAGGTAGGCATGTCTATAATCCCTCGGCAGGATAACAGCAGCCGCAACAACGGGCCCCGCCAGGCAACCCCTTCCGACCTCGTCGAGCCCGGCTTCCATTACTTTATGATTATAAAAAGATTTAAGCATTTTAATCTTCTAGAATATTGGCCATAAAAGTACTTTTTGTGCCGATGGCAAGCAAAAAAAACAGGACGGCCCAGTACAGGTATACCCGATAAAAATCCTTCACATCCCGCGAAACAACGTCTTTGGATTTTATTTTTTCCAGCTGGTCAATCTGCTGAAAAACGTTACCCAGCGCTTTATTGTCCGTAGCCCTGAAGTATTTGCCTTCTCCTATCCCCGCAATTTTCTGCAGTTCACTCTCGTCGACCATCGCATTTGAGACCATGGTTGAATCCGTATTTCCCGACTTTTTGGCAACACCGACAGATATGGTATAGATTTTTATTCCAAAGGCTTTTGCAAGTTGTGCGGCCGTGCCCGGGCCAAGGCTTCCAGAAGTATTATCTCCGTCACTGATCAGGATCGCAACCTTACTTTCTCCTTTTGTTTCCCGCATTCTGTTCACGGCTACGGCAAGAGCGCTTCCTATTGCCGTTCCGGCAGTAGGGATCATATTGGGTTCAATTTCGTCCAGGAAACCATACAAGAGTTCGTAGTCCGTCGTAAGAGGGCATAGTGAAACGGCTTCTCCAGCAAAAATGATCAGTCCGATACGATCCTGTAACCTGCCCTTTATGAAATCCCGTGCCACGTTTTTGGCAGCTGTAAGCCGGTTAGGACTCAAGTCCTTCTCGGTCATGGAATCGGAAATATCCATGAGCAGCATGATATCAATACCTTCGGAGTAGCGATCGGTCCTTTCCGAAATTACCTGCGGCCTGGCCAGTGCCACCAGCATGAATATAATACCCAAACCCACCAAAACAGGCTGAACAAACCGCAACAACACAAGCCATTCCAGCGGGCCGCGTACCGGATGATGGGTAATAACCAATCGTTGTTTCTGCTTTCGGTGTAAGGCATTCCTGAGCCAGAACAACAGCGGAACAACCGGAATACCGTACAAAAAGTAAGGGTATGCCCATTGATAAGAGCTGAAGGCGCTATATCCAAACCATTCCAACGAAAACCATTGTTCCATATCAATTCCCTCTGCTAAGATTCCTGACGGTCCAGAATCTGACGGCGCCTGTTTCTGTAAATTTTGGTTGCCCCTGCCTTAAGAACTTCAAGGGAAGCATCCATCTTTTTTGATCTGGCCTGCCCGTAAATCATCCCGTCCATGTTTTTGAGCGCCTCCGCCAGATTTTCATCCGGCATATTATCCATTATTTCACGCGTTGTGTAGGTGGCAAATGGTTTTTTTTCCAGTCGTTCCAGATAGTTCTTCCACACGATGATCGCCTTTTCAGCGTCTTTGATGCTTCCCTTATCCCTGGCATTTCTCAGAAGCCTGTTGAAAGACCGGAGATACTCCAGATGCCGCCTCTGCAGCTTTATGAGCCGCCATTGCTTGGATATGTCATTTCCGAATACCCAGTAAATACTCCCTCCAATGCCGATTATCATAGCAAGTGTACCAATGAGTTTGGAAAAATTGAACTCCCGGTTCAGTGGCAGTAATACCGTATCCGGTGTCAGCGCTTTTTGGCTCTCCAATATATTCAGGTCCTCCTTTTTGAGAAAAACGGTATCGGGTGCTGATAATACAGCCGTACAATCTCTCTTTTCAAAAACAAAGACGGGTACCTGTAAAACCTGCGCCGCAGCTACATCAAAACTTATGAGCTGGTAAATAGCGCTGTCCAGCATCCCTTTTTCATCTGTGGATGAGGTAAATATTTTTTGAGATAAAACTTCGAACGGGGCAAAATTATAAGTAGTATCCGGAAAGAAAACTTCTTTTTCCTGAGAATGACGGAAGCTCAAAGCATAAAAAACGGGCTTACCGACGTCAATACTGTCAGACAAAAACCTACCCTGAGGAAGCGAATTTTGCCCCTGACAGGCCGCAATTGTCAGCCCCAAAAGAACGCTGCATAAGTAGAGAATCCTTTGCAAATATCCCGAAGGGTACAACGGATCAATGCCTGATACTTCTTCAGCAAGTTTTAATTTGCCCATTTCCTCTGATAGTATTTCATGAAACAGCGGTGGAGCCTTTGGTGTAACGTCTTATCTTAAACAAATGTATCAGTGCAGGAACATAATCCTCCTGGGTATTAATGGAAATGTAATCGGCCCTGTTCTGATGGCACAGGCGCTGGAGATCGGTGCTTCTCTTTTTAAAACGGTTCACCATCTCTTCCCTGTACTGCCTGGATGAAGTATTGACCCAAACCGTTTTCTGGCTTTCGGCGTCATACAAGGGGATAATGCCGAGGCTGGGCAAACTGGTCTCGCGGGGGTCATACAGATGTATCACGATCAGGTCGTGTTTCAGCGCTAGTGCTTTCAGGTTATGCTGATAATGGTCATCGATGAAATCCGATATCAGAAATATCAGGCTGCGTCTTTTCAGGACGTTCAGGGCGATTAAAATGCCTTCGGAAATGTTGGTCCGCCCCGAAGCAGGAATAAGTTTGAAAAGCTCGGACAACACGCCATAGCCATGTTTCATCCCATCAGACGGCCTGATGTAGCGTTCATTACGGTCAGAAAAACACAACAGGCCAACCCTGGTTGCTTCCTGAATGGCCGACAAGGTAAGTACGCCACAGATTTCCTTGGCTATATCTATTTTGAGCATCCCTGCCTCTCCTACCTTCTGTGAAGCACTGACATCCAGCATGAAGAAAGCGGTCTGTTCCTTATCCTCTTTAAAAATCTTGATGAAAGTTCCATGTCCTTTGGCCGAAGTATTCCAGTCAATAGCCCGCACGTCGTCGCCATACTGATAAGGTCGCAATTCATCAAACTCCAGACCCGAACCTTTAAAGACAGAATGAAAATTTCCGTGACGTTCGCTGGTAACGGCTTTTCTCATCCGGATTTCATACTTCCGCAACTTTCCCAAAAACTGTTCAAACATACGTTTTGCGAAAAAATTACCACCTTTGTGACATCATTGACATTAACAAAGATAGCCATTTTGAGAGTTAGTCACCGGAAAGCGAATAATATATCGCCTATTTTAGTTTTTTTGGGCTTACTACTACTTGTACTATCCGCTTGTTCTCAGGAAGATACAGCCCCGGAAGGTACGCTGTCTCCGGAAAAAATGGCGCTGATACTTGCTGATATTCATATTGCTGAGTCCAGGGTAACCCGGCTTCAGTTAAAATCTACGGACTCTTCCATTATTGTTTTTGATAAACTGAAAACAGACATTTGGAAAAAACATAAAGTAGATACCACGGTATATAATAGCAGCTATACCTATTATGTCAGTCATCCTCAGCAGATGAAACAGATTTACCAGGAGGTCAATAAGAATCTGGAAAAACGAGAAAAAATAAATAACATTAAACTCTGACCGGCACCTTTTCTTACTCAACCCTAAATCAGATCACCCGTGAGCAAAAGTATTGTAGTAATTCCTACCTACAACGAAATTGAGAATATTGATGCCATCATCAGAAAAGTTTTTAGTTTAACGCATCCTTTCCACGTGTTGATTATTGATGACGGATCTCCTGACGGTACGGCAAATGTGGTGAGGAATCTGATGCCGGAGTTCTCGGGGGCGCTCCACCTGGTAGAAAGAAAAGGTAAGCTGGGCCTTGGAACCGCCTACATTCACGGCTTTAAATGGGCTCTGGAAAAAGGTTATGAATATATCTTTGAAATGGATGCGGACTTCTCCCATCCTCCGGAAGACCTGATCAGGTTGCATCATGCATGCGCCGCCGAAGGCCACGACCTGGCTATAGGGTCCAGGTATATCACCGGTGTCAATGTGGTGAACTGGCCTATTAACCGTGTATTGATGTCCTATTTTGCTGGTTATTACGTGCGTATGGTCACCGGCATGCAAATCATGGACCCTACCGCGGGATTCATCTGTTACACTGCCAGAGTATTAAAAACGATCGATCTGGACAACATCCGTTTTATTGGTTATGCCTTCCAGATCGAGATGAAATTCAATTCCTGGAAATATGGGTTCAAGATCGTTGAAGTACCCATTATCTTCACCGACCGCACGCGTGGCGCTTCCAAAATGTCCCCAGGGATTTTTAAAGAAGCTATTCTGGGTGTTATCAGTCTGAAGATCGGGAGCTTCTTTAAACGTTATATTCCTAAAAGCTAAGCTCGGAAATAGCCAGCCAGCTCATTAGCCCGGTAGAAATTTCCAGCGCTTCCTCGTCTATATCAAAAGTTGGTGTATGTACACCGGATACTATGCCCCTTGCTTCGTTCCTGGTACCCAGTCGGTAAAAACAGGAATCAACCACCTGGGAATAAAAAGCAAAGTCTTCTCCTGCCATCCAGAGATCCAGGTCAATCACATTTTCTGCGCCCATATATTCCGTGGCCGAAGACCGCATGCGGCGCGTCAGTTCGGGATGGTTTTTCAGGAATGGGTACCCTTTCACAATTTCAAAAACACAGCTGCCCCCCATGGATTCGGCTATCAGCTCAGCCATTTTTTTCATACGCTTCAGGCCGTCTTCGCGCCAGGCCTCATCCATGCAGCGCCAGGTTCCCTGGATCGTAACCTCGTTGGGTATTACATTGGTAACACCATCAGCAATGAACCTGCCAAAGGATAAAACGGCCGGATTGGACGGGTTCCTGTTTCTGCTGACAATCTGCTGTAACGCGACAATGATGTGTGAAGCCATCAGTACGGGGTCTATCAGCTGGTGCGGTGCAGCGGCGTGCCCTCCTTTGCCGACTACGGTAAGGTAAAGTTCATCGGTGCTGGCCATATACATTCCTTCCCGAAAGCCTATTTTTCCAACCGGAATATTCGGTGCTACATGCTGCCCTACCATACTCACGGGTTTCGGGTTTTCCAGTACTCCTTCTTTTATCATTAGTGAGGCTCCGCCGGGTGCTTTTTCCTCTGCCGGCTGAAAAACCAGCTTAACCGTCCCTTCAAATTCATCACGCAGCTGGCGAAGAATATTGGCTGTGCCCAAAAGCGACGAAGTGTGGACGTCGTGCCCGCAAGCGTGCATAACCCCCGGGTTGATCGATTTGTAGGGAACGTCATTGGCTTCATGGATTGGCAATGCATCCATATCCGCCCTTAACCCGACAATCCTGCTTTTCGGGTTTTTTCCTTCGATCAGCGCTACCACACCAGTACCGGCAACGCCTTCCTGCGGACTGAGCCCCATAGCCTGTAATTCCCTGGCTACGAAACCTGCTGTTTTAAATTCCTCAAATGAAAGTTCGGGGTTTTTGTGAAGGTGCTGTCTGGTGGCGATCACTTTTGCTGACTGTTCCCTGGCCAGTGCCTTTATCTTTTGTTGCAGATCAAACATGACTTTTACTGAATGGTATATTGCTGAATGCGTAACATCAAAATGTTTGATAGCAAAGGTACGAAGGAAATAAACGGCCTTTGCTATCAATCAAAACAGAATTACACACGGCCATTTATAAACCTTTGGCTAATTACCGTCCAGACTTTGAAAGTACTTATAAGAAAAAAAAGTAATTTTGGCCCTATACATAAACAAGCAAACACCAAATGACCCATCAGGATTTCCTTAAAGCGTTGGTATGCCCATTAACCGGCGGCCCCTTAAAAATATCAGAAGACGGCAAAACACTTACCAGTGAAGACGGTACCCTATATGAAGTGGGAGATACAGGCATTGTTAACATGCTATATCCTAAAGAATTACTTCCGGCTGATGCTCGCGAGCAATACCTTTACGATCAGGCATTTTTGAGGTATGACAAGGGTGTATCCTGGGTATTTGAAACGCTGAACCATTCTGACGAAGCGGCTACCCGCAAGTTTTTTATTGATCTTATGGAGCTGAAACCGGGAATGAAGGCGCTGGAAGTGGGTGCAGGCACAGGTAAAGACTCTGCTTTGATACTGGACAAAATCAGGCCGGGAGGAACAGCGGTGCTGTCGGACCTATCTCCGAATATGTTGAAACTGGCGCAGGAAAAACTTTCGACAGAAGACCTCAACGTACATTATTTCCTTGGAAATGGCTCTTATCTGCCTTTTCCTGATGATACTTTCGATGCCGTTTTCCATTTCGGCGGGATCAATACCTTTTCGGAAAGAAAAAGAGCTTTCGACGAACTCACCCGTGTGGTACGCCCCGGCGGAAAAGTAGTTGTGGGCGACGAAAGCGTAGCGCCCTGGCTGAGAAAGCATCCTTCCTATGCTACGTTGCTGAAGGCCAATCCCCTTTTCCGTGCCGAAGTACCCCTGGAGGACGTTCCGGCTAATATTGAAAATTTCAAACTTCATTATGTTTTCGGAAATGCATTTTATGTCATGGACTACCGCGTTACTGCAAAAGCTCCGGAAGTTGACATAGACCTGCCCATTCCTGGAAAAGATTTCGTAGATAACTGGCGCCTGAGAGCGGAGAAGGCGGAGGACTAGTAGAAGTAGGCAGTACACACTAAATCAGGATAATGGCATCACATGACTTTCGCGATCTGATGGCGTACAAGTTCGGTTTTGAATTAGCAATGAGCATTTTTGAAATAACTAAAAATTTTCCTGCAGCCGAACGATTTTCACTTACAGATCAAATTCGCAGATCTAGCCGATCCGTTTGTGCCTGCATAGGAGAGGCTTATCGTAAAAGGAGGTATCCAGCCCATTTTGTGTCAAAGGTTTCCGATGCGGACATGGAAAATTGTGAAACGCAGGTATGGCTGGAATTTTCTTTTGCATGCAAATACATCACTGCTGAACTCTATGAAAACCTGAATTCTCAATCTCAAACTATAGGGAGATTACTTTCATTCATGATTAACAACCCGGACAAATTTTCTAATCTAAAGCATGGATAGGTAGTTCTAATAGCCTACTTCATACTGCAACCGCTTACTAAAATGTGGATCAAACAAGGAGTTATATATAAACCGGATGGCAGCTTGCCGCATAGCCGGACACACGCTCAGGTTCCCTTTGCCTACAAACATGATGACTTTCTAAGGGTTTATTTTTCGTCCCGGGATGACAGCGGCCAGTCTCGCCCAACCTTTATTGACGTTGATTACGACGATCCGAAAAAGATCCTTTATATCCACGACAAGCCTGTTCTTGAACTGGGAGGCCCGGGTGAATATGATGAAACCGGAGCGATGCCGGCCTGGTTCGTAAACCGGCCAAACGGGGATATCTGGCTGTATTATACCGGCTGGAACCGTACCTGGAATTCGTACCGGCTTTCTATGGGGCTTTCCGTAAGCCACGATGGCGGCCTTACTTTCACGAAAATGTTCCGGGGCCCTATCATGGACCGCAGTATTCAGAACCCGATCTGGGCGGCTCAGCCTTCAGTGATGATTGAGGACGATGGAACCTGGCGCATGTGGTATATCTCAGGCCATAAATGTGAATACATACACGGTTATCCGGAGCCCTACTACCGGGCGCAATCTGCTGTTTCAAAGGATGGCATTCACTGGGAAATCAGTGACATTCCCACCCTGGATTTTGACGATTTCCTTCATGCAGTGGGTCGTCCAAGCGTTTTCAAGGAAGATGGCATCTATAAAATGTTCTATTCGTACCGCCATAGCCGCGATTACCGTACAGACCGCAACCAGAGCTACCGCCTGGGATATGCAGAATCCATAGACGGTACCAACTGGGAAAGGAAAGATCACCTGGTGGGTATTGCAAAATCTGAAAATCCGGAAGATTTTGATTATCAAATGATTGACTACGCATATACCTATCAGCATAAAGGAAAAAAATACCTTTTGTACAACGGGAACGGATTCGGTGCCGCCGGATTCGGTTATGCTGTCTGGGAAGATTAAGAAAATAAATACAACCCGGTTTTCATGCGGATGATCCTGAAATTTTGCTGACTGATGTCATAAATCAGGTGGAAGTTGAGTTATAATTTTGATCGGGAAACGTGGCTAGTACACTTTCAGTGATCATAAATCTTAAACAGAAAAATTATGAGTGAAATACGGAAACAATTCAATGAAGACGGGTTCGTCATATTAAGAAACTTTCTGGACAAAGAAATTGTCAACGAAATTTATACCGAAGCCCGCAAAATATTCGCGGTGCAGATCAAACGTGTAACGGGCAAATCTGTTGATATTGACAACAAGTCGGAATTCGAGAATGCTATGTTCGAATTTTTTGAAAAGGATTTCACCGCATTTGTCAATACCGGGAAAACGGTTCAGCATTCTTTTTCACTGCACCGGCTGGGCGTAGACCCCAAAATCGAAGCTGTTTTGAAAGAAGTTGGATTGAGCAGTCCGATCATAGGCGCACGGGCCGCCATGCAGTTTAACAGCAGGTTTTTGTCAAAGAACGGCAGCAAACACTGGAAACTGGATGCGCATCAGGACTGGCGAACCGGCCAGGGCTCGCTGGACAGTACGGTCATTTGGTTCCCGATGGTGGACGCCGGAGCAGACATCGGCGCCCTTCAGGTTATTCCGGGTAGCCACAAGATAGGACTTCAGGAATCCAGTACATCGGGCTATCAGGGCGGTATCACTGCTGATCTGAAAGAAGATGCCTTCATCCAGACAGAATTTCAGGTGGGAGACATCCTTGTGTTTTCCGCTTTCCTGATCCACCAGTCAGGGAACAACATCACCAATAACATCCGCTGGTCGGTACAGCTGCGGTATAATAACCTGGACGAGCCTACTTTTATTGAACGTGGCTACCCGATGGCCTATATCTATCAACCTGAAAAAGAACTGGTTACGCCGGACTTCCCGACCGTAGCGCAGTTGCAGGAGGTATTCAGTTAATGATATAAAAACTTAATTACAGCATTGGCTCACTCGGGCCAATGCTATTTTTATTATGAAGGTTTCGGTTTGCGTCCCTACTTATAATCACGAAAAGTATATTGCCCAGATGCTGGAAGGCGCACTTTCCCAGCAAACAAATTTCCCATTTGAGATTGTGATCGGAGATGACGCCTCTACCGACCAGACAGCCGAAATCATCCGCCAATATGAAGCGGCATACCCGGGCCGCATACGCGCATTTTTGCACGAGGTCAATCAGGGGCCGGCTGAGCCAAGGGAATTTGCAGGAAGAAACAACGTTTTGGGCCTTATAAAAGCCTGCTGCGGCCAGTATGTGGCCATGTGCGAAGGAGATGATTACTGGACGGATCCTTTTAAACTACAAAAACAGGTCGATTTTTTAGATTCCCACCCCGACTTTTACATTTGTCATCACAACATGCTGGTGATTTATGAGGATGGGTCTCCTTCTCATTTATTTAATGCCGAAGATCAGAAACTTACTTCCTCAATAGCCGATATTCTGGCAGACAAATGGTTTATGGCAACCGCCAGCTGGCTTTACCGAAATCATTTCCTGGATCATGATTTTGCACCGTGGCATGCCAGCGCCGCGGCGGGTGACTGGGCCATCATGATACAGCTTGCTGCCCAGGGAGGTATAGGGTATATCCCCGAAACCATGGGGGTTTACCGCAAGCATCATGCGGGGCTAAGTAATGTGCATGCCCAAACAAACATCGGCTTTGTGAAGAACAGGAAAGAAATGTTTGAAAACGTAAATAAATGGCTGGATTACCGATACGACACCATCATTTCCGAAACAGTGGCCAGGTACGACCAGATACTTCCACCCGCATAAATTGGCAGATCGGATTAATAATCTTTAATTTGTAGTGTTTTCAACTTTAACAACGAATGAAGCTAAGCGTCGTAATACCAGCTTATAACGAGGAGGAGTCCATTACACACACCCTGACATCGCTGCATAATACGTTAAACAAATACGATATCCCGCATGAGATTTGTGTCACCAATGACAACTCCAAAGACGGGACACTGGCGGTTCTTCAGCAACTTTCCGAGCAAATTCCCGAGCTGGTGTATTATACCAACCCCGGTCCCAACGGTTTTGGGTATGCCGTAAGATATGGCCTGGAACGTTTCAGTGGAGACTGTGTGGCTGTTTTCATGGCCGATATGTCAGACGATCCTGAGGACCTCGTGAAATATTACAAAAAAATGGTAGAAGGCGGCTATGACTGCGTTTTCGGGTCGCGCTGGGAAAAAGGAGGACAGGTTATTGATTACCCCGCACTTAAAAAAGTGATTAACCGGGTCGCTAATTTTATTGTAAGAATGGTAATGGGTATCAAATATAATGATACCACCAATGCTTTTAAGCTTTATAAACGCGAGACGATTGAAGGTATCAAACCGTTTCTTGCACCCCATTTTAACCTGACCATCGAGCTACCCTTGAAAGCAATAGTACGTGGTTATAACTACGCGGTAGTGCCCAACAGCTGGACCAACCGGAAATACGGCGAATCCAAACTTAAAATAAAGGAAATGGGCAGCCGTTACTTTTTCATCCTGATGTACTGCCTGATAGAAAAGTATTTCTCCCAGGGCGATTTTATGAAAAAGGACCTTGCCCCTAAAAAGGAAGTCAGCAGATAGGCGTACGGGATATAGAGCGGAAACAAGGATTTAATGCCGGACCGACGCCGCGCCTGCTATCTGAACCATTCCTGGATAAACGTAACCTTGTGCGCAATGTAGGAAATTCCGAGGCCCCAGGCTACTGCACTCACAGCCATCCACAAAAAAATAGAAGCACGCGGTACCTTAAAGGCCACCGCCAGAATCGGGCCAAACAGGGGTGTAAATAACGGTGGTGTAAGAAACGCAATCCCAACGATCCCAAACTTTTTCCAGATTCTGACCGCCAGCCGATTTGTTCTTGTAAATCTTTTGGGGGGTGTTTTCCTTCTCTTTGCGGTCAATGCCTGTATCCCCTTTCCTACATAAGTAAGCAGAAATACCGTAAACATCATCCCCGCAGCAGAACATATTGCGGTTTCTACCCAGTTAAGTTTCAGGACAACACCGGTGATAGGCCCCCCGAAAAACTTCAGAGTGCTGGCAAGTGCTACCGAAAGATATTTTAAAAATTCGCTTTTCATCTAAATCCTGACTTGTATCATATTTGTTGCAAAACGCCTTGTTTCCTGATCCGTTTCAACGTAGTCCTGAAAAGATGGTTTTTTTATAAACTTAATTTTGGCGACACTATCAATAATTACATCAGATATTTCAAGAAAACCTATTTTCTCCTGTAAAAACGCTTCTACCGCTATTTCATTGGCTGCATTAACAACACAGGCTGCATTTCCACCCTTTTCCAATGCTTCGTAAGCAAGAACCAGATTTCGGAAAGTTTCCAGGTCAGGTTTTTCAAAAGTAAGTGAGGGATAGTTGCTGAAATCAAATCTCGGAAAATCGGACTGAAGCCTTTTGGGATAGCCAAGGGCGTACTGTATGGGTAGTTTCATGTCCGGCAATCCCATCTGTGCTTTAATGCTGCCGTCGCCAAACTGAACCATGGAATGAATGATGCTTTGCGGATGCACAATTACATCGATCCGGGAAGGTTCCAGATCAAAAAGCCATTTGGCTTCAATAACCTCGAGGCCTTTATTCATTAAAGTTGCCGAGTCAATGGTAATTTTGGCACCCATGCTCCAGTTCGGGTGCCTGAGCGCCTGCTGCCTGGTAACACCGGCCAAAAACGCCCTGTCCTTTCCTCTGAAAGGTCCTCCCGAGGCTGTCAGGATGATTTTTTCAATGCGGTTATCTGCTTCTCCGGCCAGGCATTGAAAAATGGCTGAATGTTCTGAATCAACCGGAAAAATATGGACCCCGTTTTCCCTTGCCAGAGAGGTAACAAGCTCTCCCGCAACTACCAGGGTTTCTTTATTGGCCAGCGCGATATCTTTTCCCGCCCCAATGGCTTTAATCGTTGGCAGCAAGCCGGAATAACCTACCATAGCCGTCAATACCATATCCACCGAGCCCGACTGCACCACATCGCCCAGGGCTTCATCACCTGCATATATTTTGATGGGAAGATTGCGCAACGCCCCGGCAACCTGATTATATAGGCTCTGGGTAGTAATTACTACTTCCTTTGGCCGGAATTCGATCGCCTGCCGGATAAGCAGCTCCGCGTTGCTCCGTGCGGTTAAGACTTCTACTGAAAAAGAACTACTGTTGGCTCTGATCACCTCCAGCGCCTGTGTCCCGATTGAGCCGGTTGAACCCAGAATGGCAATCCCTTTTTTATTCATACAATGGGCTTCATTAAAACGTGTTGGTCAGGAAGTTGCTAGCCCCGACAGTTCATCCGCAATTTTCCGGTCATTGGAAAGCCTCGGGACTTTATTTTGTCCGCCCAGTTTCCCTTGTGACCGCATATAATTGATGAATGCATTCTTAGGTAAATTCTTAATGATCAGACGGCGAAGAATATTTCCGGTAATAAGGTCATCGTAATATACGTTCAGTTCCGTCAGCTTCTGGTCTATGTCCTGGGCAAATTGCTCCGGACTAGCCGGTTCCCTTGCAAATTCGATCAGCCATTCATGGTACGGCAGGCCTTCCGCCGGAGACACCATGGGCGCCACGGTAAATTCAGTAACCTCCACCTCCGGGTGACGGGTCATCGCGTATTGCAATGCTTTCTCTATTTCCTCGCCAATAACATGCTCCCCGAATGCAGATATAAAATGCTTGATCCGCCCGCTGACAATTACGCGGTAAGGATTTGTGGAAACAAACCTGACAGTATCGCCGATCGAGTATCCCCAGAGCCCGGCGTTACTGTTGATGATCACAGCATAATTCCGGCCAACCTCTACCTCCCCTATTGACAACCGCACCGGGTTTTCATCATAATAGTTCTCGGCAGGTATAAATTCGTAAAAGATACCTGTGTTAAGCAACAGCAGCATCCCCTCTTCATACTGAGAATCCTGGTAAGCCAGAAACCCCTCCGATGCAGGGTATAGCTCAATGGAGTCCACAGGCTTGCCTATCGACTCAAATAATTTGGCCCGGTAAGGTTCAAAATTCACACCTCCGTAAATAAACAGGGAGAAGTCAGGAAATACATCCTTGATCTGTCTGCCTGTCCGTTCAATGATCCTGTCGAAGTACATCTGTACCCAGGGAGGTATCCCAGAGATGAGTGACATCGGCTGACCCAGCGTTTCGTCAATGATTTTTTCAAGTTTCGTTTCCCAGTCTTCAATGCAGTTGGTTTCGTAACTTGGAAGCTGATTGGAGCGCAGATAGGCCGGAACATGGTGGTTTGAAATGCCAGAGAGCCTGCCTGTGAGCACTCCGCCTGTCTCGGTCAGAACCGGACTTCCGGAAAGAAAAATAAGCTTTTTGTCCAGAAAAGCCGCTTTCTTCGTTTCGGCTATATAGTTAAGTATCGCATTACGCGCAGAGTCGATATGATTGGATATGGAATCTTTCGAAATCGGAATGTATTTGGTGCCGGATGTGGTGCCGGATGTTTTGGCAAAGTACAGAGGTTTCCCTGGCCAGAGTATATTTTCCTCTCCCTGTTTGATACGCGCTATATATCCTTTGATGTCTTCATAATCGCTTATAGGCACAGCCTGTCTGAAATCGGCATAGGAATGGATGTCCCTGAAAAAATGATCCTTTCCAAACTGAGTTGCCCCCGCTTGTTTTACCAGCCTTTTTCGCCATTCTTCCTGAACTTCCACACTCCGTTCAATCCATTCCCTTTGCTTTTGAACGATGTACTTAGCCAATGGCTCGCTTAATAGTGCTCTGATTCCCATAGTGAAAACAAAGGTACACAGGATTTGCAAATTCTATATTTAAACAAGACCTAAGACGGCCCTACTGGCTTGTTACTGCGCAATCCCCTAAATTTATTAAATGCCTTTGTTTGTGGGTAATTATCTGTAATTTTGCACACCTAAAATTACAATGAGATAAAATATTTAACATATATATGGGATTGTTTGATTTTTTGACAAGTGATATAGCAATAGATTTGGGTACGGCCAACACGCTTATCATTCACAAAGATACCGTTGTCGTTGATGAACCTTCCATTATTGCAATGGATAAAACCACCGGAAAGGTGCTGGCCATCGGTCATACGGCAATGCAGATGCATGAAAAAACAAACGAAAATATTAAGACCATCCGCCCGTTAAAAGATGGTGTGATTGCCGATTTCACAGCAGCAGAGATGATGATCAGGGGTATGATCAAGATGATCGATACAGGAAGCAGGTTTTTTACCCCTTCGCACCGCATGGTGGTATGTATTCCCTCGGGCATTACCGAAGTTGAAAAACGCGCTGTAAAAGATTCCTGTGAACACGCCGGCGCAAAAGAGGTGTACATGGTTCATGAGCCGATTGCCGCCGCAATAGGTATCGGGATTGATATTACCCAGCCGAATGGCGTTATGATCGTCGATATCGGCGGTGGTACTACTGAAATTGCCGTCATTGCTTTGTCGGGTATTGTTTGTGAACAATCCGTAAGAATCGCAGGTGATGTTTTCACCCGTGACATCGTGGATTACATGCGCCGCGAACATAATCTTCTGATCGGCGAGCGCTCTGCCGAGCTGATAAAAATGGCGATCGGATCCGCTTCTCCTGAGCTAGAAGTACCGTTGGAAGACTACCTGATCCGCGGACGTGACCTGATGACGGGTATTCCCAAGGAGATCAGGGTTACTTATAGTGAAATTGCCTACTCGCTGGATAAATCCATTTCCAAAATTGAGGAAGGGGTGATGAAAGCACTGGAAATTGCTCCGCCGGAACTTTCGGCAGATATCTTTAAAAATGGTATTTATCTGACAGGAGGAGGGGCTCTTATCCACGGGCTCGACCGCAGGATTGCACAGAAAACCAAACTCCCCGTCCACATCGCTGACGATCCTTTAAAGGCGGTTGTAAAAGGAACCGGAGAAGTTCTCAAAAATCTTGAGCTTTATAAGCCAGTTTTAATATCTTAGTGCTGGATCGTTCGCAGGACGTCATTTGGAAACGCATCCGTGACATTCTGCGAAGGAATAGGATAGCCCATGCTCCAATTAGTAGATTTCATTGTACGGAATCGATTTTTCCTGGTATTCGTGCTGCTGGAAACACTCAGTATCTGGATGGTTGTGCGCAATAATACCTATTGGGGAGCGACGTATTTTAATACCTCCAATTATTACGTAGCCAAAACGCTCGCACTCTCCAACTCGGTGAGCGAGTATACCCACCTGGACGATATCAATGCCGACCTGGCCAGTGAAAATGCGCACCTTCACGCGCTGGTGGCTACGCTGAGCCAGGCAAAACCGCTGGATGCTCCTGCCGGTTATGTACCCGACTCTGCCTTTGCTGAGAGATTTTCCTATACCGTTGCCAAGGTGGTTGACAACGAGACCAATAAACCCAACAATGTAATCACCATTGATAAAGGTACCGCCCACGGCATCGCGCCGGGTATGGGTGTGATTTCGGCCACAGGTGTGGTGGGTAAGGTACGTTTCTGTTCGGAAAACTATTCCATCATCACTTCCATACTGCATTCCCAGTTTATGGTTTCAACCAAGCTCGTCAGAAGTAACGAGATAGGGTATGCCAAATGGCCCGGCAAAGATCCCGACCTGATTGACCTGGTTGACGTGTCAAAATATACCAAGGTTTACAAAGGCGATTCTGCCGTGACCTCTAACCAGAACTCCGTTTTCCCGCCGGGCATCATGGTAGGAAAAGTCGAAAGCGTAGAAGTAAACCCTAATCAGACTTTTTACAACATCGTCCTGCAGCTGGCTACTGACTTTCGGAATCTTTCCTATGTATATGTAGTCAAAAATCAACAGCTTGGGGAGCAGGAACAACTTAAACAAAGAACAGAAACTACTAAATGAGTTTACGCGAAGCGATACAATCCACTTTGATGGTTTTGCTATACCTGTTGCTGCAGATCTTTTTCATGCGGAACATGGTATTGTTTAACTACGGCTTTTGCTTCGTGTATATCGCGGCCATTTTACTTCTCCCCGTGGAAACGGACCGGATGTATCTGTTGCTGATCGCATTCGGAGTTGGTTTTGTGGTCGACGTATTCTCCAATACCTTTGGCATGCATGCCGCCGCATCGGTTCTGATAGCCTACCTGCGCCCGTTTGTGATCCGGTATCAGATGGAGTCAAAAGGAATGGACAGGATAGATATCGGCATGCGCTCACAGGGCTTTATTTCCTTTCTTGGTTACATGTTCCCGCTCATCCTGATACATCATGCCGTGTTGTTCCTGGCCGAAATCAACAATATGGGAATGATTCTTTACTCCCTCGTCAGAATTATTGCCAGTGCCATCTTTACACTTGTCTTTATCATTATCCTGGAACTTTTTTCAAGAAGGTAATCTGCCAATTTGTCGGAACCATTACCCCTGGCTCGAAATTTGATGTATCTACATTGATTAACGATTCAGGCTTATACGTACCAGCGGATTTACCTGTCGTGAAAAAGATGGCGTTTATACAGCTTCATCAGCCATTTATCAAATTTTAGTTTGTACCATTTGGAGCTGTTGTTAATCTTTGTAAATTCAGCATTCCTATGATAGTTGCCATGTCAGAAACGCTCGCGAACAATGAATATACGGACGACCTTCGCTACGAAGTTTTCAACCGTGAGTTCATGCCCCATATTGACTCCATGTATAACTTCGCCTTCCGTCTTACAATGGACGAAGACGACGCCAATGACCTGGTGCAGGATACCTACTTAAAGGCCTTTCGCTTTATTTCTTCTTTCGAACAGGGTACCAATGCGAAAGCCTGGCTGTTTAGAATATTAAAAAACAGCTTTATTAACGATTATCGCAAAAAAAGTAAGGAGCCGTCCAAAGTAGATTATCAGGAAGTTGAGACCACATACAACTCAGAAGAAGCGTCAGACACCACCTATACCGTCGACCTGCGGGCCGACGCCGTACAGGAGCTGATCGGCGATGAAGTGGCCAATGCGCTCAATGCACTGCCTGTTGATTTCAGAACGGTTATTATTCTTTGTGATATTGAGGGCTTCACCTATGAAGAAATGGCAAAGATCCTGGACATCCCCATTGGCACAGTCCGCTCAAGACTACACCGTGCGCGTAACCTTTTGAAAGAAAAACTCAGAAGTTATGCCAGTTCTATGGGATATGATTCATAAGTTGTGAAACTTTTTCTGTAATCAATTCGGTTATAGGGTACAAGCGTGCATATATACCATTATCTTATTATCATATTGTGATGAATGACTCATTGAATACGCCTTCGGTGACAGACGAAGCGCAGCCCCCACACATGAAGCATAGTTGTGAGCACCATGCCGAATGTATGAAAATTATTCAGGCCATTCTGGACGGCGAGGCGACAGAGGAAGAAAAAGACCATTTCAGGGATAACATGGACAAATGCATCCCTTGTATCGAATCCTATAGGCTCGAAAAATGTATCAAGGATTCTCTTAATTTCAAACTGGAGAAAAAGCCCTGCCCCCAAAGTATTCTTAACACGATCATTTCTAAAATAAACAGTTAAGTCTGTTAGCGTGAAAGGTAAGCTTATCATTTTTTCTGCTCCTTCCGGTTCCGGAAAGACGACGGTTGTCCGTCATTTGTTAAATAAATTTCCTGATCTGCTGGCATTTTCTGTTTCTGCCGCCACCCGCGAAAGGCGGGAACACGAGGTGGACGGGAAGGATTACTACTTTATTCCCAAGAAAGAATTCAGGGAGCGTATCTCGCTTAATGAATTTGCGGAATGGGAGGAAGTTTATGCCGGAAATTACTACGGTACCTTCAAAGCTGAAATTGAACGGCTCTGGGAACAGGGAAAGCATGTTTTATTTGATGTGGATGTAAAAGGCGGCCTTAAATTAAAAGAAACCTACCGCGACAGAGCTCTGGCTGTTTTTGTGAAGGTATCGTCGGAGGAAGAGATCATTCGCAGGCTCAGCGGGCGTGGTACCGAAACCGAAAAATCACTGGAAACACGCCTTGGAAAAGTGCGTTATGAACTGAGCTTCGAAAATAAATTCGACCGGGTGCTGGTGAATGATAACCTTGAGATGGCCCTTAAGGAAGCCGAGCAGATGGTCCTGGATTATATCTCCGCGGATTAAACCGGTACTCTTCCCCTAAATCTGTGCATTATGAAAATCGGGCTGTTTTTCGGTTCTTTTAATCCCATTCATACGGGACATCTGATTATAGCCAATACCATGGCCACAACCACCGACCTTGAGCAGGTTTGGTTTGTTGTCAGCCCGCAAAATCCCTTCAAGAAAAATAGCGGGCTCCTCCACGAATTTGATCGCTTCGATCTTGTTGAACGGGCCATTGCTGACAATTCGGCATTAAAAGTCACGGATGTGGAGTTCCACATGCCCAAGCCCAGTTATACCATTGATACCCTGGTAAGAATACAGGAGAAATTTCCTCAGCATGAGTTTAAGCTCATCATGGGAGAAGACAATCTGGAACAGTTTCCAAACTGGAAAAATCACGACAAAATTCTTGAGTACGTAGGTCTATACGTATACCCTCGCCCGAACTCCCGGCCGCACCTTTTCAAACAGCATCCAGCGGTACGATTTGTGGAAGCCCCCCTGCTTGACATTTCTGCCACGTTTTTACGAAACTGCATCAAAAACGGGAGATCTATCCGGTATATGGTCCCGCAAGCTGTAGAGCAAATGATCCGGCTCAGGAAGTTCTATGTTTGAATGGGCAAACAGGGTTTTGTCAATTTCAATTTTCAGAGAACAGGTGAATGGCATCCCGCAATTCGCCACGGCTGCGAATCTCATCTGATCACTTTCAATTCATCCAGCATCGCAGGTCTTCGTGGGTATTTTACTCTTAAAATTTGCGCAGCTTCCAGAATTTTAGCTTTACTCGCCGGCATCAACTTCATGATATCCTTCATGTTGGAAGCTATCTGTGCATAACCCGAACGCGAGTCGGCCCGGTCGCCGGCAAGCACGAGCGCGGGAACAAGCAGATCGATTAGCTGAGTTGGATAATCTTTGGCCAAATAGTTCATGTATGCGAGCAGTACCTCCAGACTGGGATACGCTTCTACTACCTCATAAAGCTTATCCCAAAGTTTTTCCTGTACATATATCGGTGCGAGCCGCCTAAGCAAAGTATTGTTTTTAGACCACCATTGGTTATTCAGATGCTTTTCGGCTTCCTGCTCCACTTCATCCGTGATTTTCTGAACAAGACGGCGCAGCTCCGTATCCCGTTCTGCTTCCGGAAATGTATCCATCCAGGCTTGATAATACGCCGGATTAAAGCTACCATCAAAAGCAAACTGGAGGTTGAAATGCCGTTCCGTAACAACGTCGCCCTCCAGAACAGCTATGCGAAGGAGTATCTTTTGCCAAGCGGAAACCGTACCGGGGTGTTTTCTTCTTTCTGCGACAGTGATCCCCTCATAAACCAGCCTTTTTGCCTCCATGTAGTCTCTTTTCCCGATTTCCTCTTCCACCAATGCCTGCCTGACCTCGACGATATCTACATGCTGCCTGATAAGCTTCCCGGCTTCTGTGGTGTTTCCGGTTTCCTGAAAAAAAAGGATGGTTTGTTCGATAAAATATTCGGTACGATAGTCGACTTCCCATGAGTCTGATCCCGTTGCAGGCAGTTTTTGGGCAAATGAAAGAAATGTCTCGGAGCGGTTCAGTTGTACGGATAGATAGCGGAACGTTTCAAACAAATGATCTCCGAAATCTCCGTAATCGAAATACGTGTCGTTTGCGAGCTCTTTCCCCAGGAAATCGTGCAAGCTTTCCTTTACATCCGTTGGGCAAGATTCGTCTTCTGCGATCTGCTGCAGCAAGGATGTGGCTGTGAAAATACTGTCTCCGATATCGCCATTGGAATCATCTGCGCTGGGTATGACATCGACGATCAGCTGTTTCAGAACCACGCCGCAAATCAGGACGGCATTCTTAAAATTCCCGGCATCCATCGTTTCCTGTGCTTTGGCAAGAACACCATCTATTTTATTCGACAAATCACGGGCGGAGTAGTAATCGACATATCCATGGCTCATGCAGGACCGGATCAGCTTCTTAACCAGATCCGTATATTTCTTTTCGACATCTCCCTGCTCATCCTTGTGCGCAAAATGAAGCTCAAACCGGTTTTTAAAATGCTTATCATTTTTAGCGACCAGTTCCACGAACGTACGCAACTCCGAAACACTCACCCTTTTCAACAACTCAGCGAAAGAAACAGACTTCGATTTTACCGGCTTTATTTTAACCGGTTCCACCAGATCTTTCAGTTCATAAAACACCGCCACAATGTGTTTGCATATATCCGCATCATGCGGACAGTCGCACGAATAGCGCTCAATATCCCCAATGCCGGAAATTTCCACCTCCACCGCGTAAACCCCGGAGCCCTCCACCTCAGCACGCCACAACCCGTCTTCCTCTTCCTCAATGCTCACAACCAGCCCGTCATCCGAATACGCCTTCCCGCGTTTAAGGATGGAGGGGTCGATTTGTTGGTTGAAGTTTTGGAGGTTCATGGGGTGGTTGATTTGCGCCTAAATGCCGAATTTTGATAACTCGAGACTACTTGGGTAAGTTTGCATTAAGGCGAAATTTACGGCCGCAACTGCCATTTGCAATAATAGTAGAACTCTTATCCGAGTTATTAGGCCCGGTCAGAATGGTGATGGGAGCAAAGTCGAACCAAGTGTAATCTTTAAAAACGCTGAAATTTTCCAGGCCGAAGCCTTTGAGGTGGGTTTGCATGGTGGTGTTTATTCTTTTGGTAATAGTTTATTGAAGTCTATGTGTTTGTAAAATGGACTTTGAGCTGCCGCACGTATTTCTTCAATATTAAACTTGCCAATAAGTAACTCATCATGTATCAAAGAGGTAAGCAATGGCTTTATGTCAAGAATGTCCTTTTTGACAATATCAAACACCATCTCATAGTCAATTCCAGTGTAGTCGTGGGCAATACGATTTCTAAGACCGCGTATTTCGTTAAATGGGAAAGACGCATTTCTGAGTCTTATTTCATCTGAAAGTTTGCCAATTTGCTCACCGATGTTAAGCAACAGCAATAAACTGGCATTGAATTTAGCCTGGTCATCGTGCTGGAAAAAATCAACTGCATTATCAAATCCACTCCCATATATCTCGATTTTCGAGACAGATTCGAGCATCACCAATAATGATAGCAGATTCCGATCTTCACTTTGTAACATACTTCAAATCTTTCC
This sequence comes from Dyadobacter sp. CECT 9275, assembly GCF_907164905.1. Taxonomy (NCBI): domain Bacteria; kingdom Pseudomonadati; phylum Bacteroidota; class Cytophagia; order Cytophagales; family Spirosomataceae; genus Dyadobacter; species Dyadobacter helix. The sequence continues at coordinate 3,633,183 of NZ_CAJRAF010000002.1, read as the reverse complement.
GTGCGCGGTACACAATAATGGGGTCTGCGAATTTCTCAGGAACGACGTCGACCTTTGTTTTTAGTATTGTTTGCAACTTTGCCTTCAATTGGTCACGTACTTTGTAATGCATGTCTTGTTCGAGCAAAATGTCAATGTCATGGTAATCCTCTCCACGGGCAAATGAGCCAAAGATGGCCAGGCGATTAAGGCCAAATTCCTCGAAAATTTTCTCCTTACGCAATATGGCTTCTAGTTCAAGAATCGTCATAGCAAGTCATTTTCTCAAATATACAAATTTTCGGAAGCATCGGTTTTCACTTCCGCCACCAGTCGCTTCCTTGTTCCCAGCTCGTTTCCCGTGCGCGCATACCGGTAATCGTTTTCGTGAAACCAGGGATGCAGGATCACGTGGTTCCAATCGCCGCCCTGTGCCTTGTAACCTGTGAGACCGTGTACGTAGCGCAGGCGCATGGCTCCCGTATACGCATCATGGGCCGGATGCGGGTTGGCGCGGTAGTCATGGTTTTTGGCTAATACTGGATTATCAGAATTTCGCTCTGTACAGGATTGAAGACATTGGTTGGTCATTTTTCTCCCGGATATTTGCATCAGCTCATCCAGAGCAAAACCTACAACGCTCGATCCTGATAGGTAATCTCCGAAAGCAGCCCGACGGCGTTAAATTTCAGCACCACTTTCCTTGCTTCCGATTTTTTGGTCATATCCTCACATTGGGGGCCCTTTTCCAGAAAATAAACATAGTATTTGGTATTCCTGTCACCAAGCTGGTTGATATCCGGCCTTCCCAGAAGCTTCCCGATCTCGTCACTGAACTTCCCTAATAATTTACTTTCCTCGGATTTGAACGCGGCTGCCAATGCCTTGCGCTCATTCTTACAGGCGGCGCGGTCTGCCCGCCATTTTTTGAGGTCCAGGTTACCAAGCTTGTCCGGAGCCGGTGAACAATTGGTAAGAATGATGCCCATATAGCATATAAAATACAGTCTGGCCCGCTTTGCGAAAAACTCCATTGCCTTGGTTGGTTTTAATAATATTGGCGAATGTAGCCACAGAAACGGATCGGATGCAAGTGTTTTTCCTGCAACAATGATTACGGTGAGCTGATGACCGCACGGCAGGTTATACTTATCGAAAAAATTTATAGCAGAAATTTGGACTGTATTCCCGTTTTTTACAGCTTTCGTAAGAATTCATCATTAACCTGTAGAACCGAAATGAAAAAATTTGCCCTTTCCCTTTTATTATCCTGCTCCTCCCTGCTGAACTTTGCCCAAACCACCTACAGACAACCGGCCGATGCAACCGACTGTTCGGCTATCTTTTTTAAGGCTTTGCTGGATGAGGACAGTAATACCCTGAAAAGTTTATTATCTGACGATTTCTCAGTGGTGGGCATGGATGGGCAGATGGTTGACCGGGATATGCTGATAGACGCCATATCTGAAGGGTATGTCAATGTGCAGACCGGCATACTGTCTGGAGTCAGAACGCGTTCCTACGGTGATGTAGGCGTGATCAGCGGATCGTGGACTGTGAAGGCTACCATATCCAATAACAGTTTTGGGGGAGAAGTTGTTTTTATGACCGTTTGTACGAAATCCGGCGGGAACTGGAAGGTTGCTGCGGTACAGCTCACGCCCATTAAATAATTACGTGGTTCGGGTGGCTAAGAACAGTTACGCACTTATTTCAAAAAAACCTCTTTCCCTTGAAAAATAAGGTGTTTGCCGCTCAAGGGGCCGGTCCGGAAGAGGAGCTGGCATCTCAGCGCTGTTGCCCGGGCCGGCATCTCATAGTTTTTTTGCGGAGAGCATTGCTTTGAATATACTGGTGTACCCTACATGCCTTAGGGCACATTCCATCAACTTCGTTGGTAGGTTGCCTTTTGCTTATGTTACCGACTGCCAATTTTCAATGCAATCACCTATTTTTTTGATCCTCTCGGCCCACAGTTTGTAATTTATAAATGCCTGAAAGGCGACGAGCAGAAGGAGGGCAGCAAAGATCCAGCTTTTCTCAGCATTGAGCTCTACGGTACAACCAAAGAAGATTAACAGGCAAATCAATGAGGCCGTCCGTGCAAGCAAGGAAACCTTGGCGTATCCTTTAAGCTTTTTATGATAGCTCGTCATTGACTGCAAGATATTTTCTCCGGATATGATGTTTTTTGCCGCCACGTAGCCGGTCATACCATGAATGATGACCATTAGAAATGACCCGACAAGCAATAAGTTCGCATACATAGGCTTTTTTTCCCCATCAAACATCGTATAGTAAACTGCCAGAAACAATACCGACGATACCATTTCTATTGCAAGCCGCAGCCTGATAGCATTTAACTGGCTAATGCTTTTTCCCTTTTTTAACATTGACGGCTCTTCTATGCCGGTATGGTCTGGCTGAAAGTCTTTCCAATCGTTTTTAAGTTGATCGATATTCATTTTGCTGGATTTAAGATTTTTTTTAACCTGGATCTAATTCTTCCCATCTTTACGGCAATGTGGTTTTCGCTCAGTCCCGTAATTTCTGCCATCTCGCTGTAGTCGAACTCTTCGAAATACAATGCTAGTAAAGCTCTGTCCGCTTCATTTAGCTTTTTTAGTATCATAAACAGCTGCTCCTCTCTTTCCCGGTTTTCGCCATCAATGTTGCTGGCTTCTTTATCTGGCAGCCGCTCGGTAAATGATAACATTATACTCTTTTTTCGGTAGCAGGCCATCGCGGTGTTAAGGGCGATTCGATATATCCAGGTACTTACCCTGGACTTGCCCTCAAATTTTGGAAACGCTTGCCACAACTGTAAAATGATCTCTTGAAAAAGATCCTCGCGGTCCTCTGGGCTGTCCCGGTAAAGCCTTGACACCTTGTGAATGGTACCTCTATGCATGGCGATCATTTCCAAAAACTGTTTTTCCATGCTATTTGTTTTTGACAAAATGAACTAATTGTCCTTTGAAACTGGCTGTGAGGCCTTTAATGGTGTCATTTGAATCTTTTTCAAATTCAACCTGCACGGGCACCTTCTTCCCAAAGAAAACTGTGCTATCCGATGCGTACAACTCGAAAAATGGATTTTGGCCCATTTTAGCATAGAGCTGATCTCCTCTTAAAAAAATTGCCAGCTGGTGCCCATTGTCGGCTGTATAGGTTCCTTGGAGTTTGTATAGCTGCAATGGCTCCAGTTTTACAGCGTTACGTACAACGGGTATATCAAACCTGTCTCCAAAAACAATGCTTTCAATGCCAGACTGCATTTCTCCGACAGGCAACGTCGAAACATTGCTCAGGATGACTACCGATATATTTGCATTGGGATAGTATCCCGAAATAGCAGAACATCCATAAGTGCCTCCACCAGTAAAATTAAAATCCCTTTCCCGGCTGGAAGATCTCCGGAGAAACCAGCCATAGCCATAGGATTCGTTACGTCCGTTAACCTGTTGTGCATTTTGAATAGCGAAAATCTGATCTGTGACCGTTTTGTTGAAATGCCCGCTGCCATTCAGGGCCATGTTCCATTTTAATAGATCGCTTGCGGTTGAATACAGGTTGCCAGATCCTTTCATTAAGGCGTAGTCCCGATGTGGTGCCGTGATCAGTCGATCTGCCAATTGATGATAGGGGGAAACCATTCCATTGATGATGGCCGTTGCAGTACATACTCCCGTGTGATCCATACGCAATGGAGCGGTAATCTTCTCTCTCAGGATGTCGCCGTAGCTTTGATGGTAAATTTTTTCCAGAATACTTGCCAGAATAAAGTATCCCGGACTGGAATATTGCGTTTTGGCCCCTGGAACAGACAAGAGTTTCAGTTTGAATACCTCGTCTGTGGCCTGCTGGTCCGAGAGTGGAAGAAACGAAATTTTCTGCCAGTAATCCGCTATCCCTTCATTGTGCGGGAGGCCTGAGGTGTGAATAAGTAATTGTCTGACAGTTATGTTACCCCAGTCTGATTGGCCAAGTTGGGGGTAATATTTCCTGAGTTGATCACCAAGCGCTAACTTGCCCTCTTCGGCGGCCAATACCACCAACATGGCCGTAAACTGTTTGGTGATTGATGCTATCCGAAAAACGGGATCCGGGGAAAACCGGACGTCGAGCTCCAAAGACGCTTTTCCTATGGAGCGTCGATAGACGATACTATCATTCCCGGCAATCATAACGGTACCGTTAAAGCCAATTGATTGCTGCTGTACGCTCAAATAGCGGTCAATCAACTCGGTCTGTTCTTTTCGAATCTGGGCTACGGATTTTGTTAGATAGCCTGTTAAGCAAATAAAAACGAGTACAAAAATTTGTGGTCTGTTCATCTTTTTTTCTGTTAAATCGCACTATTAGTTGCGTTTTATTGAAAAAGATGACACGGGATTACAAAATTTTTACTTCCTGAATATAATTCTTACCTGGCCGGGCTAACCATTTATCCTACCCAAACGAATATGTTCTTAAAACCAAAAGCCTGTAAACATCTGGATTACAGGCTTTTGGTTTTATTACTTTCGATTTTCTAGACGTTCATCAGTGACTCACGGCGGCGCATTTTGCCCGCCGGAATACCAAACATCATTTTGAAACGACGGCAGAAGTATGCAGTATCCTTGTAACCCACATCCGAACCAATCGCACGAATGCTCTTTTTAGAAGTCCTCAGCAGGTCTACCGCTTTTTCCATACGCTGGTACTCGATGTAGTCCTGCGGGTTGATACCGGTTAGCATTTTGAAGTACTGCCCTACGTAATCTTCCGATACGTTGGCAACGTTGGCCAGCACTTTATTGGAAAGATCTCCTCCCAGGTTGTCCTTGATGTACGCGAAGATATCGATCAGGCGGGGATCTTTGAAATAAGTACTGTTTGTAACCAATTGTTCAACAAACAGCTTGTTTTTAAGTATATAACGGATGATCTCAATAACAACTTCTTCCGTTTTGATTTTGATGATACGCCCCTTACCCGGTGTATCCAGCATATCTTCTGTCAGGATCTGGTTGATAGTAGCAGCTATCTGATCATCCCTTTTGATCAGAAACGGTGGAACGTCAAGTGAAGTAAAGAAGTTAACGGTATCAAACACTTTTGCTTCAAAGGATATCAAACCAAAAGAATTAGGCAATTTTCCGATTAATACAGGATCATGACCCGCTTCAATATAATTGTCACGGTTGGTCATAAATTCCTCATTTGAAACCGGCTTCGCACTTTGGATATTCCCATAGGTTACGGTTGCATGCTTTCCTCCAGGAATAAAAAGCATATCTCCCTCTTCCACTTTCTGGGGTTCCTCCCCTCCAAAAGATACCTCTCCATCATAAAGAATGGTAAGGGAATTCTGTACGTCGTAGAAATTTTTAATTGTAATGGGTTGCAAAATCCTGATGTGGCGAGCTTTTACAAATTTCACCCCCAGCGATTCAATAATCTTATTATAGTCTTCCATACCTGTATATATTTAACGGCCAAAAAGCCAGATGTTCAATTTTTGTACAAATCTAATAAATTGTACAAAACTAATACAAGTGAATAAAGACAAAAAAATGAAAAAAAGTGATATTTTGCTATGAATTTAATCCTAGATTAAGAATAAAATGCATATCATACTCTAAATGATATTATTTTAGAAGTTCCCGGGCGATTACAAGTTTTTGGATTTCAGAGGTACCCTCGTAAATCTGGGTAATTTTGGCATCCCGCATCATGCGTTCCACATGATATTCTTTCACATATCCGTAACCCCCGTGAATCTGAACCGCTTCGGTAGTAACCCACATGGCTACATCGGACGCATATAATTTGGCCATTGCTGCCGCTTTCACATAATCCTTCCCTTGGTCTTTCAGGCGGGCCGCTTTATAAACCAGCAGCCGGGCCGCTTCGATCCGTGTGGCCATATCCGACAATTTAAACTGGATGGCCTGGTGTTCGCTGATGGGTTTTCCAAAAGTTTTTCTTTCTCTGGCGTAATGCAAGGAGCGCTCGAAAGCTCCGGCCGCAATACCAAGCGCTTGTGCTGCAATACCAATTCTTCCACCGTTTAAGGTACCCATGGCAAATTTGAAGCCGAAACCATCCTCTCCAATCCTGTTTTCCTTTGGCACTTTCACATCCGTAAACATCAGGGTATGGGTATCTGATGCACGGATCCCCATTTTATCTTCCTTTTTACCCACCACAAACCCCTCCCAACCTTTTTCCACGATAAAAACATTAATTCCTCTATGCTGTTTTTCGGGATGTGTCTGGGCTATTACAAGACATATTCCGGACGAACTTCCATTGGTGATCCAGTTTTTGGTCCCATTGAGCAGATAATGGTCCTTCATTTCCAATGCCGAGGTATGCTGTGAAGTGGCATCAGAGCCTGCTTCCGGTTCGGACAGGCAAAAGGCACCGATCTTCTTACCTGTTGCCAGATCCGTAAGGTAGTTCTGCTTTTGAAATGCTGTTCCGAAATATTCCAGGCCCCAGCATACCAGTGAATTATTGACGGACATGATCACACCAGCAGAAGCATCAACACTGGAAATTTCCTCCATTGCAATCACATAAGACAGGGTGTCCATCCCGCCGCCGCCGTATTCCGGGCTCACCATCATCCCCATAAAACCCATCTCTCCCATTTTTTTTATCAGTACGGGATCAAATTTTTGTACGGTATCTCTCTCGATTACCCCCGGTAAAAGCTCCGTACGGGCAAAGTCTCGGGCAGCTTCCTTCACTGCGCGATGCTCCTCACTTAAGGTAAAATCCATCCCGATAATTGCTGAATCAAACGGCATAACTAGCTGAAGTTTTATGAAATATCAAAGCCAAAATAAAAATTAAACAATTAGTATGCAAACATACTATTGTCAAAATGTTCAAATCTTTGCCTGTGGTATCCGATATGAAGGAAAGTTGTCTTAAGTTTGCGCCTATATTAGCCTGTGCACCATGTTTGTGCTTATGAAAAGTATATATAACTCAATATGAACGTATTAACGGTATTTTACATAAAACTTATCATTAATTTGGGGTTGACAATAGGGATTTTCCTGGTGATCAACCACACCGATCTTTTTAAAAAATGGCAGCAGGAAAATGAAAAACGTGTTTTCTTGCTTGGTTTTGTAATCTTGCGCCTGATCCCATGGATTGCCATCTTTGTTCTTACCAGTGAAGAGCCCCGTGGAGATATTCCCTTCTTTTATTATAAGGCAGAAGCAGCGCTGAGAGGTGGTATGGTGTACCGCGACTTTTGGTCTTATCACGCTCCCTTGTATGCCTACATCATTAGCTTGCCTGTGTGGATATGGCATAATTCACGGGCGATTGTTCTGTTCATGGTGCTGATGGAAAGCGGTATTTTGTGGCTTACCTATCAAACCTTTAAGGCAAGAAGCGATCGTGCCCTTCAGTATGCCCTCATATACCTCATGCTGCCTGCTGCATTCATGTATATTCTGGTTGACGGCCAGGAAGAAGTCTGGTTCTGGGGTGCGGTATTGCTGATCTGGCGATATACCATCAAACAAAAAACGAATTATGAGGTAGGTATAGCCATTATTTATGCCATTGCCTTACTGACTATTAAGGTAACGTTTATATTGCTGCTTCCTGCCCTTCTAGTTCTTGTAAAGCGCCCGGTAAGACTTTTGCTCGTAATGGCCTCCATTGGATTACCTGCGATCGGGTTTTTGTACTGGAAAATAGGAGACCTTTTCCTGATGCCCATTCAACATACGGAACAGTTAATGACCCCCAATTTATTCTCTGTCGGCCGCCCGTTTGTCGAGTTATTCTTTCATGTTAATGAAAAAAAATCTACCCTTATCAACTGGATCGGGCTTTTGTTTACCATTTTGGTTCCGGTTTATCTTGCCTATAAGGGACGGAAACGGCATATTAGTGAAATACTTCCGGCCATTTTTATCAGCTGTTTTGTCTGTATGATGATCTTCCAGGCCAGTGCGATGGGCGCCTATGTGATTGTTTACCTGATGGCCGCACTGTTTGAGATCATTGATGTACGTAAATCGTTTCATGTGGCAGTTCTCATCGCATTAAACTGGCTCACGGTGGGTCAGCCCTTTGTCTGGGTCTATCTGGGTCAGCCTGCCTATACCTCTTTCAGCATGTTTAGCAATACTTCCTACCTTGTTGAATACACGTTGCAACTGCTAAATCTGTCCTGTTTCTTCTGGATCCTGAGGCAGGTATATCTCAAAGTGGTCTTGCATCAAAATACCGCTGTTTTATGAGTATTGTTTACGGGAAGATCGCCATCAGCCTGGCCTGCACAATACTCGTTCTGCTGTTTCTGCTCAGAAAAAAGCAGCTGTCTGCCTGGCTAAACCAGAAGAGCCCGGCTGGGATACTCACGCTCGGATGGATCTGTTTCCGACTGCTGCCTTTTGTTGCGATATACCTGCTTGCCAATTTTGAAACGACATCGGACGTTAACGGTTTCTGGGACGAGGCCAGCAAGGCCTCCATGGGGCAAATCGTATACCGCGATTTCTGGTCTCCATACTCTCCGCTTTATGCCTATTTCATCGGAATCTGGCTAAAGCTTTGGTATCATCCCAAAATGATCGTCCTGGTTATGGCCGTTATGGATGGCATAGCACTTCTGGCATCCTGGCATTTCTTTCGTCCGTTTCAAACCCGCGGACAGTTTTTGTTCAAATCGCTGATCTATCTGGTACTTCCCGGCTCCCTTATTTTGTGTATCATCGGTGCTCAGGAGGATGTCTGGATGTGGCTCTTCGTGATCCTGGCCTACCTGGTCCGCGAACGTACGCTCAAAGTGGTATTATATGCCCTGGTACTTGCATTTGGCCTGTTACTCACCAAGGCAATCTTCGTGCTGATCCTGGTTCCGTTATTCATTCTTGAAAAGGAAAAAATACAATTGCTGGTCCCGATGCTCGCTGTGGGTATTGTTACCCTCGCTATTTTATATCCGCTGGTAGGATGGGAATTTACGCAGCCAATGGATGAGGCGCAGACCTTACGTGCACCTAATATTCCGGCCATTCTTAATCCGGTGTTTAATAATAATATTGGGGTTGGTCAGAAATTCTGGAACTGGATCGGCTTGCTGAGCTCCGTTGGTTTAGGACTGCTGACCGCATGGCGCTTAAGAAAAAGTGACTTCCGTATAATGTTATCCCGTGTATGGGTGGTTTTATACGCTACCATGATGATTGTTCAACAAAGCGCTTACAGCAACTACATTTTCCTGTTTCTTATCCCCCTCGTGTTCTTCATCATTGACTGGAACAGCAGGAAACAGGTCTTTTTAATCCTGCTATTTAACATCCTTTGCGTTGTGCATCCGTCTTACTGGTGGCGCCTGGGAATGCCCTGTTATCTCTCTCTGAATGATATCGTGTCATCAGCAGAACTTTTTATTGATTACATCATGCAAAGCACGATTGTTTTGCTGACCGGTTATTTTATCTGGCTCGCTTTCCCAAAAGCTTCCCGGCTGTAATTTAACTTTATTTAACGGGGTCCTTATTTCCTGCTTTCTATTTTTGGAGTGAACTTATCTCCGGAATATGGACCCCCTGGCTTCGCATACGCTACTCGAGCTTCATATTTTACCTGATCACAACCGCCTAAGTGCTCTTGATTTTTTCGACTGCACACATTCTCAGGGTGGGCGGGATATATTAAAAAAACTCATCATTTCGCCTAAAACCTCGCTGTACGAAATTCTTTCCTTTCAGCAGGTATTAAAGTACATGGCTCGGGATAGTACCAAATGGGAAACCAACCTTTCCCGATCTTATATTTCTGCGGCAGAAACCTATTTTAATTCCTCTATTGGCTACACCATGTCGCAGGACGTTTTCCAGCATTGGTTCGACAGCCTGATATTTTCCTGGCGCAATTCAACGGAGTTTTATCTTGTCCAGAGTGGATTGTCGGCAAGCATCAGGTTTATTCAGGCACTGAAAGAAATGACTGATCATTTTGTAATGGAAGAAATTCCGTCCGGGCTCCAAAGTGATTTCCAGTTTCTAAGGAATTTTTTCCAGAGGTCCACAGTCAAAGCACTTTTTGGCCTTAGGCCTCATAAGCTATCAAAAAGCAGAATCTTTTACCTGGATTATTATCTCAGGATTTCACAACGGGAAAGCTTCCGGCAAATCCTGGATATATATTATCGGTTGGATGCCTATCTGGCGATCGTTAAGACCGCACGGTCCAACGATCTTGTCTTTCCCGAATTTGTAGAACAACCATCTTATTTTTCGGCAGAAGGTTTGTGGCAGCCACTCATTGAAAATGCAATTGCCAATGACCTTTTTGCAGAGCGTAACAAGCCCTTATGCTTGCTGACAGGCGCGAATACCAGCGGTAAGACCACTTTTCTCAAAACATGTGGTTTGGTGGTATACCTGGCTCATTTGGGGTGGCCAGTTCCGGCCAAAGCATTACGGCTGTCTTACTTTGACCGCCTTTTTACTTCCATTCAGTTAACCGACGACCTTGCGCTGGGATATAGCCATTTTTACAACGAAATGATGCGCATCAGAGAAATTGCTTCTGCCTTATACAACAAAGAAAAATGCTTCGTTATTATTGACGAGTTATTTCGTGGAACCAACGCAGATGACGGACACTATTGCTCTAATCTCGTATTGAATGGATTTACACGTCAGGAGCGATCCTTTTTTATGATTTCAACGCATTTGTTAGAGCTTGTGGAGGATATGTCCAAAAATAGTGCTGTGTCTCTCAGATGCTTCAAAACACAGGTTCTGAGAGGTGGTTTTGGAAACACTTTTGAAATTAATGAAGGAATTGCCCGTGAAAAAATAGGGAGGATGATACTGGAAAAAACCGGGATTGCGGGATTACTGTTTGGCGATAACGAATGAAAGCTTTGCAACACTATGATCCTGCCGTAAACGGCGCAGTTTAGGTGGGGAATTCACTCACGTACCGTAGAGCCTCACATTACTGAGCGGCTTTTAGTTTTTGATAATTGTGGCGGCTAGACTGCGCGTCCCGGCCCCGCTTAACTTCTCTGTCCGACCTGGGAAGAGGTCAAGTCGGTCGCGACTCCGAACCAGGCTAATACGAGGCTAAACTTAAAAGCCTCACATTACTGCGAGGCTTTTAAGTTTTAATAATTGTGGCGGCTAGACTACGCGTCCCGCCCACTTTACCAGGTTTGACCCAAGAGAGCGTCTCCCGGTATCATCGGCGGTTCGGGGCCGGGCCACGCTGGCTAGGCGCCCCCGGCTTAGGCAGCCCCGCTTAACTTCTCTGTTCGGGACGGGGCGCGTAGCCTGGGAAGAGGTGAACACCAGGCCAATGGCTCAAATGAAAAAAGCCCATCCTTTTGAGACGGGCTTTTTCTTCTTATGGTATTGTGGCGGCTACCTACTTTACCAGGTTTGACCCAAGTATCATCGGCGGTTCGGGGCTTAACTTCTCTGTTCGGGATGGGAAGAGGTGAACACCCGGCCAATAGCCACCAACAAGATCTTTTGAGTCATAAGTATTTAGTTCAGAGTTCGCAATAATCATATTAACTACTGCTTACTTAAAACTGTTTACTTAGTTTTCATGTCATATTGGAAGTAGAAGAGATAAAGAATGATATTAATAATGCAAGCTGTTGGGTAATTAGTACTGCTCAGCTCAATGTGTTTCTACACGTATACCTGCAGCCTATCAACGTCGTAGTCTACAACGACCCTTATGTGGAAGATTCATCTTCGGGCTAGTTTCGCACTTAGATGCTTTCAGCGCTTATCTATTCCCCACATAGCTACCCGGCCATGCTACTGGCGTAACAACCGGCTCACCAGCGGTGGGTCCACCTCGGTCCTCTCGTACTAAAGGCAGCCCCCGTCAATCTTCCTACGCCCACCACAGATAGGGACCGAACTGTCTCACGACGTTCTGAACCCAGCTCGCGTGCCACTTTAATCGGCGAACAGCCGAACCCTTGGGACCTTCTCCAGCCCCAGGATGTGACGAGCCGACATCGAGGTGCCAAACCTCCCCGTCGATGTGAGCTCTTGGGGGAGATCAGCCTGTTATCCCCGGCGTACCTTTTATCCTTTGAGCGATGGCCCTTCCATACAGAACCACCGGATCACTATACCCTGGTTTCCCACCTGCTCGATCCGTCGATCTCGCAGTCAAGCCTGCTTGTACTATTGCACTCCACACACGGTTACCAAGCGTGTTGAGCAGACCTTTGGAAGCCTCCGTTACACTTTTGGAGGCGACCACCCCAGTCAAACTACCCACCATGCACGGTCCTGCTCATTGAGCAGTTAGATCCCAGGCCAGCGAAGGGTGGTATTTCAACGTTGGCTCCCCGATGCCTGGCGACACCGGCTCACAGCCTCCCACCTATCCTACACATCCCTGACCCGAAAACAATGCAAAGCTATAGTAAAGGTGCACGGGGTCTTTCCGTCCCGTGGCGGGTAAGCGGCATCTTCACCGCTACTACAATTTCACCGAGCTCACGGCCGAGACAGTGCCCAGATCGTTACACCATTCGTGCAGGTCGGAACTTACCCGACAAGGAATTTCGCTACCTTAGGACCGTTATAGTTACGGCCGCCGTTTACTGGGGCTTCGATTCAATGCTTCTCTTGCGATGACATCCCCTCTTAACCTTCCAGCACCGGGCAGGTGTCAGGCCCTATACGTCAACTTGCGTTTTGGCAGAGCCCTGTGTTTTTGCTAAACAGTCGCCTGGGCCATTTCTCTGCGGCCTCTCTTGCGAGGAGGCTCCCCTTCTCCCGAAGTTACAGGGTTAATTTGCCGAGTTCCTTAGCCGTGATTCACTCGAGCACCTTAGAATATTCTTCTCGACTACCTGTGTCGGTTTACGGTACGGGTTGCAATAAGCTGATGTTTCAATAGCTTTTCTTGGAAGTATCTTCGATGATTCGCTTCGCCCGTAGGCTCTGCTCAACGCACTATTCCGTCAGTACGTACCATCCACGGCACTCCGTCACTATTTCACACTCATTGCAAGGGCAGGAATATTAACCTGCTGTCCATCGGTAGTCGCCTGTCGGCTGTACCTTAGGCCCCGCCTAACCCTCCGTTGATTAGCATAGCGGAGGAATCCTTAGTCTTTCGGTGTGCGGATTTCTCATCCGCATTATCGTTACTTATGCCTACATTTGCTTTTCTCACCAGTCCAGCCCAG